>JAEUKN010000043.1 GCA_016794305.1 Alphaproteobacteria bacterium | reverse complement strand
GGTATAGTCGTCATCAATATCAATGATGACTTCTTCGTACGGTTCCACCACTTCACCCTGAGCATCTTTTTGCAGCAAAACGCGCGGACGAGAGACGGAGAGTTCAAATCCTTCACGGCGCATGGTTTCAAGCAAGACCCCGATCTGAAGTTCTCCACGCCCCGCCAGTTCAAAGGAATCGCGATCAGCAGACTCGCTCACGCGAATGGCGACGTTGCTTTCGGCCTCGGTCATCAGGCGTTCCCGAATCATGGTGGAGGTCAGTTTTTTCCCCTCTTTCCCCGCCAGCGGCGAATCATTCACCGTAATCGTCACCGCCATGGTGGGCGGGTCAATTGGCGTGGCGGGAACCGGCTCGGTCACCGATAAATCGCAGATTGTGTCGGCCACCGATGCCTCGCTCATGCCCGCGATGCAAATAATATCGCCGGCCTGAACGGTTTCGGCCGGCACCTTATTAATGCCTGAGAATGTCATGAGTTTTGAGAGACGGAATTGTTCCACCGTTTTGCCGTCCAAATTCATCGCCTTAACCGGCATATTGACCTTGGCGGAACCGGAGACCACACGGCCCACCAACACGCGGCCCAGATAGGGGTCGGCATTGAGAATACTGGCGAGCATTTTAAACGGCCCGTTTTGGTCAACTTGCGGTGCCGGCACGTGTTTCAAAATCAAATCCAATAGCGGGTGGAGATTTTCGCGCGGGCCATCCAAAGTTTCGCAACACCATCCGTCACGCCCGGACGCGTAAAGCACAGGGAAATCAAGCTGTTCTTCGGTGGCATCAAGCGAGGCGAAGAGGTCGAACACTTCGTTGAGCACCTCAGTTGGCCGCGCGTCAGACCGGTCAATTTTATTGACGACCACAACCGGGCGAATTCCTTGTTTGAGGGCCTTGCCGAGTACGAATTTGGTTTGCGGCAACGGACCCTCGGCGGCATCAATCAAGAGAATCACGCCGTCCGCCATGTTCAAAATCCGCTCTACCTCGCCGCCGAAATCGGCGTGGCCGGGTGTGTCGATGATATTGATTCGGGCATTGTCCCACAAAACCGAGGTGCATTTGGCCAAAATGGTGATGCCGCGCTCTTTTTCCAGGTCATTGCTGTCCATCACGCGTTCATCCACCGCCTGATTATCGCGGAATGTGCCGCTTTGGCGCAGGATAGAGTCAATTAACGTGGTTTTGCCATGGTCAACGTGGGCAATAATGGCAATATTTCTTAAATTTTCGGTGGTCACGGTGGGGCCCTTTTTGTCTGTGGTCAATGCGCAAAACTCAGCGCGCAAATTAAATGATAAATTAAATCTTGCCGCCTTTTACACGTTATATCGGCAAAAAGCCAGAAAAAACGGTTTTTTATTTGGACTTTTTTAAAAATCTGATTTACCCTTTAGCGCAATCGACATATTTGACAAATATTTGACGCATAGGAGCACTCATGCGGCGCAGTTTTTTCCAAAAGATCGCCCCCGGACTTGAACTCATTGATCAAGCGCCATCGCCGCAGACGCTGCCGCATAAATTATGGCCGTTTGTTTTCTATTTTGTGAAGCAAGTCCGGTGGCCGGTTGCCGCACTGGCGGTTCTGTGGAATTTCGGTGCCATTATGTATAGCTTGATTCCGTTGGCGATCGGAAAAGTTGCCGGTTCTCTTACCACAAGCGATCTGCAAAATGGGTGGGAGCAATTTATCTTTTTCAATGTTCTGATGGTTGCCTCGCTGCATTTTACGGGCGCCTTGGCCTACCTCACAGGCAGTTGGATAGTTAAAAATTTTATGACGCCGTTTGTGATGTCGATCAGGCGACAATTAGGGCAATATGTGTATCGCCATTCCTATCGTTATTTTCAGGATGATTATGTCGGCAGTCTCGCCGGTAAGATTATGGAGATGCCTGATCATTTCCGCACGTTGATCTATATCGCGACACAGCAAGCTAATTTTGCGACGATCCATTTTATAATGGCATTCGTGGTTTTTCTCTTTTCCGGATGGCAATTTGCCTTAACCGTTTTACTTTATACGTGCTGCTGTGCCGCTGTTATTTTTGTGGTTGGGAAGAGAGTTTCCAAGGCCGGATACCACTCTGCCGAGGAAATGAATGTGGTGCGCGGCCATTACATTGACAGTATTTCAAATATTTTCTTGGTCAAGGTTTTTTCACGCCAACATAGAGAGGATCAGCGCATGCGTTCGGTATTATCGCGCGCTGGTGCGGCCGGACAAAAAAATGATGAGGCTGCTCTCGCAATGGAAGCATCCCAGTATATCATAAATGATAGCTTTATCATCGTTCTTTTAACTTTGATGTTATTTGGATATAAAGACGGGCATATCGGCGTTGAGCAATTTGTGTCCATGATGACCTATGCGTTGATCCTCACGCAGCAAAGCTGGTGGTTGCAATCTTTGATCGTTCAGGTTTTCCGTCTCACCGCCGAAATGAAAAACTCGATTGATACAATCGTGCAAAATTTTGACATTCAGGATGCCCCGGATGCTGTGCCGTTGGTGGTGAAGAGGGGGGAAATTGAAATCAAAAATGTGCATTTCGGGTATCCATCGCGCCCGGTTTTTGAGGGCCTGAACCTCACTATTCATGCCGGTGAAAAAGTGGGTCTGGTGGGACCAAGCGGCGCGGGCAAATCAACTTTGATTCAACTGCTCTTGCGACTTTATGATCTTCAGGGCGGCCTGATTGCCATTGACGGGCAGGACATTGCCGGGGTCACGCAGGATAGTTTGCGCGCTCCGTTTGCTGTGATCTCTCAAAATGCTGAACTTTTCCACCGCACGATTTTGGAAAATATTAAATTTGGTTCAGAAAATGCGGATTTTGAAGCAGTGCAGAAGGCCGCACGATTGGCCCATGCCGAAGATTTTATCCTCTCACTGGTCGACAAAAATGGCGCAAAAGCATATGATGCAGAGGTCGGGGAACGCGGCGTGAAACTCTCCGGCGGGCAAAAGCAACGTATTGCCCTGGCCCGCGCGATTTTGAAAAATTCGCCGATTTTGATTCTGGATGAAGCCACGTCCGCACTCGACAGCCAGTCCGAAAAACTAATCGAAGAAAGTTTAAAAAATATCACTCAGGGACGAACGGTGGTGGCGATTGCTCACCGCCTGTCCACACTTCGCATGATGGACCGCATCATTGTGATGGATCGCGGGCAAATAGTTGAAAGCGGATCGCATGATGATTTGTTGGCGCAAAACGGATTATATGCTCGGCTATGGACATTGCAAACCGAAGGGTTTATAAAATAAAATATACTTAGAACACTGAATTGCTGGTGACGGCTCAAGCGACGAAGCAGAGGGAGGCTACGTTAGGTCCGAAGTGACAACCTAATCAAGTTCAGTATTCCAAGTATATCTTCGCTTTTTTAATAGAAATGATCATATTTTTGTGATGAGCCAACGCCTCAATAGGACTCAAAAAAAATCTAAAAAGCCTATTGACGGATAAGAACAAATAATGTACATTTCCTAAAATAAAGTTGATTTAAAAAAGCATGCGAAATCAAATTCAAAAAAAACAGTGAAAGGAATATCATGGCTCTCTCAGCTTCAAAAGACAATAAAACCGATGCAAAAAATGAAGCCGATAAAAATAAGGCTCAGGCGCTTCAGGCGGCATTGGCCCAGATTGAAAAAGCCTTTGGCAAGGGCACGATCATGCAGTTGAACGGCAAGAGCGAGAAATTGGAAATTGAGGCAATTTCCACCGGCTCGCTGGGGTTGGATGTGGCGCTCGGGATCGGCGGGGTGCCGCGCGGGCGTATTGTGGAGATTTATGGCCCCGAATCATCGGGTAAAACCACTTTGGCCCTACAGATTATGGCAGAGGCGCAAAAGCTCGGCGGGACCTGCGCCATTGTGGATGCGGAACATGCGCTTGATCCGGGATATGCCAAAAAACTCGGTTGCGATATCAATAATTTGTTGATTTCCCAGCCCGATACGGGGGAGCAGGCTCTGGAAATTGTTGATATGTTGGTGCGGTCCAGCGCGGTTGACGTATTGGTGGTGGATTCGGTGGCGGCGTTGGTGCCAAAGGCCGAATTGGAAGGGGAAATGGGCGACAGCCATATGGGGCTTCAGGCGCGATTAATGTCCCAAGCCTTGCGCAAACTCACGGGGTCTATCTCGCGGTCGCGGACGGTGGTGGTGTTTATCAACCAAACGCGGATGAAAATCGGCGTATCCTATGGCTCTCCTGAAACCACAACGGGGGGGAACGCTCTTAAATTCTATGCATCTGTGCGCATTGACATTCGCCGCATCGGCGCGATCAAGGAAAAGGAACAGGTGGTGGGGAATGAAACGCGGGTTAAGGTCGTGAAAAACAAAATGGCCCCCCCATTCCGCGAGGTAAAATTCGATATTATGTATGGCGAGGGTATCTCAAAATTCGGGGAAATGATTGACCTCGGTGTGGCCGCCAATTTGGTGGAAAAATCGGGGGCGTGGTATTCCTATGACGGGCAACGCATCGGGCAGGGGCGCGAAAATGCCAAACGTTATTTGCGTGATAATCCTGACGCAGCCAAAAAATTGGAAACGGCGATTCTTCAGCAATCAGGCATCGTGGCCGATTCCATGCTGGCGGGCCCCGATGACCCAATGGATGCGGTGGAGGCAGAGTATAATCCCGAAGATGATATGGGCGACGGCGGGGCTTTAAAACTACGCAAATCGGCATAATTAAAGGGATACCTGATTTAAGAACTTGTTCATGATCTCGCTGCGGCTAAGGATTTTTGCGGTTTTTCGAGAACCGCATCGGATCGTACATAGATGTACGTGAGAAGCGGAAGCGCAGAAATACCGTGAAAAGCCAACGCCGGAGTAGAGATCATGAACAGGTTCTAAAAATTTGCGAGAGGTTTTGTAAAATATGGCACTGACACATATTTCTGTGCGCGGGGCGCGGGAGCATAATTTAAAAAATGTCAATCTGGATATTCCGCGTGATCAATTGGTGGTGATCACTGGATTGTCTGGTTCGGGGAAATCCTCACTGGCGTTTGATACAATTTATGCCGAAGGCCAGCGGCGTTATGTCGAAAGTCTGTCCGCCTATGCGCGCCAGTTTCTGGAGATGATGCAAAAACCGGATGTGGATTCGATTGAAGGGCTTTCCCCAGCGATTTCGATTGAGCAAAAAACCACGAGCCGTAATCCGCGATCAACCGTGGGGACCGTCACCGAAATTTATGATTATATGCGCTTGTTGTGGGCGCGCGTGGGGGTGCCGTATTCGCCCGCCACCGGCTTGCCGATTGAAAGCCAAACCGTGAGCCAGATTGTCGATCGCCTGCAGCAAATGCCGCAAGGGACAAAATTATTCTTGCTCGCGCCCATCGTGCGCGGCCGCAAGGGTGAGTATAAAAAGGAACTGAAGGAGCTGCAAGCCAAAGGGTTCCAGCGAATCAAAATTGACGGCGAATTTTATGAAATTGACGCGGCCCCCACACTTGATAAAAAATTCAAACATGATCTTGCGGTGGTGGTGGACCGGCTGGTGATCAGGCCTGATTTGGGACAACGTTTGGCGGATTCGATTGAAACTGCGCTCAAACTGGCGGATGGGCTGATGATCGCCGAAAATGCCGATGATCATAGTGAGCAGTTATTTTCCGAAAAATTCGCCTGTCCCGTCTCCGGATTTACCATTCCCGAAATTGAACCGCGATTATTTTCTTTCAATTCGCCGCATGGCGCGTGTCCGGCTTGTGACGGGCTGGGGGTGACGCTTTACATGGATCCTGCGCTTGTTGTGCCTGATGACGGCAAAACCATAGCGGACGGCGCGGTAGAGCCATGGTCGAAAAATTTTTCGCCCTATTACATGGCGGCGATGGAAAATGTGTGTGCCGCGTTCAAATGCGATATTTATACGCCATGGGCCAAGTTGCCGGATGAGGTGCGCCAAGTTTTGCTGTATGGCTCAGGCGGAAAATTAATCAATTTCCGTTATCGCGAAGGCAAAAAAACCTATGAACAACAAAAATCATTCGAAGGGATTATTCCCAATCTTGAGCGGCGGTTCCGCGAAACTGAAAGCCAGTCGATGGTGGAGGAGTTTTCAAAATATCAATCCAGTTCGCCCTGCACCACTTGCCACGGGGCGCGGTTAAAACCCGAAGCTTTGGCGGTTAAAATTGCGAATCATACCATCTCACAGGCCACAAATTTTTCGATTTTGAGCGCGCAGCAATGGTTTGCGCAATTGCCCGATCACCTCACGCGCCAGCAAAATGACATCGCGGTGCGGATTTTGAAAGAAATCAATGATCGACTCAAATTCCTTGTGAATGTCGGCTTGGATTACCTCTCGCTTGATCGTTCTTCGGGGACGTTGTCGGGGGGGGAAAGCCAGCGGATTCGGCTCGCTTCGCAAATCGGCTCGGGCCTCACGGGTGTGTTATATGTGCTTGATGAACCCTCTATCGGCTTGCATCAACGCGATAATCATCGCTTGCTCGAAACCCTCACCCATCTGCGCGATATCGGCAATACCGTGTTGGTGGTGGAACATGATGAGGACGCGATCCGCGCGGCGGATTACCTGATTGATATGGGGCCGGGCGCAGGGGTGCATGGCGGGGAAGTAATTGCGGCGGGCACGCCGCAGGAGGTATTCAAAAATACGCGCAGCATCACCGCGCAATATATGATCGGCACGCGCGAAATTGCGGTGCCGACCACACGTCGCACGGTCAAAAAATCCAATAAAACCGCGCAATATTTAAGGCTTGAAGGTGCCAGCGGCAATAATTTAAAAAATGTGAATGTTGAGATTCCGCTCGGCACTTTTACCTGTGTGACCGGGGTGTCGGGCAGTGGGAAATCAACGCTCATTCTCGATACGCTTTTTCGGGCCGTGTCGAAAAAATTGATGCGCAGTGTGGATATTCCCTCGCCTTATAAAACCCTTACGGGGCTCGAATATCTTGATAAAGTGATTGATATTGACCAATCACCCATCGGGCGCACGCCGCGCTCCAACCCCGCTACCTATACCGGCTGTTTTACGCCGATCAGGGAATGGTTCGCGGGGTTACCGGAATCCAAGGCGCGGGGATATAGTCCTGGGCGATTCTCCTTTAACGTCAAGGGCGGGCGATGTGAAGCGTGCCAGGGGGACGGGCTGATCAAAATCGAAATGCATTTCCTCCCCGATGTCTATGTGACTTGCGAATCCTGTCAGGGGCAGCGTTATAACCGCGAAACGTTAGAGGTCACATATAAGGATAAATCCATCAGCGATGTGCTGGACATGCCGATTGAACAGGCCTGTGATTTCTTTGCCGCCATTCCCGCCATTCGCAATAAATTGGAAACATTGCGCGAAGTGGGGCTTGATTATATCAAGGTTGGGCAGGCCGCGACCACGCTTTCGGGCGGGGAGGCACAGCGCGTGAAACTGGCCAAGGAGCTGGCCAAACGCGCCACCGGCCAAACACTCTATATCCTTGATGAACCCACCACGGGACTACATTTTGAGGATGTGCGCAAATTGCTTGAGGTGCTGCATCGCCTAGTCGATTCGGGCAATACGGTGCTGGTGATCGAACATAATTTGGATGTGATCAAAACGGCGGATCATATTATCGACATTGGGCCCGAAGGCGGCGCAGGCGGCGGACGAATCATCGCCCAAGGCACGCCGGAGGAAATCGCGGCAGAAAAAATCAGCTATACGGGTCATTACCTCAAACCGCTGTTGGAGCGTGGGGAAATGTCTCTGCAGAGGAAGCAGCCCCAAGCAGAGTTAAAAGTTTCGAAGTCAAAAATTAAGGCTAGCGAAATTATTCAGACCAGTCGGCAAAGACTTAAAAGTACAGGGTCATAGTTGCTAAATAAGTCAAAATAATAATCACGATAAGTTTCAGAGCACATGCTTTTTGTTATTCTGACAATATGGATTTAAATAATGAAAAATAAATATGGATTATCTAGGTCCATACCAAGTGAAGTAAAAAGGCAAATTCGCCAAAGGTCAAAATTTGGTTGCGTAATATGTCGTACGGCCATTTATACTTATGAACATATCAACCCTACTTTTATAAACGCGCGGGAACATAATCCCGACCATATGTGCATATTATGTAATAATTGTCAAGTAGACTCCACTAATGGAGTATTATCCAAAAAGAAAATCCGAGATGCTTATAATAAAATTCAAGAGAGTGAAAATGTTGATGACCCCAAACGTAAAGGGTTTTTTGATGTTTATGAAAGAAACCTCACTGTTAACTTAGGTAAAAGCTCATTTCAAATGTTTCATTCAGTTATAAACATTGATGGTAAGGACTATTTATCTTTCAAACCAGACCCTGATAGGGCTTTAAGTTATGTAATAAATGGCCTTTTTTTAGATCATGGAGGGAGTGAACTGTTCAGAATTGAAAATAACGAATGGATTGGAAATACTCGTCAATGGGATGTGGATTTAAGTAGTACAAACCTTACAATTCGACGTTCCAAGGGGAATATTATGTTTTCGGCTAGTAAGGACCCAGTTAGTCAAAGTATATCTATTATGCATTTGAATATGTGGGCGCCACCTTTTCATATACTCATAGAGAAGGGTAATCTATTAGTGGGGCGCTGTGATATAAAAAGAAAGAAAATGATATATTTTTTTATCTCCGGAGAATTTAAATATGGAACATGTGCTTTGTATCTGGATTCTATGTGTAGGCTGGATAGTGATTTTACGGCAGAATTAGAAATTTCAGGTGGGGATGGCGCTTATATTCGTGGAACAGGTATTTGCATAGGGAGAAGTTTTAGCAGTGCTAACATTAGTGCTATCGGTGTATATCCATCAGATGAAAATTTTTTGAGTAATGAACTTAATATTGAGGGAAGCACTCAAGCGAAAAGAAACGGTCAACAAATTTTTATTCTTGGATGTCTTGAAACTAGATTGGTTAAATTCCCGGATTGGGAAGAGGTTGAGTATTATTTGTATGGATACAAGCTAAAATATAAGCCTGCATCGTGGGGTGTAGTGAGTGTCGATGACAAGAGTGGACGAGTTATTGAGCTGTTCCATATTGATGGCGGAGTAAAGGCACAGCTTGAAGATGCCGAGGGTTTTATTGGTTATTGGGCAGATGATTTCGTTAATGAACACTGGGCTAAGAATGTCTTTGAATGTTATGTTTGGGAGTATACCGAGGATGGGAAACATCGAGTGAGAGTCAAAATTAAAGATATTTCTGACAGAGAAATTGCAGAAGAGATAAACCCAGAAACCGGCCAATGGTTTCACCCACATGAATTTGCTGGGGTTCCTGTCTGGAAAGGCAAAAAGCGAATATTCAATTAATATTTAAGGAGGACATCATGAACAAAGCAGCGGAAAAAATTACCGAATCACATTGTGAGATTCCATCGAACTTTCAAAAAATTATTTCCACCAACCCCTCGCGCGGATATGAGGTGATTGGGAGTGTGGACGTCACAAGTCGTGAGGACATTGCGCGAATCGTTGATCGCGCCCGCAATGCGCAACCTGCTTGGCAGGCATTGGGTGTGGTGGAACGTTGCCGCCTCATGACACAATTGTTGGAGGTTTTTCGCGCACACGGCCAAGAAATTATCGAACAAACTTCGCGTGAAATGGGCATGCCGCTTAAGCTTTCGCGGGTCGTATTTGATGACGGTGCGGCGGAACTTGCATGGAATATTCAAAACGCACCGGCAGCGATGGCCAATAAAATTCTCTATGAAGACGACAAGGAAATCAGCGAGCAAATGCATGAACCCTATGGCGTCATGGCCTGTGTGGCACCGTGGAATTTTCCGTTTGGGAATTTTGCGCGCGCGGTTGCGACTTCGTTGCTTGCGGGGAATTGCGTGGTGATGAAATATTCCGAGGAGATTCCGTTTTTCTCAAAACTTTTGGAGCGTTTGATTGAGGAAAGCCGAATCTTACCGCCGCATGTGATGAATTTTATTTACGGGAGCGGGCAGGCGGGCGCCGATCTCTGTGATCAAAATATCGACCTGATTTCCTTTACCGGCAGCACGCAAACCGGGCGGAAAATCTATGGGACGGCGGCGCAAAAACTCATCCCCGTGTGCCTTGAATTGGGTGGGTCGAGTCCCGGCATTGTGTTTGCCGATGCTGACCTGAATCCGGATGTTATGGCGATGATGTTTCGTCGGCGATTCGCAAATTCCGGACAATTTTGTTCGGGCCTCAAACGTTTGATGGTGCATGAAAGCCGCTTTGACGAATGTGTTGAGAAATTGGCGGCTTTGGCAAAGAAGGCAAAGATTGGCGATGCGCTGGACCCGGAAACCGATTTGGGGCCGTTGGTGGCGGAGCGTCAGGTTGAAAAACTCGAATCACAAATCGCCGATGCGGTTAAAAAAGGGGCGCGAATCATCTGTGGCGGCAAGCGTCCCGCGGGGCTAAACGGAGCCTATTTTGAACCGACAATTCTCGTTGATGTGAGCAAGGATATGCAGGTTTGGGGGGAAGAAGTTTTCGGCCCCGCGCTCAGTGTGATTTTCTTCACGACTTACGAAGAGGCCATTGCGCTTGCCAATGACACGGAGTATGGGTTGAGCGCGTTTGTCTATAGCACAAGTGCGGAGACTTTACGCCGCGCTTTTGCGGATCTCAAGGCCGGGTCCATGGATGACGGTATCGCTAATTTCCAAAGACCCTGCAATCCGTTCGGGGGATATAAACACTCCGGAATCGGCCGCCAAAGGGGCTTTATGGGCTTTGAAGATGTCTGCCAAACCAAGGTGAAATCATACCGGAAATAGATTGTCTATGCGCCGCAAGCGCATATTAGCTGGGCTTATTTGAGGCTTTTAAAGGAGTAAAAATAAATTAAAAATTTGTAAAAATAATGATTGACTTTTGCGGGAATCGCAGTGTATATTTCGCGAAATTGTTTTGGATGCGCCGGCTGTAATTCGGTATTGACCTCTGGTTGGGCCAGTTAAACGCGGCACTAAAAACTCCCTTGGGGGTATCCGTGATAAATTATAAAGAAATTCAAGAATAAATCTTGACTCTTTTCTTTTGTCGCGTTATCACGCTCCCCGTCCAGACATTTTAATTTAGAGATAAAAGGATTAGGCACGAACATGCCAACGATACAACAGCTTATCCGTAACCCGCGGGAAAAACAGGTCAGACGCAAAAAAAATAGGGCTTTGAAACAAAACCCTCAGGTGCGTGGCGTGTGTACTCGTGTTTATACGACAACCCCTAAAAAACCTAACTCCGCTTTGCGTAAAGTTGCGAAAGTTCGCTTGACTACGGGCGTTGAGGTGATCTGCTATATTCGCGGGGAAGGTCACAATCTTCAAGAGCACTCGGTGGTTCTCGTTCATGGCGGACGGGTTAAGGACTTGCCAGGGGTTCGTTACCGTATCGTGCGCGGCGCGTTGGATACTCAAGGCGTTAAAGATCGTAAGCAATCACGCTCCTGCTACGGCGTGAAAAAGCCTAAATAAGTTTAAGAAGGATTAGAGCAAGATGTCCCGTCGTCACAGTGCAAAAAAACGTGAAATTCTCCCCGATCCACGCTTTGGGGATGAGGTGCTGTCTAAATTTATCAATATCATCATGACTCGCGGTAAAAAATCCGTGGCTGAACGCATTGTGTATGATGCGATCGGTCTTTTGGATGTTAAGGCCGCCAATGATATGGATTTGAATGTTGATCATATGCGCAAAAGCAAGGGGCTCGCCATTATGCTTTTGGCGCTTAAAAAAATTGCGCCGCAAGTTGAGGTGAAGTCACGCCGCGTAGGTGGTGCGAACTATCAAATTCCTATCGAAGTTGCTCCCGATCGCGGGATTGCCTTGGCTATGCGTTGGTTGCGTGATTATGCGCGTAAACGTGGCGAGCACACAATGGCGGAACGTTTGGCTGCTGAGGCTTATGAAGCTGCTAATGATCGCGGTTCGGCTGTTAAAAAACGTGATGATACGCACAAAATGGCCGAAGCCAACCGTGCGTTTGCGCATTATCGTTACTAATTGGTTGGTGAGTTGCAAGGGTTACTTAAGAGTTATTAGAGACAAAAAGTCGGAAACCGGGATTTAAAACATGGCACGCGAATTTGCACTCGAACATTATCGGAATTTCGGTATCATGGCTCACATTGATGCCGGAAAAACTACGACCACTGAACGCATTTTGTATTATACCGGCAAGTCCCACAAAATTGGTGAGGTGCATGACGGTGCCGCCACTATGGACTGGATGGAGCAAGAACAAGAGCGCGGAATTACCATTACCTCCGCTGCGACGACCTGTTTCTGGACTGGGCCTGCTGAGGGCGCTGCTCCGGGTCAGAAAATTCGCTTTAACATTATTGATACACCCGGTCACGTGGATTTCACGATTGAAGTTGAACGCTCGCTGCGTGTTCTCGATGGGGCTGTTTGTTTGCTCGATTCTAACCAAGGGGTTGAGCCGCAAACTGAAACTGTCTGGCGTCAGGGTGATAAATACCGTGTGCCGCGCATTGTATTCTCCAATAAAATGGACAAAATCGGCGCGAACTTCTTCCAATGTGTTGAGGATGTGGATAAACGTCTTGGGGCTAACCCGCTTGTGATCAACTTGCCGATTGGTGCGGAATCTGATTTTGCCGGTGTTATTGACTTGCTCAAAATGAAAGCCATCACTTGGGATTCTGATAATCTCGGCGCGACCTTTACTGAGAGTGAAATTCCCGCGGACATGAAGGCTCAAGCCGAAGAATGGCGCGCAAAGATGGTTGAAATGGCTGTCGAAATGGAAGATGGCGCCATGGAAGCCTATCTTGAAGGGAAAGAGATTGATATTGCTACTCTCAAACGTTGTATTCGCAAAGGAACGTTGGTGTCAAAATTTGTACCAATGTTGTGCGGATCTTCGTTCAAAAACAAAGGTGTTCAAACATTGTTAGATGCAGTGGTGGATTACTTGCCAAGCCCATTGGATAAAGGGGCTGTCCAGGGTAAAAAAGTTGACTCTGATGAAGCTGATAGCCGCGATACGTCTGATGATGCACCGTTCTCCGCTCTTGCATTCAAAATCATGAATGATCCGTTTGTGGGTAGTTTGACTTTTGCGCGTATTTACTCCGGTAAACTTGAATCCGGTTCCTACGTCATTAACTCGGTTAAGGATAAAAAAGAACGTATCGGGCGGATGTTGCTGATGCACTCTAACCAACGTGAAGAGATTAAAGAAGCCTATGCCGGTGATATCGTGGCTCTCGTTGGTCTGAAAGACACAACGACGGGCGATACGTTGTGTGATCCAAGTAAACCAATCGTTCTGGAGCGTATGGAGTTCCCTGAGCCGGTGATTGAAATTGCGGTTGAGCCAAAAACCAAAGCTGACCAAGAAAAAATGGGCTTGGCGTTGCAACGTTTGGCGGCAGAAGATCCATCTTTCCGTGTGTCTGTTGATCATGAATCGGGTCAAACGATCATGAAAGGCATGGGAGAGTTGCACCTCGAAATTCTCGTGGATCGTATGAAGCGTGAGTTTAAAGTGGAGGCCAATGTTGGGGCCCCGCAAGTGGCTTATCGCGAAACCATTACCAAAGTCACGGAAATTGATTATACCCACAAAAAACAAACCGGCGGATCGGGGCAGTATGCGCGGATTACCCTCGTGTTTGAACCGAATGAGGCTGGTCAGGGCTATGAATTCGTCTCCGAAGTTGTCGGTGGATCTGTGCCAAAAGAATATATTCCCGGTGTTGAAAAAGGCTTGAATGCTGCACAAACCACCGGTGTTATTGCCGGCTTCCCTGTGGTGGATTTTAAAGTAAAATTGACCGATGGGGCTTACCACGATGTGGACTCGTCTGCGCTCGCGTTTGAGATTGCCGCACGTGCAGCCTTCAAAGAAGGAATGCAAAAGGCCGGTCCGCAATTGCTGGAGCCAATCATGAAGGTCGAAGTGGTAACGCCGGAAGATTATATGGGTGATGTGATCGGTGACCTCAATAGCCGCCGCGGACAAATTACCAATATGACCGATCGTGGAAACGCCAAGGTGATTTCGGCGATGGTACCATTGTCCAGCATGTTTGGTTATATCAACAGCTTGCGCTCAATGTCTCAAGGACGTGCGCAATATTCGATGGTGTTTGATCACTATGAAGCTGTGCCGGCCAACGTGGTTGAAGAAGTTAAGAAAAAAGTAGCCGCATAGTTTAAAAGTTTGAAATTGAGAATTTGAAATAAAAAAGGAAGTTAAAAATGTCGAAAGAGAAATTTGAGCGGTCGAAACCGCATTGCAACATAGGAACGATTGGTCACGTTGACCACGGGAAAA
>JAEUKN010000042.1 GCA_016794305.1 Alphaproteobacteria bacterium | reverse complement strand
ACGGCCCCCAACTCTAACCCAATCACGCCGCCGCCGATCACCACCAGTTTTTTGGGCACCTCATCAAGCTCAAGCGCGCCGGTGGATGAGACAATGCGCTTTTCATCAAGTGTGATCCCCGGCGGCACGGCCACATCCGACCCCGTTGCGATCACAATATTTTTGGTTTGATAGAGTGTGCCGTTGACCTCCACTTGCCCCGCAGCCTTGATAAGCCCCGCACCCTTGATCCAATCAATTTTATTCTTACGAAAGAGGAATTCTATCCCCTTGGTGTTGGCTGCCACCACGTCCTTTTTATGGGTCATCATGCCGGGCAAATCAAGCTTCACGCCCGAAATTTTAATCCCCATTTTCCCGAGTTCATCCTTGGCTTCGTGGTATTTCTCAGAGGCCGAAAGCAAAGCTTTAGAAGGGATACAGCCGACATTGAGGCATGTCCCGCCCAATGTTTCCCGTTTTTCCACACAGGCAACCTTCATCCCCAATTGCGCGGCGCGAATGGCGCACACATACCCGCCCGGCCCCGCGCCGATCACGATCAAATCGTAGGATTTGCTTGAGTCTGATATTGTTGAAGCAACTGAAGTCATTTTGGAGATTCCTTAAAAAGAACTAGCCGTTAAAAATTTATTCCCGAAACCATAAACTAAAAAAATATAAACTGAGGAGCCCATGAAATCAAAGTTTAGCCCGAATAAAAAACCCCGAATCCACATCCCCCGTTGCGGTGACATTTTAGAGATTTTTTAATTCCATGCAACTGATGAGTTTCTAAGAACCTGTTCATGATTTCGCTGCGGCTAAGGATTTTTGAGATTTTTCGAGAACCGCACCGGATCGTACTTAAGGGTACGTGAGGGTAGGCAAGCGCAGAAAATCGCAAAAAAGCCAACGCCGCAGTAGAGATACTGAACAGGTTCTAATGAATTTTAGCGTTCCGCCCCGCAATCATGCACAATATTTTATAAAGTTTTCCAACATCGGATGTTTGAAATAAGGATGAGAGCAATTCACCGGAATCGCTAGATTGCGCATGGTCCACAATCTCTTCATACTGCCTGATAAAGCGCAAAACATAGGTCCTGAAATCCACATCATCAATAAATTTTTGCTGACTTTTTTCAACCGGGATTTTGTGCGCAATTTCAATCAGATGATGCGTAAACGCCGCCACATCGCCCTTTTGATAGGCGCGCAAGGTGCGTTGATCAATTTCATCCTCTAAATGACGCGACACATCCACTGCCAGCGAATATAGGCTTTCGATCACAAATTTTGAACTGGAGAGGAAAGCTTCGCGCTCGCTACGGAGCTGGGTATCCTTAAGCTTTTTCGCCTGATCGACAATATCCTGAACCACGCGATATAATTGCACCGAATTTTTGCCAAAGATATTTCCGGCCTCATCCGCCGCCTGAACCGCCTTATTGGTTACGGCCATCATGCGCGATGAATCCTCACTCAATTTATCACCGGCCTGCGCAATATTTTTACGAACCAGTTGTGATGACGTGACCAAGGAATGCATTTGTTCACCCAATTTTGACCCGGCACTCATCATGTCTTCGGCCACTTGTGCCGATGTCGCGCTTAATTCTATCATATCCTCCCTCAAATTTTGCGCGTAATGTCCGCTATTGGTTAAACATGATTGTAATTGCGCATCAATTTCCATGGCTTTTGAAGCGATAAGATCGGCTGACTCCTGAAGCCCCTCAAGCGATTGGCCCAAACCGTCACCCAGGGCCTCACGCACCGTGGCAACCAATTTTTCCGCCCGCAATTGTGCCGTGTCCATCATGTCCGCGGCATAATTTAAAGTTTGTTCAGCCAGATCACTCACACGTTGGCTTTCATCCGCGTAAGATTTTTGGGACTGCGCCAATTTTTGGGTTGTGGCGTCAATATGGCGATCAAATTCACCGGCCGTTTGCGCCAAGGAGTCTTGGAAGGATCCTTGAACCGATTCCAACTCACTGCGGCTCTGCTGAAGCTTAGCGGAAATATCGGCGGCATAGCGATTCAAATCCTCTTGCAATCCATCGAATTTTGAACGCACCTGATCGGTGACCAAATGCAAATCATCAATTTTTCCACCCACAAGATTTTGCATACGCGCAAGATTTTCAACCGACTCCCGGCTCTCGCATTTGAAGAGATTGTTGGTTTCACTGAGTTGTTCAGAATATTGCGAGAGTGTCTTTTGCCCCAGTTCAGCCCCGCTTTGCAAATCATTCATGGTTTTATCGAATGAGCTTCGCAATTGTTCAATCTCGGCAAAAATCGAATTGATTTTCTCGCTATAATCACGTTGGACCTGATCGAATTTCACCTCAAGATTTTGCGCCCGCTCCTGCATTTGCGCATAGTGCGGCAAGATTTGCGCGCTCAAATCCTTCGTGCGCTCCAATTGACCGTTCAGGCTCTCAACCGTTTTCACCCCGGCATTTTCAATGATGCTTAAATGTTGCGTGATTGAATTTTCGATGTCCGCAAGCTCGCCATGAATATTGGCGGCACGCAGAATCACTCCTTCGGCTTTGATCTCAAGCTGTTCGCCCAGCGTAGAAATCTGAGTATCGGCCTCACTGACCAAATGTTTCAAATTTTCCTGATGGCGGGTCAAGTGCGCGTTCATGGTCTCATGATTGGTCTCCATCTGCGTCATCACTTGCCCGATCGCATTTGAATGACGGTTGAGCTGTGCGCTCACATCTTCAGAAATAGCGCGCGATTGCCCCTCAATTTGTGCGGCAAAATTATGAGCTGTTTCAAGTTGAGCAGCTAAATTTGCAGCAAGATTTTCGCCCGATCCCTGAATTTTTCCGCGCAGCTGATCCAACTCGGCAATACGCACAGCCAAACGGTCATCCACCTCAATCGATTGATCCTCAAGGTTTTTGACCATATGGGAGAGTGACTGAAGTGGTTGTTTTGTATGTTTTTCAAGATTTTCACCACTGACCATCAAATCGCGCGTTACATTGTCAATTTTATTAACAATCGCGCCCAAACTTCCATCCAATCCATCCATATGCCCGCGCAACGTCTGCCCGCATGCGCTTAATTTTTGCGCGCGCGTGTCAAACATCTCGCCAACTTCTTCGCTGATTTCAGCAATTTCTGCCGAGATATTTTCCCATGTCTCAATCCCCTCCGCGGCTTTTTCATTGAGCAAATCACTCTGTTTTTCAAGGATTTCCGACAGGCTTAAAATCTCTTCCGCCCGCGCGCCCAACCCCTCGCTCAACCGCTCAATATGTGCTTCGGTTTGTTCGGACACACTGCCCAATTCGCGGATCTCCTCCCGAAGCCCCATGCGTGCGCGTTGAAGCGCCTTCACACTCGCCCGCGAGGTCGCCGAAATCTCCATGGCTTGCTGAATGAGTGTTTGAAGCTCTGCCCCCAAAAGCTGCGATTGCGCATCGCCGGGCATGATCAAATGACGCAGTTCCGCCCGCATTTCGTGGGCATAGTTTAGTGCGTCATTCCGTCGTTGCCAACTGGAAAGACACAGCCACATCATCGCGACAGGCGCCAAAATACTGGCCACAATCCCGCCCAAAGTTAAGGGGGAATTGATCATATTCTGCGCACTTCCGGGAAGCGAGAGCACATAAATCGCCGCATAACTCACCCAGGCAACAGTGATGAAAACAGCCGTGTACTGCGCCACTTGCAACCATTTGGCCGCACGATGTTTTGCATGGCTCGCTTGCGCAATTTTAAACGCCCGCGCCCCCAATTGCGCGTCCTGATTTTCTTTTGTTTGATCCTGACTTCCCGCGCCTTCATCTGACCAAACGACAGGCGCAAACTTGGATGAAATTGCGGATGCCTGCGCACTTGATTGAGCCCCGGAATCAGCTCCAGAATCAGCCCTAAAATCACCCCCAACATTGCCCCCGGAATTGAGATCGGGGTTGGGATCGGAGTTCAGATCAGGATTGGGCTCAAGATTTGTCTGAATGGGCGTGTCTTGATTGAAATGATGGGCAGATTTAGCCTTGCCCGCTTTGTGAACCGGATTTTTCCCGATAAAAAATTTGGCTTTTTGTTGTAAAATCTGCGCGGCCAAATGTGGTGCTTGTGGTGCCTGTGATGCCTCTTGCTCTGGTCGCTGATTTTGATTGGGCTGTGATCCAATCTCACCCTTATCAACATCCCCGTCATTTTGCCCTGATATCTGAACAACATTCGATTTGATTGTCATGTGCGGTGCCCCTGCCCCCAAAATGTGAAAACCAACAATCCGTCATAAAACACCCCCGCAAAAGGGGGCGTGATTTGATCAAAAATCCCCCTCAAATTCAGAGCAGAGGACCAATACAAACCACACAGCATTAAAATCAATGCCCAGAGCTTAATACCCTGAATGTCTTAATAACCTGACTTAAAAATTTTATACGGAATGATAAATAGCTTGCACGATTTTGATCAAAGCGCAAGACAAGAAATGATTTTCAAACGGCTTATGCACATGATGTTATTTTAAGGAAACTGAACATTGCCGGATGTCTTTTTATACGCCGGTTCGGGCGGCTCTGCCGGGGCCACGGGGACTGAACCTGTGCCTGATTTGGCGGCCACATTGTTTTTCATGGTGATGGCCTTCGTCAGGGATTCGCGCAGTAAGATGATGCTGATGCGCCTATTTTGCGGGTCGGTCGGGTTATCGGGCTTGAGTGCCTCAGTATCCGCTTTCCCCACAACGTTTGAGAGTTTTTTGGCCTCAATCCCCGCATTCATCAACACGCGGCGGCTGGCGTTGGCGCGGTCCGCCGAGAGTTCCCAGTTAGTATAATCATTCGATTTCGAATAGGGCGTTGAGTCCGTATGACCGCGCACCGAAATTTGATTGGGGAGCGGCTTAATGATCCCCGCCACCATTTCCAACAGTTTCACGGTTTTTTCGTATGGCTTCGCGCTCCCGCTCGGGAACATGGATGCTCCGTCCTGGTCAACAATTTGAATGCGCAGCCCTTCGGGTGTCATATCCACCAACAGATTTTTGGATAAATCCTTGAGTTCAGAGTCCTGAATGGCCTGTTGAATCTCTTGTTTAATCTCTTCAAACTCACTATTTTCGCGTTTTTCAAGTTCGGCCTGAAGCTGTTCTTTCGAAAGCTTCTCCGGGTCGGTTTGGGCCTTTACGTTTGAGGGCACATCATTGGGAGTGGTCACAATCGGCTGGACATCATTGGTGCGCGCGCCTTCCTGGGACACGGTCAATCCGCCCATCACGCCGCCTGCACCGCTGGTTGAGCTTGAAACCTCCATCGGTGTCGGGTCAAAATATTCGGAAATGCCGCGCCGTTGTTCTTCGGTTGTCGCGTTAAGCAACCACATGAGCAAAAAGAACGCCATCATCGCGGTCACAAAGTCGGCATAGGCCACTTTCCACGCGCCGCCATGGTGCCCGCCGCCGCCTTTGACGACTTTTTTAATGACAATGACAGGGGCTTTTTCTTCGGCCATTTATTGGTTCAATTTATTTTTTGGTTTATGAGTGGGTTGTAAAATATTGATAACTCTCATGTTTTGAGCCTAAATAATTTATGCAGGGGCTGGCAAGGCGTTCAAATTCTGCTCTAATTCCTGGAAGCTGGGTTGCACGTCGTGGGGGAGGAATTTTCGCGCGAATTCCACCGCAACCTGCGGCGCGGCACCTTGCAGAAATGCCAACACCCCGATCTTGAGGCATTTATAATACATAACTTCGGTTTCCGCGCGGGCATTCATCGCCCCTGCAATCGGGCCGATAACGCCATAAGCCAAAAACACCCCCAGGAATGTTCCCACCAAGGCCGCACCAATCATCGCACCCAGAACCTCGGGCGGTTCAGTAATAGACCCCATCGTCTTGATCACCCCCAACACCGCCGCCACAATCCCCAAAGCCGGCACACCGTCCGCCATGGTTTGAATCGCATGGCCGGGGTGGCCGTGATGCGCCTCAATCGTTGAGATTTCCTCATCCATCAGGCTTTCAATCGTCATCGGGTTGTCATTCCCCAGCGAGATAATGCGCAAATAATCGCACAAAAAAACCTCGGCGTGGTGGTTATGCGCGAAACTGGGGAAGTTTTTGAAAATCGAGCTTTCATGCGGGTTTTCAATATGAGCCTCCACCGCCAGCCATCCCTTGGTCCGCACCAATTTGAATATTGAAAACATCATCCCCAGCAATTCCATATAATCTTGCTTGGAATAGGCCGAAGGTTTGCTCAAACATTTGAAATATGACATCGTGGTTTTGATGACATGGGGCGGGTTGGCCACCAAAAACGCCGCCACCGCACAACCGAAAATAATCGTAAATTCACCGGGTAAGGCCCCGACGATAATCATCACAATTTTGATAAAATGTTCGACATGAAAATGCATCGCGATCAGCATACCGCCGAACGTGAACACTAAAACCAACGCTAATCCCGCAAATTTCATCGGATACCCATGTAAATCTAAATGTGAGTGCACAAATTTTAGAGTGCAACTTTGAGTGTGCAACGCAGAATCTTCTGAAATTCTGCCATAACTCGCTTAACAGGGTTTTAATATCCTATGACAATTTATAGATTTTTTGCCGTTATGATGGGCAAGAATTCTAAAAATACAGGCTTATATACTTGGAATACTGAACTCCTGGACGTTGTCACTTCGAGCCTAGCGTAGTCTCCCTCTGCTGCGTCGCTTGGGCCGTCACCAGCAATTCAGTATTCCAAGTATAACCTGCTCATGATGTCCATGGATTCCGACTTGAATCGGGCTCCCCCTCATTTTCGCGCGGTTCCGGATCATTGGTCTGCCCCCACACGCCCTGGCCTTTTTTATCAACATTTGACCACGGGCTATCTTCCGCAGGCCCCGCAAAAAGCCCGCCTGAGGGTGGTGGTTGATTTATTGAATAGGGGGAACGTGCCATACCTGTATTTGCTAATTCTTGCAAAGCCTGAATGCGGTTTTCGGTAGAGGGGTGAGTCGCAAATAAATTATCCATGCTACGGCCATGAAGCGGATTGATAATGAACATATGCGCCGTTGCCGGATTATGCTCGGCAACTTCATTGGTGATCTGAGTTGCGGAGTTCTCAAGTTTACTTAGGGCCGAAGCCAAAGCCATAGGTTCTCCGCATATTTCCGCACCATCACGATCCGCGCTATATTCCCGCGTGCGCGAAATCGCCATCTGGACCAACCCGGCAGCAAGCGGAGCCGCAATCATTAGCAGAATGGCCACAATCGCGCCCACCTCGCGCCGCTCTTTGTCTTGGGAGGATGATCCGCCAAAAAGCATCGCAAAATTAGCCAACATGGACACAGCCCCGGCCAACGTCGCAGTTACGGTCATGGTCAAAGTATCGCGATTTTTTATATGCGCAAGTTCATGAGCCACAACCCCCGCCAATTCACGCTCATTCAATATGTTTATCAATCCGGTATGAACGGCGATCGCGGCATGATCCGGGTTTCGCCCCGTGGCAAAGGCATTGGGTTGGGGGTTATCAATGATATAAACGCGGGGCATAGGCAAATTGGCCCGCGCGGATAAACGCCTCACCAACTCATATAACTCGCCACCGACAACAGGTCGCGCGCTATACATTTTAAGGACGATTTTATCAGAATACCAATAGGAGCCAAGATTCATCGCCGCAGCAATGACAAATGCAATCAGCATCCCCTGTTGCCCGCCAATCAAATATCCCACCCCGCCAAAAATCGCGGTCATTGCAGCCAGTAACATAAAAGTTTTCGCGGTATTCATCATTCAAACTCCAATTCTATATAAATCTTGTGCATTATTATATAGAATATATTTTTACGATTTTTAGTCCTCTATAAAATGGGCTTATCATCGGGGGTAGAATGATCAGTTGAGTCAACGAAATCTGCTGCGTTGCCCCCGGTGTTATTCCCGGCTTCCCTTTGTGCTGCGAGAGTTTCAGCATAAAGATTACGGCTGATTTCTTTTTGTCGCACGCGGTGCGCGTAAAAACATATCCCCGCCCATAACCCAAAACTAAGTGCAACCAGCAGCAAAATAATAGCCCATGTATTAACCATCGAGCCAATATTGAACTGTAAATCTTCAATGTCATCCTGAACACAGAGCGATATTTCTTTACCATTCAGGTCGAAATGGGCCTTGGCGGCATCCAGATCAACGTCAATACGGTTTCCGGTGACAGGCCCACGAAACTTCAGCGCGTCAGTGGTTTGAAGCCAACTTCCGATTTGCGATTGTTTGCAGCCATCCAGCAAATCATATTCGAGTGAATGCGGATCCGCCGATCCAAATGCGCCGGCAAAATTCTGGATCGGCGAATCATATTTGTTTTTGAGGATATCTAGCCGGCCAATTTTATACTGCCCGGAAACCCAAGTTCCACAAGCACATATCAGCAAAATAATGGCAAAAACCGCCCATAATTTCCACCGCCCAAACACGCCGGCATGAAGGGAGTATTGATTGTTTAATCTATGTGAGAATCGCGCGACAACCATAATGCCGCTTATAGCATATCCGCTTATGCACTGAAACTATTTTTCTATATTTGAATACTGAATCAAAAATCCTTGCGCGGCAGGATAAAGGACGCCGAATGGCTGCGTACAATATTCGCCAATCGCCCATCATTGATGATGTTATGAAGGGCAATATTAATCATATCGCGCAATTGATATTGCCCACGCGCCACGGCGTAATAGGCAGGCAAATTATAAAGCGGCGGAATATTGGCTATTTCCCGCATTTTTCCGGGATCCAGAGCATCAATGGCCTCGGCACTGGCTTGATCCAGAATGAGCACATCTGATTTTTGCCCAAGGAGAGAGGCCGCCATATCGCTGCGGGTCGCAAAGGGTGGCTGTAAATCTACTTTTGCATCGGGAAAGCCGCGCGTGACCATAAAATTTGTGACATCATTTTCAATAGCGGCCATGCTCACCGTGGAGTCATTGATTTTTTTAAGATCGCCGTCAAACCGCACATCGTCTTTTCGTGCATATAATTTGACCTTGGTGAACAATATCGGATCGGTCAGTGTCAGCGCGCGAATACGCCCCGAATCAAGCCAGATTTGCGAACAAAAAACATCGAATTTATTGGATTTGAGCCCCTCCACCACATTGCCAAGGCCGACCTGTTCACTCCAGATAATTTTTAAATCCAGTTCCTTGCCAATTTCAGTCCATATATCGTAATCATAGCCACTCAGCGCACCGCTTTGCGGGTCTTTGACCAGATAAGGCGGCGAAAGCGCATAACCGCACCGTAACTCGCCGTTGTTCGCGAGGTTGGCATAGCTGCGTTCAGCCAGCGCAGCGGACCCGTTCAAACACACCACACCCAACGCCATAAAGGGGAGGATAATGAGCAGGAATAAAGTTTGAAAAAGGCCCTGATTTTTGCGCATGTTTAAAAAAACGCCATCTTGGCAACCGAAAAAATGGAGAGGACCGCGAGTGCCACGCTGAGCGCATTTAATGCGATCAGGCAAATAATTTTCAAACCATTGCCGTGGATATAATCTTCGATGACCACTTGAAGACCCAATTTCATATGATAAAACACCGAAATTAAAAACAGAATCATTAGGATGGCATTGCATGGCTGGGCAAAAAACGCCTGAACCGTCTCATAATCAGCACCGTTGGCCGCGGCCAAAGTCATCCCCGACCACAACGCCCATAAAAAAAGCGGAATATTTGTGATGGCGGTCAAACGTTGGGCATTCCAATGATGCAACCCGCCATGTGCAGACCCCAAACCCTTAGCACGGGCCATGGGATGATTTAAATCCGAATAATTCCATTTTAATTTCATGATGAATCTTCCCTATTCTTACAAATTTTTACAAATCGACTAACACCTTAGAGATGGAGAGAGATGGCGAGATAAAAGGCAAACCCAAGATTAATAAAAAAACTTTACGCATCCCCATAGGGCAAGCGTGAGTGTGATGGCAAGAATAAAAATCACCATCCCTGCCCGTTCTGCCCCCGCAATCGTGATCATTTTTCCGCTATCCATGATCAGGTGCCTGATACCCGTTAACATGTGAAAAATCAACGATCCCGTCCACCCAAAAAGCAAAACCTGCCCCACGATGGAGGTGATAAAGCCGTGAAAAACATCATAAGATTCGGGCCCCATCGCGGCAGCAGCCAGCATCCATACCAACACGCATAGCCCGATGGAATTGGCGATTCCGCTGGCACGATGAAGGATGGAAAGCGCCATATTCATCGACCATTTCCAAATCTGGATATGGGGGGACAGCGGACGCATCGCGGCCTTTGACAAAGTTTGCGTTTGATTTTGTGTCATGAGATTTTGGACCCTGAAAATCTTTGATAAGCGAAGAAAAACTCAGTTGAATGCCTAAAGGCCACCTCTAAATATATGATTCATCCGAACCGCCGTCATCATACTCGTAAATTCTTGCGTTGACTATATGATTTTTTCGCAAAAACCGCACGGCTTTGCGCCTAATTTTTACCCAATCTTAACTTAAAGTGAGCATTATAGAAAACAAGCAATGATAATAATTCGGCAAGTTGGCAAGTAATAAGGAGCGGTGACCATGCAAATCAATATCCAAGATTTTATTGATGAATCGGGATTGGGAGAGGCCTTTTATCCCGGCAAACGAGTGATCAAAACATGCCCGCAACCGGGCGAATTTCGCAGCCACTGTGTGATTTACGATTGGCGCGACCCGTCCCTCATTCGCATTGAAATTAAGGCCGGATTGACGGGTTTTGACCTCCCGGCCAATGATCTGGCGCGTTACCCGGTCAGCTTTCAATCCCCGACCTTTATTGAGATTGACGTCCATAGCGGCCGCATGAAACATATGAGTGCAAATGCCGAAAAATTAAGCCATTTTGCCTCCGCCGCGCAAAACCGTAATGATGAAGATGATACGGATGAAGACAGCTCAACGAGCGGAAAATCAGGCGGTGGCGGCGGCAAGCGCCCGGCCAAAAAATCGAAATCTGAGTTAGAGCACACGGAAAAATTCAGCTCTAAAATTTCTTCCTTCACCTCCGCTGTTGCCGGTAAACTGCCCGATGTCGGCAATATTGTCAACGTCGTCATCATGGGCATGAAAATCGCCGAGGAAGCCTATAAAAATGTTGTAGATAAACTCACCACACAAATGAAACACGCCAAAATCGTCACGGCCGAATTAATGATTGCGGCCGGTAAAATGGTGATGAAATATACGCCCCCGGCCTTTCTCCAGCCCAAAGGCGATGAGAACAAAACTTATAAATATAACCGCGAGAAAAATGAACCAATGTTCAGCGGCCCCTCGCCCTAACTTGGTATCATTGATTTGCTGGGTATCACGAAAATTTACTCCGCGCGGAATATCAAGATATCCTTCCTTCGCATGAGTTTTATGCCCCCAAGCGTTGCGCCGCGAAAGGCCGGCGATGATTGCGAATATGGCGGCGCAGGCATAGATGATGCGCACATACGTTGCTGCAACCGTTCAATATCCTCCAACCGCATATGTTTTACGGGCAAATTCGCCATCTCCCTCACCCTATTTATAATTTTTTGCAACAAACGAATTTGAATCTCGGGTAATTGCGCTGAAAAGCTTGAAAATTCAACCTCACAGCCCCCGTCCCGCCAGTGACAAAGCTCAATAAATTTCTCAAGGAAAACTTGGTCTATCAGGTTTTCGGCACGCTCAATGCGCCGCGTCAGGGTCGCAATGCGCCGCGATGTCAGTCCCTCCTGATCCAACAAATCCTGCACCGCCCGCATCCTCCCGCGCATATATTTGGGCGATAAATTGCTGGGGTCTTCGGCCCAAGGAATATCATGTGATCGGCAGGTTTCAATCAATTGCGCATGCGTGATTTCAAGGAGCGGACGAATCAAAGTGAGTTGCTCATTATAAATTTGAATCGGCCGCATGGACCGCAGCCCCGCAAGCCCGCTGCCCTTGGCCAGTCGAAATAAAAAAGTTTCACGTTGATCATCGGCGTGATGGGCAAGGCACAAATAGGCAATCCCCTGATGCGCGCTATATTCGGCCATTTTTTGATAGCGCATGATGCGCGCAGCTTCCTGAACGCCATGATCGGGCTTCGGATCCAGCCATTTGAAAATGTGACAGGGCAAGCCGTATTGCCGGGCATATTTTTCCACCATGGCAACCTCAGAAGCTGACTCAGCCCGCAAGCCATGGTCAATCGTGAGGATATGGGGGGGAGTCAAAAGATATCCCCGCAGTAACTCGGCAAGAGCCATAGAATCAGCCCCACCGGAAACGGCAATTGCGACCCTTTGATCACGTAAAAAATCCAGCCCTTGAGAGCTTATCATCTCGGCAAATTCTTGATCGCTCAACGGGGATATTTGTCTCACTCAAACCCTCGCGAGATCATAGGGTTTAGGCGCAAAATTTGGATTGATATCCTGTTCAATTACGGTGAACATTTCAGTGTTGCAATCTCCTGATCCGCCATCCGCAACACGTTGTTATTCCCTGTCGGATATTCCTGTTTCAACTGCGCATAGGTGATGCAGGCCTGTGCGGCTTTTCCGCTTTTATTGAGGGCCATACCAAGCTTGAGCAAGCTTTCCGCCGCCTTAGGGCCTTTCGGATATTTCTTATAGCTTTCGGCAAAAACCCGTATGGCCTTATCATAGGTTTTTTCCGCGTAATAATTTTCCCCGCTCCAGTAAAGCGCATTGGGCGCCAAAGGATGATTAGGAAAACTTTTCAAAAATTGATCAAATCCCGCGCGCGAAGCCTTATAATTTCCGCTTTTATACAGGGAATACGCAGATTCATATTGGGCGGCCGCGTCACCGACGCCCCCTGCTCCACCGGTTGCCCCATTGGCCGCACCCACAGATGCGCTTAAGCCCGCCGGGGTTTGCGTCAAGGTTCCCAAATTTTGCTGGGTGGGGGAGTTTTCCGGGGCCACACCATCAGTAGCCAGCGAATCATCGGGGGGAGAATCAACGGTGCTTCCTGCGTTCGGAGACTCGCTGGTCATTTCAGGAGGTGGCACATCGCCCCCCATATCCCCTGCCTGAAGCGTTCCGGTTTGATTCGCGGGGGTCATCGCCCCATTATTGCCGGCATTTTGCGACTGAGGGACATGAGCCTGATTGCCTTGCGCGGAATTCATGCGCAATTCCATGTCGGCAGCGGTGCGGTCGAACCTTTGTTTTAATTGATTAAGATCATAACCCTGCTGCTCAATTTTGCCCGTCAAATCCCGCATCTGGGATTCCATTTGACTAAGTCGTGATTCCACATTGGACTGGTAATCTGACGAAGCCCCGCTGCTCCCGCTTACCAAGGGTGTTGGCGGTTGTTGGCCCTTATAAACTGCCTGATTAAGGGTTTCAATATCACGTTGCAAACGGTCAAGCCGGGCATTGGTATCCTCAGCTTGCGCCGCCAGAGTTGTGAGGCACAAAGTCAAAATTGAGAGGGACACTAAACGCACAGCACCAAAAATTTGTGATGATAAAAGTTTATATTTAGGTGCCATGGTTTTTACCTTTATTTTTCAATTGCCTCTACAACTATAGTTACAAAACTATAGTTACAAAGATAAGGGCTGATCAACGCTAGCCCTTATCCTCAAAATTCAAAACGCACGATCAAAAAATCTAGTTAATGACGGCTTAGTTCACAACCGTAACAGCGCGACGGTTTTGTGACCATGCGGATTCGGATGCTTCAGGAACCGCAGGACGCTCTTTACCATAGCTAATGGTGTTGATACGGCTGGCATCAATGCCGCGGGACATCAAATAGCTGCGCACGGATGTCGCGCGACGCTCACCCAATGCCAAGTTATATTCGCGGGTTCCGCGTTCATCCGCATGGCCTTCGATGGTTACGGACACGGCAGGATATTGTTGCAACCATGCGACCTGACGATCCAAGGTCGCCTGGCCTTCGGCAGACACATCTGACTGATCAAGGGCAAAAAACACGCGGTCGCCGACATTGACCACCAAATCTTGTTGGGTGCCGGGGACAACACCGTTGACAGGTGCGGCATTCCCAACATCGGTGCCGGTCAAATCAGATCCGGTCATGCTGGTTGGGGCGGCGGTATCCATTGTGGCTTCATCATCAGATGAGCAAGCAGCAAGGCTCAACACCGCGACAGATAATAACAATAAATTGCGCAAAATCATGAAAAACTCCTTCAAAAAAGCAAGTGAAAAGTTGGGTGAAACGTGGGTAAAAGAACACGGATTATTGAGATTCGGAAATGAACTCCCCAAACCCATCCAATAAATAGCTTGGAACACCTGATTCCGCAAGGGGATTTTTAACTATTTATCAAGATTTTTATGATTCATGCGCCGCGACAAATAATCGCGGAAGGGCAATGCAGGCAAAAAACTCAGATCAAGCACTACTACCTTGATTCATTTAAATTGCCGGGTAGAGGCGCTTGAGTTTGGTGCGGGCCTGTTTGTTTGAGAACTGCCAGTCG
>JAEUKN010000041.1 GCA_016794305.1 Alphaproteobacteria bacterium | reverse complement strand
TCAGGCGATTTGTCAATCTGGTCATATGCCATCGCAGTCGCGCCGCCGACTTCCGCCAATACTTTCGTAATCGCCGCAGTCAGCGTCGTTTTCCCGTGGTCAACGTGACCAATCGTTCCTATGTTGCAATGCGGTTTCGACCGCTCAAATTTCTCTTTCGACATTGTAATAACCTCTGTTGCCTGAAGGGTAAAATCAAAAACACTGACTTTTTCAAAACTCTGAAAAGCCTAAAACTTCGAGAGATGTAGAAAAATATAGCGGTGATGTCAATGAGAATCTCAATTTTGCACATATATTTCTGGGGATTTTACTCTCCCTTTACTTTTTTTGTGGCATTCTCAATGGAGTCTGCCTCACTTAAGGATAAAATTGAGTGCGTTGAGGAGCCGATTTGAAAGATGGCGTATGAAAAAGTTTGGCAGGAATGGTTTGGCAGGAGCGTTAAAATCGTGAGCAAGTTGAGCGTGATTGAGAATAAGGGGGAGAGTATTAATGGAATTTGATTATGATACAGCCTTTAGCCGTAATTTAGGCTTGGTAACACAGGATGAGCAAGCCATTTTGCGATCCAAAAAGGTCGCCATTGCCGGCATGGGCGGGGTGGGTGGATCACATCTTCTGACGCTTGTGCGCATGGGCATTGAACGCTTTGCCATTGCTGATATGGACACGTTTGATCTGGTGAATTTTAACCGCCAGGCCGGGGCCATGATGTCCAATTTAGGCTTGGAAAAAGTCGAGGTAATGAAAAAAGCTGCGCTGGACATTAATCCCAATTGTAAATTTGAGGTCTATGCGGAGGGCGTCACACTCAAAAATATGGATGGATTTTTGGATGGCGTTGATATTTACGTGGATGGGCTGGATTTTTTCGTGCTGGAAATGCGCGCCGAAATTTTTAAACGATGTCGGGAATTAGGAATTCCGGCGGTGACGGCCGGCCCGATTGGCCTCTCCACCGCCTATCTGGCTTTTGATCCGCATGGCATGAGCTTTGAAGATTATTTTAGATTAGAGGGGCATGACCCGCTAACCCAATCCATTCATTTTCTGGCCGGCCTCACGCCGCGCTTTGCCCAAAAGACACATATTGTGGATTTTTCGCGAATCAATTTACGGGAAAAACGCGGGGCCTCTCTTGCGCCTTCGTGCATGGCGTGTTCAGCGGTGATGGGGGCGGAGGTTTTGAAGATTCTTTTGGGCCGCGGGAAGGTGCATTACCTCCCTTGGGCGTTACAATTTGATATGTATCAAAATAAACTCTACAAAACCTATAACTGGGCGGGCAATCATAATCCGCTGAACAAATTCAAAATTGCCATGATTCGCAAAATGTTGGACCGTCACGCAGGTACTGCACCGCCCGTTGCACCCATTTATAACTCAGTGATCGAAGAAATTCTGGACCAGGCAAAATGGGCGCCAAGCGGGGATAACAGCCAACCATGGCGCATCGCTTTGGCTGATGATTTCTCCTTTAGTGTCGAGGTCGATCGCAGCAAACGCAATGTTTATAATTTGCTTGAAATGCCTGATCTTATCTCTGCCGGGATGTTCTTGGAAAATGCTGTCATTGCCGCCCGCCACAAGGGCTATGACATTAAGCATCGCGTGATGGGGGGGCGGATAGAGGCCGGATTGGTGCCGTCCTCCACCATGACGGCTGCGCGGGTTGATCAATCGCGCATTCTCTATCCCTATATCAAAACCCGTTCGGTCAATCGTTATCCGTATAAACTCAAACCGATTCCGCCCTTGGTTGCGGCGGCGGCTGAGGAATTGCTGGATCATGACATCAAAATTCATTGGCTAAAGGGCATGAGTGAAAAATGGGCGGTGGCGCGGGCGACGATGATGACCTCTGACATTCGCTTGCGTTTGCCTGAAACCTATTTTGTTCATAAACATATGATTGATTGGAGCGGCCAAAACAGTCCCGATAAAATGCCGGCGGCCTCACTCGGCACCAATTCGCTCTCAACGTCGCTCACGAAGTGGGCGTTGCATTCGGAAAAACGCAATCGTTTAATGCTCAAACTTCCGGCGGCAACTCTGTCATTTCAGGTGGAATTGGATTTGATCCCGTCAATTTTTTGCGCCAGCCATTTTGTGATGAGTTTTGATCCCGCCGTCACCCCCGACCCGCAGTCAAGCGATTATATCCGCGCGGGGGCCAATATGCAGCGTTTCTGGCTTTACCTGACATCGCAAAATATGGCCCTGCAACCATGGTATATCCCCATTATGTTTTCGCGCTATATTGAGGATAATATAGCCTTTACCGTTGATCAAAAACTGCATAAACAGGCGCAAACCCTTCATGATCATGTGGTGAATAAGGTGCTGGGTCCCATTGGCGTGCCGCTGCGCAGCGTCTTTTTCACCGGGCGCATCGGCTATCCCACCAAAGTTTCACAAGCGAGATCGGTGAGAAAACCGCTCAGTGACCTGATTAACTCGGATGCCAGAGAGACCGCCGATCAAAAATTTGATCAGTAAAACTCTTTACTCACTGCGATAATTCGGGGCTTCGCGGGTGATGGTCACGTCATGCACGTGGCTTTCGCGGAATCCCGCACTGGTCATGCGGATAAACTCAGCCCGTTGTTGCATTTCGGCAATCGTTGGGCAACCGGTATAGCCCATGGAGGCGCGCAATCCGCCAACCATTTGATGCACCACCGGCACGATGGAACCCTTATACGGGACGCGGCCTTCGATGCCTTCGGGGACCAGCTTATGCGTTTCCGCGACTTTGCCCTGAAAATACCGATCGGCTGAACCTTCGACCATCGCGCCGACCGACCCCATGCCGCGATAGGATTTATAGGAGCGGCCTTGAAAGAGGATCACCTCCCCCGGGGCTTCATCTGTGCCCGCAAACACGCCGCCCATCATGGCGCAACCGGCGCCCGCCGCAATGGCTTTGGCCAGATCGCCCGAATATTTGATGCCGCCATCGGCGATGACGGGAATATTTTGGCGGCTTGCGACCTCGCTCACATCCATAATCGCCGTGAGTTGCGGCACGCCAACCCCCGCCACCACGCGTGTGGTACAGATGGAGCCGGGGCCAATGCCGACCTTGACCGCGTCCGCCCCCGCATCAATGAGGGCCGCAGCCGCAGCCCCCGTGGCAATATTTCCGGCGATGATTTGCACGCGGTCGCCGCAATCGCGTTTAATGCGGGCCACCATATCCAGAACCGATTTTGAATGGCCGTGGGCGGTGTCAATGACGATCACATCCAATCCCGCGTCACACAGGCTGAGCGCACGTTCATATCCGTTGACTTCGCCCGTTCCCACCGCGGCGCCGGCGCGAAGACGTCCGTTTTCATCCTTACTGGCGAGGGGGTGGCTCTGTGATTTTTCAATGTCCTTGACGGTGATGAGCCCGACGCAATGGCCGTCATGATCCACCACCAATAATTTTTCGATGCGGTGTTGGTGTAACAATTTGCGCGCCACATCCTTGCCCACGCCCGCAGACACAGTGACCAGATTTTCGGACGTCATAAGTTCACTGACCTTTTGCGCCATATTTTCGGCAAAGCGCACATCGCGGTTGGTCAAAATCCCAACCAGTTTCCCGGAACCTTCGGTGACCGGAACGCCCGAAATCATATGGCGGCGCATGGTCTCTAACGCATCGGAGAGTGAGGCATCGGGGCGGATGGTAATCGGGTTCACCACCATGCCGGATTCATAACGCTTGACACGGCGGACTTCTTCGGCCTGTTGTTCAATGCTCATATTACGGTGGATGATGCCCAATCCGCCCTGTTGCGCCATGGCAATGGCCATTGGGGCCTCGGTTACCGTATCCATCGCCGCAGAGAGCAAGGGAATGTTAAGATCGATTTTTTGGGTTAGTTTTGTGGCTGTGCTGACTTCAGTGGGTTGCACATTCGATGCCGCAGGCACCAACAACACATCATCAAATGTCAGGCCTTCACGAATTTTTACACGGGGATTTTGGGAATTTTGGGGGGAGTTCATGGCGCAAATCCTTTTCACTAAGCGGTGGGGGAGTTTGCACCGGATTTATACACCAACCGCTGCAAAAGTCAAAGTTTTTTTATATCTTGATTTACCCCCATCAAATTTCGTAACCCAGCACTTGATGCGGGGTCTTGATATAGGACGAAACCTTGGTCGAACTCCGTGTCACGCACGGAATTACGAGATGGTTTAAGTAATAGGTGGTGGGCAGTTGCACCGGATTTTTGCGCTGGATTTTTGCGCTGGGCTGTTGTAAATAGTCGCTATGCCAAGAAATTACTATGCACCTCAACGTCCGTCCATCCTGCGCCGTTTGATAAAATGGGCGTTTGTGCTTGGGTTGTGGGGTTTGATCATTGTAAGCTGCGTGGCGCTATGGTTTGCCAAAGATTTGCCCGATTTGATTGATAATCCAAAATATGAACGTAAAATATCCATTACGGTTTTGGCGAATGACGGGACCTTGATCGCGCGATATGGCGATATTAAGGAGGGCAATATTTCCGCCAAGCATCTGCCGAAAAATGTCACCAATGCGATTATTGCCACCGAAGATCGGCGTTTTTATTATCATTACGGGATTGATCCGATTGGAATTGCCCGCGCGGCCTATGTTAATTTCACCCAAAAAGGATTGCATCAGGGCGGGTCAACCATCACCCAACAATTGGCAAAAAATTTGTTTCTATCCCAGGAAAAAACCTATAAGCGCAAAATTCAAGAGGCTTTGCTGGCGATTTGGTTGGAGCATGAATTGACCAAGGACGAAATTCTGGCGGCCTATATGAACCGTGTCTATTTGGGGGCCGGGACCTATGGAGTGAGTGCGGCGGCGAGAGTTTATTTTGATAAATCGCCTGATCAACTCACCCTGCAAGAGGCCGCGATGATTGCGGGATTGTTAAAAGCCCCGTCCAAATACTCCCCCACCGGCAATCCTAAGGCTGCACGCGAACGGGCCAAAACAGTTTTGGCACTGATGCTGGAGTCCGGATATATCAATGAAAAACAGTTCAAAATGGCCAGTTCAAGCAAAACATTGCAAAAGCCGAGCAAAGAGGATGATCAGGCCGCCAAATATTTCTCGGATTATGTCGTGGATACTCTGGATGACTATATTGCTACGCCTAAGACCGATATTGTCATTCGCACCACGATGGACCCGCAGGTGCAGCAATCCACTTCGGCTACGCTGCGGAAATATGTGGAGGAAAATAAGGCCAAGTTGAAAGTGAGTGAGGGCGCATCCGTTGTGCTGCGCCCCGATGGCAGTATGTTGGCATTGGTCGGCGGTGTGGATTATAGTGAGAGCCAATTTAACCGGGCATCCCAAGGATTGCGTCAACCGGGATCGTCTTTCAAACCGATTGTGTACCTTGCCGCCATTGAACAAGGGGCCAATCAGGACACGTTGGTGGAGGATGCCCCAGTGAGTTACGGGCGTTATCGCCCAACCAATTTCGGCAATAAATATTACGGTGTCGTGAGGTTGATTGATGCGTTGACCCTGTCTATGAACACCGTATCGGTGAAATTGGCCGATGCGATTGGGGTTGATAAGGTCATTAACACGGCCCGCAGGATGGGCATTACAGCGGATTTGGTTCCTAATCTCTCCCTCGCTTTAGGGAGTTCCGAAGTGCCGATGATTGAAATGGCGGGGGCTTATGCCACTATCGCTAGCGGCGGCTATGCTGTGCATCCCTATGCGATCACGGCGATTGAGGAAAAGGATAGCCATAAAAAACTCTATGAATATAAAAACGATCCTGCCCCGCAAGTATTCAGGGCGGGCGATGTTCAGATGCTCATTAACATGATGGTGAGTGTGGTGCAAAACGGCACGGGGCAGGGGGCGCGCGGTCCGTTTTTTGTTGCGGGGAAAACCGGAACATCCCAAGATCACCGCGATGCATGGTTTGATGGCTTTACGCAGGATTATGTGGCCGTGGTTTGGTTCGGGAATGATGATAATTCACCGATGAAAAATGTCACCGGCGGGTCCTTGGCATCCAAGGCTTGGCGCGATATTATCGTGGCGGCAAAAGCTGATGAAACGCCGTCAAGTTATCAATTGGTTAAGGATCCGCGCGGCGGTGGATTTGCGGATATGATTGATGGGCTCGTGTCCTCCCCGTTCCCCAATTTACTGGATGGCACCGATGGGAATATGGGTGCGGCGCAGGGTGGTCAGGGGACCTATTCAAACTCTCCGCGCTTTTCGCCTGATCGCCCCGGCGATAATGTGGGTTATAGCCGATTTAATGACTGAGACTTGTGGCGAATGATCAATCTTGCGTGATTTTTTGAGTCTTGCTTTATTGACGTTTTCGGGCTTTCAGTGCTAGAGTCTTGTGTCTTGAACAGGTTCTGAAGTTTGCAACAGAAATTCGTTTCAAGTTATTTTATTTATTGAGATAGAGGTTTATCGTGATTACATCGAATGATGTGCGGACTAGTTTTCTTGATTATTTTGTAAAAAAGGGCCATACGGCGGTCCCCTCCAGCCGGGTCGTTCCCGACAATGATCCTACTTTGCTGTTCACCAACTCCGGAATGGTGCAGTTTAAGGATGTGTTTACGGGCAAGGAAAAACGGCCCTATACCCGCGCGTGCTCGGTTCAAAAATCAGTGCGCGCCGGTGGCAAACATAATGATTTGGATAATGTCGGCTATACCGCCCGCCACCATACGTTTTTCGAAATGCTGGGCAATTTTTCCTTTGGCGATTATTTCAAAAGTGATGCCATTCCGTTTGCGTGGAATCTCTTGACCCAAACTTTGGGGCTCGACCCCAAGCGGCTGGTGGTCACGATTTATCATGATGATGAGGAAGCCTATGAGCTGTGGCGCAAGGTTGCGGGCTTTTCGGATGATAAAATCATCCGCATTGCGACCGATGATAATTTCTGGCGCATGGGGGATACGGGGCCGTGCGGCCCGTGTTCTGAGATTTTCTATGATCACGGCGCGCATATTCCCGGCGGCCCGCCCGGTTCACCGGATCAGGATGGTGACAGATTCGTGGAAATCTGGAATCTCGTTTTTATGCAGTTTGAACAAAAGGCCTCCGGTGAATTGCTGAAACTTCCTCGGCCCTCGATTGATACGGGGAGCGGGATGGAACGGTTAACCGCGGTGTTACAGGGCAAAACGGATAATTATGATACGGATATCATGCGCGCGTTGATTGAGGCTTCGGCGCAGGTGAGCGGGGTGGAACCCGATGGTGATTTTAAATTCTCTCACCGCGTCATTGCCGACCATTTGCGCGCTTCGGCGTTTTTGATTGCGGATGGTGTGGTGCCATCCAATGAAGGCCGCGGATATGTGCTTCGCCGCATCATGCGCCGCGCGATGCGCCATGCGCATTTGCTGGGCTGCCAAGATTTGTTGATGTATCGTCTGGTGCCCGCACTTGTGCAAAAAATGGGCGATCATTATACCGAACTGAAAATCAATCAGGACAATATCGTTGAGACTTTGAAGATTGAGGAAACGCGCTTTAAACGTACGCTCGAAACCGGGTTGAAATTGCTGGCCGATGAAACCGCCAAATTGGGTGACGGGCAGGCCCTGTCCGGTGATGTCGCCTTTAAACTTTACGATACTTATGGTTTCCCCTTGGATTTAACTCAGGCGGCTTTGCTTGAGAAAAATATGAGCGTGGATACGGCCGGGTTTGATGCCGCCATGGCCGAACAACGCCGCAAGGCTCGTGGGTCATGGGTCGGATCGGGTGATCAATCGACTGAGGCCGCATGGTTCCCGTTGCAAGAACGCCTGGGCGCAACAGAATTTCTGGGGTATAACGGCACAAAAAGTGAGGGGGCTGTGACGGCTCTCCTCAATCAAAAAGGGGAAGAGATCGCCAATGCCAAGGCCGGCGATGACGTGATCATGCTGTTTAACCAAACCCCGTTTTATGCCGAATCGGGGGGGCAAATCGGCGATACGGGTCGCATTTATAATGCAAAATGCGACATTGAAATTAAGGATACCCAGAAAAAACTGGATGGTCTTTTTGCCCATATCGGCGTTGTCAAATCGGGTGAAGTCAAGGTTGGTGATGCCTGTGTTTTAGAGGTGAATGATGCCAATCGCGACGCCACGCGCCGCAGCCATACGGCGGCGCACCTGTTCCATGCGGCGGTGCGTAATTTGTTGGGCGGACATGTCACGCAGCGCGGATCGCTGGTGGCACCCGACCGGTTCCGTTTTGATATTAATTATCCTCATGCCGTGAGCAATGAGAATGTGCGCCAGATTGAGCAAGCGGTGAATGATCGTATTTGCGACAATTTGAGCGTGACCACGCGGGTGATGAGCCAGGACACGGCGATTGAAAGCGGCGCCATGGCCTTGTTCGGGGAAAAATACGGCGATGAAGTGCGTGTTGTCTCAATTGCCGAAAATCCAAATGATAAGGAGACTGCCTATTCCGTTGAGCTGTGCGGTGGTACGCACGCGGCGCAAACGGGGGATATCGGGTTGTTTAAAATCATTTCAGAAAGTGCGGTGGCGGCCAATATCCGCCGGATTGAAGCACTCACAGGGCACGCAGCTTTGGCGTATCTGAATGAAAAAGAATCTGTGCTGAATGATATTTGCGCGATGCTTTCCACAAACACTAAGGATTTGCCTGAACGCCTAGCAAAATTGGTGAGGGACGCGCAGGAAAGTGCCGCGGAAAACGCCAATTTGCGCTTGCAATTGGCGCTGGGCGGAGGTCAAAAAGGCAGCAATGAAAATGAAGTGAGTGAGATTAATAATGTCGGCTATATCGGCCGCATTGTTGAAAATTTGAACGCGAAGGAATTGCGCTCGCTCGCCGATGAATTTAAAAAACGCCTGAAATCCGGCATTGTGGTGTTGGTTGGTGTGAGTGAGGGCAAAGCCTTCCTGACCGTGACCATGACCGATGATGTGTCGGAGCGTTTTGACGCTGTGAGTTTGGCCAATGCCGGATCGGTCGTATTGGGCGGCACGGGTGGCGGCGGACGGCGGACAATGGCTCAGGCCGGCGGCCCCAACGCGGAAAAAGCCAATGACGCGCTCAAAGCCATCGAGTCGGCTATTCAAAAAATCGCTTAAGGTTTGTGGCATGAATTTGGTATATACGGTGATGTTAAATCATTGTATATGCCGGATCCGCGTTATTCTCTATTCTTGTGAGTCAAAAAAACTGCGATAGGCGCTAATATCATCAAACGGGAAGAATGGGATATCCAGATTTGGTGGGTGCGCCACGATGGCGGGGACGGAGTTGTTAAATAATTTGACTTTATCGGGCGATTCCGCCTGATATTTGCGGTATTTCCCATTGAGGTCAAAACTGCTCAAATAAGGGGTGATGGCTCCGTTTTCCTCACGGAAGACACACCGCGCCGTATTGATTGAAATCACGCCAAACGGGTCAATTTTGCGATATTTAATCTCAAGATATTTTCCGGCATCAAAAAGGCTGAGATATTTCAAGTCTTCGGGATAGGGCTCATTCAGTTCAATATAGACTTTGCAAACGCCATAGGTAATGCCCGCCTGAGGTGTATGAAAATACAACAACACACAGACCATCACAAAAAATCCCCCCAGTCCCCACCAGAGTTTTTTGCTTTTTTTGACCTTGGGGGCCGGGTTGGATTGATCAAAATTTTGTTTGACTTGAGTCATCATACATCCGGTGTATTTACTTTCTGGTCGAAGGATTTTTATGGTTGTTATCCCTCGATTGTTCGCGATCTTGGCGATCCATGGCATCTTTGGTACTGGCGGCGATGACTTCCTCAAGAATTTCGTCAATCACGGCGGTGAGGGCTGCGGCTTTAGAATCTCCGCCCTCTTGCGATTTCATCAGAATGCGGCGTTTGATTTCCGTGCGCGCACTGCCTGATGGGAAAGAGGCCGCCAAGATTTGCCGCGCGCGCCCGGCCCCGAATTTGGTATAAAGGCGATTGCGGATCAACACGTCCTCCACCGATGTCGCAAAGGCCCATAATTCAATGGGGCCAAGCGTATTGATTAAATGTTGTTCATATCGCCCTTCATTCGTTCCCAGAATGAGGAGGGCAGGGGCGCCGCCCGCGCGTGGGCCCGTGAGCTTAAAGCGGATAATGTTGCGCGCAGTTTGGGAAAGGCCGAAGCGGTCGCGAATATCATCGACTGCCTTATCGGATACGGCCGTTCCCAAGACCCATACGCCTGTCGCGAGGTCCACCATATCATCGTCAAAATCCTCCAGCAATTGGGACGCTAGAACAATCTGTACGCCGCGCTTCCGCCCCTCCCGAACATCGCGAATGACTTGCGCGCGGACAGACGAAGAGGAGCTGGTGCGGTGAAACTCATCATAACACAGGCGTTTCGGGGTTTCTGCCAAATCCTGAAGCTTCATTTCATGATAGGTGCGATATTTTTCCGGGATGAATTGCAGCGACTCCGGCCCCACCCACCAACTGCGGACCAACGCATGCCGCGCCAGCATATACATGATAGAGGTCTGGCGGTCTGCCGTGTCATCCCCTTGGGGCGAGACATCCATCAAATCAAGCGAGCAGACGCGCGCCTCAGCAATTTCAAACTGGGTGACAGAGGATAAAATAGGATATTCGCGAATGGCTGAGGTGATCATGCGTTCAAACGCGTTAATCACGGTCTCACTGCTTAAACCGATTGAGGTTTCCTCAAGCAAAGTCCGAATTTGTGGGCGGCGGGCAGCGGTGATGGCATCGCCCAAAGTGGGGACTGCATAACGTTGTGCCAGCATCGCTTCGTTGATAAATCCCATCTCAAATAACTTATCCACAATATCCCACCAATAAGGATCAACGGGGAGGTGGATATTTTGTTTTTGAATGACCTCATCAATGTCGGGGACCAAGCGCGGCAGGTAGGGGCGCGGCTCCGCATTGGCCGCCGAATCATCACGCCAGCGGAACATTTCATCCACCACCAACCCGGCCAATTGTTGCATCCCGTCATAGGGTCGATCATGCCCCGGCGGGGTGGCCAAAAGCACCAACAACTCCACCAAATAACTGCGTTCATCCATCAACGGCAATCGGCACCCCAATTGCGTGTCAAACGGATTAATCGCATATTGCCGCGACATTTGCAGGCGGTAATAGGCCGCTTCGTTTTGACGGTGAGCCGGCAGGGCCTCCTTGACCAACGACACCAAACCGGAGGAAGACGGGCCAATATCAATCACAGCCACATAGGGCAATTTGTTAAGTCCCGGAGAGAGAATCGTCCCCAGATTGAGCGTGTTCATCAACACCGATTTCCCCGCCCCCGGTTGCGCAAAAATCAGATCAAACCACGTGGTGGTGAGGTTGGTTCCCGTTTGATACGGCCATGATTTCCCATCAGGAGAGCGCAAGAGAATAGCCCCATGAGCAAAGGGGCTCGATGGGCGTTGCCATGGCACGAGCTTCATGACTTCGCGCATCGGCGCAATCGCGGTGGGGGCAGTGCCGGCGCAGTGAATACCCATAGCCGAGGACATAATACAATCAAGCGGATCGCCTGAAATATCGCTGACCTGCGTGTAACCCCAGCTTTCCACGGCCTGCATCAAGGTTGAAAGGCGATCAAGGATCAATGTGGAACTGGCGCGCGGCGCCCAGGTGGCAAAAGACACGCGCAGCTTCACCACCGGTTGGCTGCGGGCCATGGCTTGTAACCCTTCAAGCGAATATTTAATTTGTTTATTGAGCGAGTTGGTCACACTCATGAGCGTGGCGACAAAGCCGCGAAACTGCGATCCTTCGGCACCGCCGCCCTCAATCAGAAACGAAATGCGAAACGGAATGCGCGATTCATACAGGCGATTGAGGAGGCCCGGAAAGGGGGAGGCCTCCATCGGTCCCAAAGTCATATCCGCGCCGGCCCAGTTGAGATCATCAATCTGCACCACCGGACCCTTAGTCAGGCGCGCATCACCCACCGCGATTTGCGTGCGAATGGGCGGCCAGACAACATCAGATAAATCCACGCGGTCGGTCGGGGCATGCGGGGTGATCGGGTCCCCCGGCAAACACGCACGCCAATTATCATGCGCCTTAGTCGGGAACATATTATTGCGTACAGCCTTAATGGCTTCATGCACTTCCAACAGTTCAGCCCGCATACCAAGCTCATTCAGGGCTTGTTCAATGGAGGAGACATAGCTGTTATGACGGGTTTTGAGGACCTCAAGCCCCGCCAAGGGATTTTGGCCATAGGGCGCATTGACCCATTTTTTGCGTTGCTCCAGCTGGTCTTTTTTCGTCCGCTCAGCCTCAGTTTTCGTCATGATGCCGGGCCGCGTCCACAGGACAAAATAACATTCTTCGTGACTGAGAATGGTGGACAAATTGCTTACACGTTCACCCAAAAGATCATCCACCTCAATCCCGACATTGCGCGCAGTGACTTGGGATGCCTCAATTTGCTTGTTTAATATCGGCCGAATGCGGTTTGGGTCACGCATAAAATATATTTGCATGGCGTGGCCGGGGCGGTCGAATTTGGCGCCGAGTTTAACGGTTGCGGCCTCCACCAAATGATTATATTCTTCCTCGCCAATAATTTGCCGCGATCCATCCACCTTGAGATAGCTAATGAGCGAACCATCGCTGGAGGCCAGAGTATATTCACTCTCAGCCGTTTCCAACCGAATAAAGCTTTCGATGGATTGCCTCAGAGAAATTTGAAACGGGGTTAGGAGTTTTTCAAAAAATTTCATGCTTAAGAAAAATAGATTTTATGTTGGGCCTAGGGGCATAACGCCCCCCAAATGCAGAAAAGTGCAGACAAGTGCAGAAGAGTTTAGCCATTATCACACGGAAATGAAACTATTTATTGAAGCAAATTTGGAAAAATATAGACTCTGATACGGGCAATTAAGCCGCTGAAGCATCGGTATCATTCAATCCGAACGCATCCTTGTAAAAATTGAACCATAATGTTGGTGCGCGGTCGCCGAAGGGACCTTGTTTGGACCGCCAATAGGCTAGGATTTGCGGGAACTGATTAAATTCCAACTCTGACTCTCTGATCAGGCGACGGTCAAGGGGCATCAACCTTATCCCTTCCAGCTTTTCGGCGCGTTCAGAATAATATCGTGAGGTTAGAAAATCCTTCATCACCGTGGTCAGGACAAAAGGATCATCGGTGCCGATACGGTGCTTGGCTTCATCACGCCGCGCCATAATTGAATCAAGCACGGCACGTGCAGACTCGGCCATGGGTCCTTGGGAAATTCGTGCGACATAAACGGCCCGCATGATATGGTGTAAATTGGTTTGTGAGATTTCAGGCAGCCAAATGAGAACCCCGGAACGCATAGCACAGGTGAGATCAAGGTTAAAACATTGATGACAAAAAATACAGGTTGTTGCCATGTTATCCATGGTCACGTTGTCTTTGTTGTGGTCCAGAAAATGGACTTCCTGATATTTTTCCGAACGAAAACCGCAACAGCGGCAAGTATAATCATCGCGGTCAAAGACAGCCTTTCGGCTTTCCGCCGTTAAGGGCTGTGGCATGGAAACCATTTGACCCTTTGTTGGTTTTTTGGCAGCAGAATTGCCCGCGGCGCGGGCAATTCCTAAAATGATTGGAAGTGGTTTCATATTATAATACTATGGGGCAGAAGATAGATTTGTCGCAGTGTTAAGTTTTTTCAGGGCTGCTCCCGAAATAGCATTTCCCTGGCCAATCAACGCCTGCATAGACTCAGCAACAATCGGAAGTGTGAATAAAGCCCCTCCTACTGCCAATCGGATTGCACCATCCTTCAAGTGCGCTTGCGATGGGTTTTCAACGTGATCTTTTATTTTCATAATACCAAGAACGGATAACCCCAATCCCATTAAATAGCATACACCAGTTAAGAATCCTGGTAAGCTAGTTATGCCCTTTGTGATGTTATCTGCAATGGTATTGAATGAGTTTGCTGTTGTATCTGCCCTTGCAGAGGATGTCATCAACATCCCCATGGTAAAAGCAGCACCCGTCACGGCATTCAGTCGATTAAGTTTATTTGAAATATATGTACGTAAGTTTTGCATGGTTTCCTCCTCCAATGCTCAGTTGACAAAAAACATTCACTTAGTGGAATAGTACGCCAAGTGAATTTAACCCAAAAGTACTTTGTACCGCATTCATCAGCGGTCCCAGATTTACAGCCAACGCTCCGCCAAAAATATGCGTAACGGCAGCCATAAGTGAGGCTTGACCTTTTCCCTCCGCAACTTCCCGTAATATAAAGAAGCCGCGAATAAAACTGATCCATCCAACTAACATCATAAACATTAAAATAGAACTAATGACTGCCAAGACATGACCATCAACGATTCCTTTGTCAATAGGGGTGGAGAGCACGGCATATGTTGTGATATCCACATCCCCGAACATGGAAAGTGAGAAGGCATCCATCATATCATCCATGGTGAATAAAATTCCCGCCACCACGAAGGTCATGATGGTTCCCAAGCCGGCAGGCCCGTTGGGGCCGTCTTGTGCCGTTTTCAAAAGGCGGCTAATGCCAACCACGGTGAGGACCAATCCCGCCAAATAGCCAAATCCACCCAATAATGCGGATAGCGGAGTATAAATATCAACTACAAGCGCGGTGATAACTGCGTCCA
>JAEUKN010000040.1 GCA_016794305.1 Alphaproteobacteria bacterium | reverse complement strand
AATCCCGGCGGTATGTTGGGGCAAATGATTAAAAGTACCCTGCAAAATGATTTTTTGAAGGAAGAAATTGTCCAGGATGATTTGAAGCCTGCGAATCAAACTTTAGCAGACTCCTTGCGGGAGAAGATTATTTTACGCTTTTTGATGATTGGTGCCTTTATGGACGGGCAAACTGAAGTGCAATCAGTAACAACATTGCAAAAATTAAATGCTAAGGCCATGCGTGATTATCAAGTGAGTGAACAAATTTGCCGTTTTGGCAGTGTTTCCAAAGGTTTGTCCCAAAGTTCGGATAAGGCTAAAACCGCGCAGCAAAATATAATGGACCGTATGATCGCCCGGCAATCTTTGGATAAAAGCACATTGTCGGGTGTCTTGGGAGGCAATGTTGAGGGCGGTCGGAATGGGGATAAAGCTGCGCGATTGGATAGGGTGAGTACGCGATATTGTGATCCGCAGGAACTGAACGGAGTCTATTCGGGGATCGCGACCGAGCATGGTAAGATTGTGACTCCTTTTTGCCTCTCAACCGACCCCAAAAATTGGAATGCCGATATTGATGCCGGTAAAACTTTGTTTGGTGTGAATTCAACCGGGTCATCTTTGGCAGGGTTTGGTCGCTCTGATGATGAGCAGAATTTGATTGATCTGGGGTCCAATCTTTATGCCAATAATCTGCCCCTGAATTTGGGGGCTTCGGATATGATGAGGATTCAAGAAAACGGTAGTCAAGGTAATGAAAGCAATATCGCTAAATTGATGGATATGCGCTCTATCTTGGCTAAGCATAGTGTCGCCGCGGGGAGCTTTGCCGCCATTGCGGGGATGAAAACGGCGGGGAGTGCAGATGCAAAAGATCAATTGCAAGCGGTGGCAAAGGAGTTAGGTCTTACCGATCAGAAAGACTTGGATGCGCTGATTGGTGATAATCCCAGCTATTACGCGCAAATGGATTTCCTAACCAAAAAACTATACCAAACACCCGGATTTTACGCGAATTTATATGATACACCGAGCAATGTGCTGCGTCAGCAGACAGCCCTGAAGGCCATTTCGCTTATGCAGGATCGAGATATTTACGAAAGTTTGCAACGTTCCGAGATGATTTTATCGGTCATTTTGGAAGCTAGAATTGCGCATTTACAAGCAAAATATACAAGAAATAGGAAATAAAATTTTGTTTTTTTTCTTGAGAAATATTTTTTTATGGTTATTGGCGGTTGTCGCTTTGAGTGCCATGTTCCCTCGGGATGCATCGGCCTCTTGTACATGCTGCTCATGTGTATGTTTGCCGCCTTATTACTGTTGTGATACGGGGAGTGTCAGTAGTTATATTTCGCAGGCATTTAGTGATTTTCAAAATAAGTTCGTTATGGATGAGTATTACAATAAGACTTATAAGAAAAAGGGGCTTCAGGCGCAGGCGGATCAATTTCGTGATATTGCCCTTAATTCGGCACTATTGATCGGGGTTTTTATTGACGGCACTGCCATGAATTATAGTTTGAATAAGATGAATGCAGCCAAATCCCGGACTTTGCGCGACTATAACGTCAGCGAGGAGGTTTGCAAATTTGGAACTTTGTCACGCAGCCTTGCGGCATCAGATGTCAAGGTTGCGGCCAATCAAGCGGCGCTCAGTGCGATTATGTTGACCCGATCGATGGGGGGAATCGGAGGAATTGCAGAGGCCGGCACAGGGGATGACATTCGAAAGCGCGCCGATTACGTTGCCACGAAGACTTGCAACCCTTCTGATAATGATAACAGCATGTCGGCCATATGCTTGCCGGCCAATGATCCCGGATTAAAGCCACAAAATTATGATGCAGATATGGATTATACCTTGGCGGTTGAGAGTAAACCCTCGCTGAATGTTGATTTTACTTCAGGGACTCGTACCGAAGAGGAAGATGCGATTATCGCGCTTTCATATAATTTATATGGCCATAAATTATTAATGAAAGCCATTGAGAATGAGGAGGCTCAACGGGAGATGGCATTGGAAACCAACAGTAAAACTCGTCTGGTTGTTGCGCGTCGTAATGCGGCCGCCAATAGCTTTGCGGTGATTGTGGGGATGAAGGCATCTGGGTCTGGCGGCTCTGACGCCTATATGTTGGGAGCATTACAAAATTTAGGTTTGTCATCTGCGGATGCAACGGCTTTTGCCGGGGCGGGGCATTTTAGTTATTTTGCGCAGATGGAAATGCTGAGTAAAAAATTGTACCAAACGCCGAGTTTTTATGCGAATTTGATGAATTCTCCGGCAAATGTGCGTCGTGTTACCGCGGCGATGGAGGCTGTGGATTTGGCTCAAACCAGAGATTTATATAATTCAACTATTCGATCGGAAGCCTTGATGGCCATTTTGCTGGATTTGACGGCGACTCATCAGGAACTTCCGCGCATTAAAAGTAAATATACTCAATAAGGGGTGATGGTATGACGTGCTATAAGAAGGCCTTTATAATAAAATTTTTCCTTATTGTTTGTGCGGTGGGGATTGTTTTTCTGGGAAATATATCGGCGGCCTTGGCTTGTGGTGCCTGTACGAACTGCTCTCAATGGCAACAGCAAATTACCCAAGAGATGAACAAATTCAAACAATGGATGTCGGGTGAGTGGTGGAACCAGAATGTTAAGCCTGCCATGCAGAGCTATACGGATGATTCGCGAAATGTGTTTATCACTGAGGCTCTGGCCATCGGAGCGTTTCTGGATGGCGAAAATATGCTGGGTAGTTTGCGGACGATGCAAGAGCTGAATGCCGAATCCATGAAAAACTATCAGGTGAGCGATGCGATTTGTAAGTTTGGGACTTTGTCCCGTTCCCTTGCGGCATCAGAAAGTAAAGCCAAAGCAACGCGATCTGTTTTGGCGCAGCGCTTGCAGGCCAGACAGATTGGTCGAACAGGTATGGTCAATGCCGGAAAAGGGGCTCAGGAAGATAAAATAGATCGGTTTAAACTACTCACGACCACCGAATGTACCCCAAGTAGTTATGGCGGCGGGATGGATGGTATTTGTACCGCGACTGGCGGTCAAAACCGCGATATTAGCTTTACCAAATTAATGAATAGTGGTGGGACCTTTAATTTTGGAGTGGATAATCTTGGTTCTGGCGGTTCTGATCTTAGCTCTCTGGCATTGCTCTCTGATAATTTATATGCCAATGACGTGATGGAGAAAATTAATTATGAAGAGCTTAAGAAGCAGAGTGAGAATGATTATAAATCCACATTGATTGATCAAAGGTCGATTGCGGCCAAACGGTCTGTGGCCGCCAATTCATTTTTCACGATTGCGTCACAGAAGAGTCAGGGAGGAGGCGGGTCAGCGGCCTTTATGGGGAAAGTCTTGGGCAGTCTAGGGATGAACAACGCCGCGATTGCATCCTCATTGGGGAGCAACCCCAGCTATGATGCGCAAATGGAAATTTTGACGAAACGTCTTTACCAAGATCCGTCATTCTACGTGAATTTGATGGACACGCCGGCCAATGTGGAGCGTCAATATGCAGCCCTTCAGGCGTTCGGACTAATGCAGCGTCGGGATATTTTTGAAACGGTTTTACGATCCGAAATGTTGTTATCAACGATTTTGGAAATTGAAATCTCGGATTATCAAGATGAAGTGCAGTCTGAGCAAAATGCCAAATAATTATTTTATGAATAAAATGATGAAATTTAATATGTGGAAACAAATGATCAAGTTGAGTGCTGCCCTGAAATGGGTTGCGCTTATTGGGGTGTTTGTTTTTGCGGGTGGTGATTTGGCATTAGCCAAGATCCCTGATAATCAGGCCGCTATCCTGGAGATTAGAGGGAACGGAGTGACGCCCAGTGCTCCGGTGTCCCTTATTGTCGGCAATAAGCAGAGCTTAACGGCCAAGGCGGATCGGCAAGGGAATTTTATGTTCTCTAAGCTGCAATATTATTCTTATGCCGATTTGGACTTTCATCTGATCTTCCCCAATATTGAAACATCGGATTTCAAGGTTCAAAAGACGATTATTGATCTGAAATATGATCCAACGGCGGCAACAATAAAAATTACCGGCAAAATTACACCGGGAGGAAATGTTAGTTTTGATGTTAACGGGGAGGATCGAGCCTTTCAAATGGCGGGCCCTCAGGGCGATGTTTTCGTGTTTTCATCCTTACAAAAAAATATTGCGGGCGGGAATTCGCGTATTAATGCGCAAATTGTCAATGTGGCGCAGGCTTGTTGCCCTGCGATCATGGTGCCGGCAACGCCCATCAATTTCACGATTGCAAGCATGGGCATTCCTTCTCATTCGCCTGCTCCCAATGCGCCGCTGAGTCCTTCAAAAAAAAATCAGGCTCCTAGTCCTTATAAGCAGCCCCCCGCCAAGATTCCCGGCGGGGTGGGGACTCCGAATCCCAATGGTGCAAAACCTTCAGATTCTCCGGGACAGCAGCCCAAAAAATCACCTGCGCCCTACATGATTTTGGGTGGGGGAGAGTGGGATGGTCGGCATATTGAATTACCGCTCTTACGTTTGGCGGTGGATATATCGAATGATGATGGTTCCAGTAGCAAATATAGTACAGGTGGTACGGCCTCACAGTCGCTTTCTCCGTCAAATCAATCAGGGGGCGGTTTAGACTTGGCACCTTCAGGGTCTGCTAGTTTTGGAAATAATGGCGGGGGCTCAGGCTTGGGAAACCTTAATAATAATTCTTCGGGAGGCGGGCTATCTGATCCGACCGGTGCGGATGGTTCGGGGGGGCTGACTCCTTCGGATATGAGCTTTAAAGGCAGTGGCTCTACCGCACCCGGAGGGGCAGCAGGGGGCACTGCGCCAAGTGGTGGAGCGGGGGGGGCACCGTCGGCTGCAACGTCTTCGTCGGGAGATTTTGAGAGAACTTATGTGGGCGGGGTCAAAAGTACGGCGGATAAAGCGCGGGATGTTTTTGAGACCCGCATTATGATGTTGGGAGCCTTTATTGACGGGCGGGTCATGAATAATACTTTGGCGGATTTACAGGCATTGAATGCACGAGCCATGAATGATTATTACCCAAGTGAGGCACTTTGCCGTTTTGGAACCTTGCCAAGATCTTTGGCGGCTTCAGAGGCTCGCATTCCAATGAACCGTCAGGCAATCAGTCAGATGATTTTGGCCAATAACCTTCAGTCCAAGGGCACAATTTTTGAAGATCCGGAGAGGACTCCTATTCGGTTCAAGGATAATGCTATGAATAATCACTGCAAGCCTACCGATCAAAATGGCGGGTTAAAGGATTTTTGTAAAGCCACAAATGTGGATTTGCAAGAAGCGGATATGGATTACACCAATGTTTTGGATCGGCCACTGACTCTAAATGTTGATTTCAGTAATAGTACGGATACGAGTGGGGAGAAGCGTTTGGCGGCGTTGATTAAAAACTTAACATATTATAATCCAATCCCGCAGCAAAATAAAACAGATAGTACCCTCACATCCAATGATAAAAAAGGTTACTATGAGAAAAAAGCTGTAAATATGACTGATACGCGCCATATTGCGGCGGCCCGTCAATTGTCCGCCGATAGTTTGGGCACCATTGCGGCCCTGAAAGCAGAAGGTACGACCGGGTCTGCCGATTATATGAAGGCTGTTTTATTGAAATTGGGGTTGAATGCGGCCGATGCAAAAAAACTGATAGGGGATAAGCCCAGCTATTCCGCACAGATGGATATTTTGACTAAGAAAATATATCAAGATCCGACATTTTTCGCCAATTTATACGAAAGCCCGGTCAATGTGGATCGGCAACGGGTCGCAATGTTGGCAATTTCCCTGATGCAGGAGCGTGATTTGCTTGAAGCCTTGAAACGGAAGGAATTGTTGCTCTCCGGTTATTTGACGATGAAACTGGATTCTGAACAAAGAAAAATCCAAGACAGAATCGTTACCAAATAATTTGATTTCTTTGCCGCTTGTTTTTTCTGTGTAAATTGCTAATTTTTAGAATCTAGACCATTTGTCGGTTTGTTACGATGAACCGGTCTCCGCTTAATCGCAAAATGCTCTAGTCCCAAAATGCGCTAGCCCTTATTTCAAAGCAGAAAGTGAGCTCTCCCATGGCTAAAATAGAAATTTACACAACCGATTATTGCCCCTATTGCACCCGTGCCAAACAATTATTGGATTTTAAGGATGTTGATTATACAGAAATTGATGTGACGCATGACGATAAATTGCGGGCGGATTTGGTGAATAAAGCCGAAGGGCGGCGAACTGTACCACAAATTTTTATCAATGATCGCCCGGTCGGGGGCTATGATGATTTGAAAGCCCTGGAGGATCGCGGCGAACTGGACCAATTGTTGGCTGCTTAGATTTCATGACGCTGCCTGCACCGATCATAGAAAATTTTACGTCATATTCACTTGAGGAATCGGATGGCATCGCACGGCAGATTGCCCTTCGTCTGCCGCGCCGTTGTTGTGTCCTGTTAAACGGCGATTTGGGGGCAGGAAAGTCAGTCATGGCGCGGTCGATGATCCGTACTTTATCCCAAGATAAAACTTTGGACGTTCCAAGCCCGACTTTTACATTGCTGCAAACCTATATGGTTCATTTGAATGATGGTGACTCCACCTCCTGTGATATCTGGCATTTTGATCTGTACAGGTTGAAGGACCCCGAGGAAATTTTTGAATTGGGGTGGGAGGATGCGCTGCGCGATGGCATTGTCCTGATTGAGTGGGCCGAGCGTTTAGGTCCCTATATCCCCAAAGGCGCGGTGATTGTGACCATTGAGTGCGATCGCGCGCAGGACATGCGGAACATCACGATTGCCTGGCCTTGATTCTGGCATTGATTCTGGCCTTGATAGAGTACCGGAGTGGTTAAAGATGACGAAAATTGAAACCGGATTTATCCTCGCTGCGGGGCGGGGGTCGCGTATGCGGCCATTGGTGGATGATTGCCCCAAGCCGTTGGTGCGGTTACATGATCGGCCAATACTGGATTATATTTTGGATGCCCTTAAACTCCACGGCGTGCGCAAATTGGTGATCAATGCGCATTATAGGGCAGAGCAAATTGTGGAGTATGGCCGAACGCATCAATCGGAGTTTGATTCGCTGGAAATTTCCGTGGAAAATGAATTGTTAGAGACAGGCGGCGGATTGAAACAAGCCGCACATTTACTGGGAGATCAGCCGTTTTTCATGATCAACGGCGATGCCTTTTGGCGCGAGGATACGGCGCAGGAGGGCAGTTGTTTGCGCGATTTAGAATCACAATTTGATGCAGAAAAAATGGATATATTGCTCAATTTAATTGATGTGGAGAAAATGAAGTTGACTGAAGGGGTGGGGGACTATGATTTTGTTCCTAAAACTCCAAAATCCCTAGAGGCCAAGCCCATTCGGCGCAATATTTCAAAACAGGGCGCATATATGTTCACGGGCATTCGCATCGTGCATCCGCGCGTTTTGGAGACTATGAAAGAGGGGGCCTATTCATTTCTGGAGCAAATGGATCAGGCCCAAGCCCAAGCCAAGCTTTACGGCATTCCCATGCGCGGTCTATGGCACCATATCTCAACCCCCGAAGATGTTGAGGCGATCAACGTATAACACGAAGTCGCGGAGCAGCGGGGTTTTGGGGTGTTTTTGCTTTTTACCCCTCACCTTCCGCAACCCCGTGCTTGATACGGGGGCTTGCGTTCAAAAACCGCAGAGACGCAGGGGGCGCAGAGGATTTAGCAGCTTTTTAGCCACTAATTTTCACGAATAAAAGTGAATAAACACGAATTTTAAAATGTCCCTTTGGAGACTCAAAAATTTGTAAAAACAGAACGCGCAGCGTTCACGAAAAACAACTTTAAAATCTGGGCAACTTATTGATTTTTAAATAAAAATCACTCTTTAACTCTGTGTCCTCTGCGCTCTCTGCGTTTAAAAAATTGAACCTTGAAACTGCCACCATATCAATCAACCTGCCTCCACTCGTAACCCCCAAGCTTGACACGGGGTTTTGTTTTTTAAACTGCAGAACCGCTCTTCCCATCAATATAGCCGTGCCCTTAATATTCCGTCATCCCCGCGCAGGCGGGGATCCGTCATCTTGTGCAGCCAGCTGACGTTATTATCCGGATCCCCGAACAGCGGTCGGCTTTGCCTTCCTTGTCGGGGATGACGCCCAAAGATAAAGTTTACTGGGAATACTGAACTTTTGAAATTCGAGAGGATTCACTTTTATTCGTGAAAATTAGTGGCTAAAGAATCTCAAAAACCTTTGCGGTTTTATATATTTTTGGGCTGCCACAGAGATCATGAACAGATTCTTACGAACCAGCCTATTTCTCATCCCCCATTTTGAGGGCGGCGATAAAGGCGGATTGTGGGATATCAACATTACCATATTGCCGCATTTTCTTTTTGCCCTCTTTTTGTTTATCGAGCAATTTGCGTTTGCGGGTAATGTCGCCGCCGTAACATTTGGCCGTCACATCCTTGCGCATCGCGGAGACGTCTTCGCGCGCGATGACCTTGCCGCCGATCACCGCCTGAATCGCGATTTTAAAGAGTTGGCGCGGAATGAGGTCCTTAAGCCGTTCGCATAATTGGCGGCCGCGGCGTTCGGCCTGGGATTTATGCACAATCATCGCCAGCGCATCCACCGATTCCTGATTGACATTCACATCCATTTTTACCAGATCGCCTTCGCGGAAATCGGCCAGGTGGTAATCAAAACTGGCGTAGCCGCGGGAAATGGATTTCAACCGATCATAAAAATCAAACACGATTTCATTCAGCGGCAAATGATATTCCAACATCGCGCGGTTGCCGACATAGGATAGGTTGATTTGCTCGCCGCGCCGTTCCTCGCATAATTTCAACAGCCCGCCCAAAAATTCATCGGGGGTGAGGATGGTGGCCTTAATCCACGGTTCCCTGATCTCCTTAATGCGTTGTACTTCGGGCATATCCACGGGGTTGTAAATATCGCGCGATGACCCGTCCGTCAGGTCCACCTGATACACCACACTTGGGGCGGTGGGGATCAGGTCAAGGTCAAATTCGCGTTCCAGCCGTTCCTGAATAATCTCCATATGTAGCAGGCCCAAAAACCCGCAGCGAAAGCCCATGCCGAGTGCCTGTGAGCTTTCCTGTTCATAATGGAGCGAGGCATCATTGAGCGCGAGTTTGCCAAGGCTGTCGCGCAGTTTTTCAAACTCCGAACTATCCACCGGAAAGAGCGAGCAAAACACCATCGGAATGGAAGGCTTAAAGCCGGGCAGGGCGGTGACGCGATCGGCAAAGCGTTCTTCGGTGATGGTGTCGCCGACCTTGGTTTCTGAAATTTCCTTGATGGCCGCGGTGATAAAGCCCATCTCACCCGGGCCCAGCTCATCCACCACCACATGTTTGGGGGTGAAGATCCCGACGCGGTCAATCTCGCGCGTGGCCTTGGCACCCATAAAGCGAATCTTCATGCCCTTGCGCAAATATCCGTCAATCACGCGCACCAGAATTACCACGCCCAGATAGGCGTCATACCAGGAATCCACCAGCAAAGCCTTCGCCGGGGCCGCCGGATCGCCCTTGGGCGGGGGGAGACGATGGGCAATCGCCTCTAACAATTGATCAATATTAATGCCGCTTTTGCCCGAAACGCAGACGGCCTCACTCGCGTCAATGCCGATGACATCCTCGATTTGCTGGCGCACACGTTCCACATCCGCGGCCGGCAGGTCGATTTTATTGATAACGGGGATGATTTCGTGGTTGTTTTCAATCGCCTGATAGACGTTGGCGAGCGTTTGCGCCTCAACCCCTTGGGTAGAATCCACCACGAGCAATGAGCCCTCGCACGAAGCGAGTGAGCGCGAAACTTCATAGGTGAAATCGACATGGCCCGGCGTGTCCATCAGGTTGAATTGATAGGTTTTCCCGTCCTGCGCAGTGTAGTTGAGTCGCACCGTTTGCGCCTTAATGGTGATGCCGCGCTCGCGCTCAATCTCCATATTATCGAGAACTTGCTCTTTCATCTCGCGCGCAGTCAGCCCGCCGCAGGATTGAATCAAACGATCGGCCAGGGTTGATTTTCCGTGGTCGATATGCGCAATAATCGCAAAGTTGCGAATTTTATCTAATGGAGTGGTCGTCATGTCCCCCTCAATAAAGGGTTTTACCGCGTTTTTCAATGGGGAAGTTGGGCATGGAGGGGTGGAAAACGTTTTTTTCTCCAATCCTCACGCAGGGTAAAAATACCAAAAGCGGCGGCAAGACCGATGATCAGGCACAGCGGCACAAGCAAGGTTGGCTTTGGCGTTACGGGTCGGGGCAGGGCGGTTGCGGGTTCAATTACACTCAGCGCATAGGGCGTATTGATCGAGAGCAACATGCGCCGGCGTTCCTCCGCCATCAGCAGCTTGGTGAGGGCCTGGCGATGGTCGGGGTTGAGCGTGGTTTTTAATTGCGCCTTTAACCAATCAATGCGCGATTGCACATCGGCCCGCACATCCAGACGGATCAATTGATCGGTGGTGAGCACAAGGCTTTGCAGCATCTTCACCGCAAATTGCGGGTCGGGATGGGTGTAGCTGAGCCGCAAACTATCCGTTGCGCCAATCGGATCCAACCTGATTTGTTTCGATAGAGCCTGGCTGAGTTGCGTGGGGCCGGAGAGATTGCCGGACGACCAGCGAAATGTGGTTTTTTGATTGAGGGCGGGCAAAAACCCCTCTTTATCTATCAATATTTTTGCAATGGTTGGCCCGCGCAGCGTTTGTTGAAACCGCACATATTCCCCCGCACGCGGAATGGATTGGTTGGCCATTGGTGCCAGAATCGGGGGCGGGTTTTCAACCAGAAAATTGAGTGTTTCCGCACCTTCACGCGGTGGAGCCACCACCATCCAGGCCTCATAGTGCGGTTTGAGGAAAATCAGCAACAGCGCAGCCACCAAAAGCCCCGCCAGCGCGCCACAGATCAAGAATCCACGCGCCCGCCAAGCATAATTGATCATGTCGGCAATATTAAACCCATACGGGGCAAGCCCATATGGTGGCCGCGGGGTATCAGATGGAGCAGAGAGGGCGAGATGATGGGATGGAGAGGGGGATTGAGTGGACGATTGAGCGGGAGATGGCGGGGAGGGGGATGAGAAGGGTGAGTTCATGTTAAAATTGATTTTTAAGCCCAAAAGATTAACCACACCCGAATTTTTAAGCTGCGTTTTTATGGCGGATGGTTTCACGCGCGTTTTTGAGCCAGGATGAAATGGCCCGCGTTGGGGCATAATCCTGACCCGCGCGTTTGGCCCCACTCATCGCCGCGAACCAATTATCGCCATTCATCCGCAGGGCCAGAATTTCTTCGGCGAGGCGGCGCGGGTTGCCCTGTTCCACAATCGCGCCGGCCCCGTAATCGCGAATAACACGTGCGGTTTCGGTTTGCTCCGGCCCAATCAAAATACAGGGGCGACCGGCGGCCAGTGCCGCATATAATTTGGATGGCACCAACATGCCTGCGGCCTCATGCGACATGCTGATCAGATGCACATCGCCGCTTTCCATCAGATCCTTGAGCCGTGAGAGAGGTTGCGCCGGCAGCAAGCGAATATTATCCAACCCGCGCCGCGCACGTTCATGCGCAATGCGGTCAAAACCGATCCCGTCACCCACAAAAACAAATTCAATTTCAGGATGATGAGGGAGAAGGAGGGACGCAGCCTCAATAATCGTGCTGATAGGGTGGGCGCGGCCCAAATTCCCGGAATAGAGAACACGGAATTTGGGGCTGTCATCCACAAAAAACGGACGTTCGGCAAGGGTTTGTGCCGCCGTTGGAGCAGATTGGTGAGCAGATTGGTGAGTGGATTGGGCGGATAACGCCGCATTGGCATTCGCCGGGTTTTGAACCTTGATGGGGGTGGCCACTGTCATTTTGGGGTGTAGGGGCGAGGATTGCGGAGATTTGGCATTTGCACCGGCCGCGCCCGTGGTCCCCTTGGTGGCCCCTTCGGTAGTTTTTTCGGCTCCCAATGCCACGTCTGCGGCTGATTTGCCCGACAATTCAAAATCCGGCCAATTGGGAATAATGGTGACCTTGCTCATGTCCAGACCGCTGAAGGAAAGATGCTTGGCCATGCACCGCCCGATTACCACCACACGATTGCACGATTTCATCGCGCGGCGTGAAGCGCGTTTCAAAAAATTCATTATGGGCAACGGGAGTTTAAGCCCCAGCACCGGCAAAATATCCGGATATAAATCATGGCACCAATGGATATGCGTGGATTTTTTAAACCGCGCGATGATGCGGCCCGCCACCACCAACAAGGGCGGATCGGTGAGCGTGACCACCATGTCAAATCGTTTCATAAACAAGGCCGCCATCAAAAAACGCAGCCACAAAAAGAAATAAGCGAAGGCGGTTTGATGCGGGATGGTTTTTAATAATTTTAACTTGATGGGGCCGTCCTTGGCTTCACCGGCTTTTATGCCCGTACTCAAAACCGTTACATCCCATCCATCACGCGCAAACCCATGCGCCAGATCACGGAGCACGCGGCCCGTAGCCCCCTTCACCGGCGGATACACACGATTAATGAATAAAACGGAAGGCTTTGCCATGCTGAACCGAACTCCCCCACCTATACAAAAATCCATTACTTAAATAATGGATGATTTAAAAATATGAAAACATGCCTGTAAATTTACATAGTTTTTGCTGGTGTGCAAAAATTATGAAATTAGAAAATAATTCTTTTTTAATTTATCGGTATACTTGGAAGACTGAATTGCTGGCTAGGAACAAGCGACGCAGCGTAGGGAAACTACGTCAGGAGCGAAGTGACAACGTCCAGGAGTTCAGTATTCCGAGTATACACATATTTATGCCACAGAAGGGCTACTCTGTACAAGCTTTTGATTCGCAAAACTAAAAAATACTAACAGGATTAATCCAAAGCCCAAAGATTTATAACTGGCGTAAATCGTGGCCGAGATCAGGAAAGGCAGAAAGAGACTGAGGAAATATATCTGGTTGCGATATAATGCCGCCCATCCGTCGCGCAAAATTTTCAAAAGCGGGAGGAGCGTTAAAACCGCCCCCACAAAACCTGTTTTGAGCAAGAGTGCGGAGGTGAGCGAATGTGTATAGAGCACATTCACCCCGCCCACTGCGGGGTTTTCAAGCCGTGTACCCCATCCGTGTCCAAAAAGTGCGGATGCCCAGCTTTCACCTACCAAACTTAAAACCGCGCGCCATTCCTCAACGCGGGAATTGAGCCCCACCAGATGGGTTTTCCACCATAATAATTGCGCGAAATTGCGAAGATCATCCCAAAAAATCCAGCATAAAAGGCTCGCGGTGCCGATCATCCAGACACAGCGCGCCGGATAGGTATGAAGAATTCGCCAAACGATCAAAAATAAAGTTAGGATGATTGCGGCCATGCTCGCGCGTTGCATCATCAGGGCCATAGAAAGCATGGGGATAAGAGAGAGGCTTAGGCACAAAAGGCCGACAGCATATCGTTTCTGGATAAAAAATCGTTCAATCCCTATACCTAACAGAAATAGCGCAGAGCAGAGGACCTCGGGGCTATTCGCCAAGTAAAGATGATCAGGCGGTGATGTCGGGTCAGATATCGCCTCAGGCGATATCAAATGATGATCAACTTGCCAGAATGACAGCAGGGACCTCATCCCAAAGATCACCCCGATTGTCACAATGCACCCCATTAAAAATCGCGGCGTATTAATATGAGGGGATTGATGAGGAGGGGATTGATAAAGTCCGCCATAAAACAAGTACAAAAATAAAAACCCCAGAGCCACAACATCGCGCGCGATATCCGGCGGCTGTGCGCCATTCACTAAACCGATAAGGCCGGGAATAAACAAAATAATCGCAAAGCAAAAATAGGAAAATTGGCTCTTTGTCAGATCAAGCGGCGATAGCGTGAGCAATAGCAGCCCCCCCACAGCAAATTCGGCCCACCCGATTCCGTCCGGAGTGGGTGAGCCGAAAAATGCGTAAAGGATTAAAGCGAGGGAAAAAAGCGCGTTTTTTCCCCCAATGGTCGCATTAAACATTCGTATGAATTTGGTCGGTGTGAACAATGTCATTCACGCTCACGCCCGTAACACCTTGCAGGATGACAACATCATGCGCGGTGTGCGCGCTGCCGCGTCCATCCGCGTCCACACTGATGATCGTATTACCATTTTGTACGCGCGAGGTCACAAAATCGCTAATCGCCAGGTTGGTCGCCGAATTCACCTCAATCAATCCTGAAAGGTCGAGAATATCTCCTTCGGCTCGATTAAAGTTATTAATCGTAATCGGCGTACAGTCACAATCATCCGAACTGCTTGTCGTCACAACCACCGATGTATTACTCGATGACGAACTGCTCGACGATGACGAAGCCGACGATGAGCTATGCGCACTCGACGATCCGCCGCTGCTGTTGGATGAAGAGTTGGCCGTTGCGGTAGAGGTTGAGCTGCTCGATGAATTATTGTTGTTGTTGACAATAATAACGGTTGACGAGTCACTCGAACTATCGCAATCACAAGGATTGGCATAGAAATCAACGGTGAGTGTGTCGGACCGATAAGCCAAGTTATTGGATGTTGTGTGCTCGCCACCTGAAAGATTCCGCTCCTCGGCTACGGAAGTCACCGTCAGATTGAGCTCGCCCGTAAATCCGGATGGCCCCATGAGTTTCAATCCGCTCAATTGGCTTTCCGTCAATGTCCAGCGACCGGTTGAGGAATCATAGACCCCGTGATTGAGGCTAAAGCCGCTCGGCACGCCCTCAATACGAATTTCCCTGATCACCTCAGACCCGTCAGTGTCGCGAACCGATGTTCCGATAGTGAGGTTAACCGCGTTGGAATCAACCGCATAGACATCATGAATGCTCAAGTTTGGTGTATCCGCGACGGCATCCACCAGCACATTAATATGCGCCGATGATGTCGCCGAGAGGCCGGAGTCCGGATCATACACCGTTGAACTCACCTGAAGGTTATTCAGATCAACGTCACTGTTGGACGGCGGACGAACAGTCGGACCGCCATTAAACGACTGCCCGGGCTGCAATGTGATGCTCCATACTCCTGTGGATGAGTTATATGTTCCACCGCTGGTGCTTGTGTTCACTGTCCAGCCCGATGTAAAGCCAGATATCCTCAGGGTAATAACGTCATTGCCATTACCGCCGTTGGCACTGGTTGACACACTCAAAGCGACTTGCCCATCTTCGTAAACCCATGTGTTATTGGCACTTAAAACAGGTGCGTTTGGTGCTGTGGAATGGGCTGCAACACTAACGGTCAGATTGGCTGTCGCCGTATCGCCGTCATAATCCCGGAGAGTATATTGGAACACATCATTGCCAGCAGGAGTGTTGGCCTTGGCAGTGTAAGTATAGGCACCACTGGCCGCGATGACCAACGTTCCGTATGTTCCGTTGATTGTTTGTGTCCCGCTGCTTGGAATCGTATAGGTCGCCGATCCAAAACGAACAGATGTAACAGGACCGCTGACTCCATTATCGTATCCAATAGTATCATTACTGACCACATTACCGGTCACCGCAGTGGTCGATGTTGGCACACTTGCGGTATCATTTCCGGCAATCGGCGCGTCATCACGAACATTGATGACAATGGCGCCGGTGGCGGTATCACCATCCGTATCGGTGGCGGTATA
>JAEUKN010000003.1 GCA_016794305.1 Alphaproteobacteria bacterium | reverse complement strand
CGCGGTATTGCCACGCGATATGCCAAAAACAGCGCTTCTTTCCTCGCTGCCGTCCATATTCGATGTCTCGCCCTCTGCCTCAATATCTCGTGACTACAGTGTCTAATGAATTCACAGAACTTACTTACAAAGTTATTAGCCAATTCAGCTTACCAATGCAGCTTAGGTCAGTGGGCAACCTATAGGGCCCTGCTCAGGCGCCCAGAAACTTTGCAAACAAGTTCTAAAATATAATTGAGTCTAGCCTAAAAGGCGCTGGTCAAGGCGTAAAAGGCGTAGTCCAGGGCATTTGTCGATCGGGCATACACGTTGCCGTAAAACTTGTAATAGTTGGGCCGATTGCTTGAATAGATCCAAAACAACCATCTGGCAGAACGCCAACAATTTTGAGCGGTGAGCAGGGACCATCTGGTGTATTAAACTGTACCCAGTCTTCATAACTAACACTATACCAACCCCTCCTTAATGTATCCCCTACTCCACCATGTTCACTTACAGATTGCAAAAATTTTTTATGCGCTCTAGTGATAGCTTCCGCAACATTTTCCCCATACTGCTTCGGACTAATGTGTCTTATTTCATCATGATAGTATATCACAACAACAGCATCACCCGGCTCGCTATTTGAAAATTGAAATTCTAAGTGATCAGTTTTGAAAAACCTTCTCATAAAACAACCTAAGCATGAACCGTTTGGATCATCAGCGTCTTGAAATGGCAAAGTTTTATCGTATTTGCCCCTTGTAACCCTAGCCAAAATGGCCCGAAGATCAGCCTTTCGTATTTGTTCAATTTGTTGTATGTTTAATGTCAAAAGAGAGTAATATGCCATTTTTTCTCCTAATCAGTGATTAAAAATTTAAATAAAATTAACATAAAACAAAATGGCTGGCAAATAAAAATTTTTAGCTTCCTTAAAATGTCGCGGCGGAGGCGGAGAAAATCGCCAAAAAGCCAACGCCTTGGTTGAGAGCATAAACTTGTTGTCAATGTCGTTTTATATGGGAAACCTGAGCCGTGTAATAAGCCGACATCTCCAACAGTGAGATCAACAGGCTTAATCGGCTGGTGGTGCAGGGGGACTCAAGCAAGGCTTGTTTTTCCATTGACGAAAACGGACAAATCATGGCAAGCGCGGTCATGAGCATTTCATCATCTTCTATATTATGCAGCAGCGACCAATCCAGCGTAATCTCATGAATGGCGAAATATCGTTGCAACAGGCCGCATAGTTGCTTGCGGTCAATCGGGGGACATTCGATTTTTTTCAAATCATCTTCAAACCCGCTCCAATCCGGTTGGATGAGTCGATAGGGCGTGTCTTCTTTTAGGGGGGCAGTTTTTAGGGGGGATGTGGCGCCCTCCCCCTCATCTTCACGCACGCGAAAACGGCAAATCCCGCGCAGCGTGATTAAATATCGCCCCTCTTCCAATTCCGCAAAATGGGTAATGCGCCCGGCACAGCCAATGTGATAAAGCGGTTCATGTTCATCAATCATCAGATTGGTCATGGCAGGAGAATCGGTCGTATCCAGTGCACCAGCATCATCCTGAAGCTGCGGATTTTGCCCGCGTTCATGGGTGATCGTGGCCCGCAATGCAGATTGCGGCACGGATAATTCCGCCATCGGTTGGACAATGCCAATCATGCGATTGGTTTTAAAAACATCATCCACCATGCCCATGTAACGCGGTTCAAACACATTTAACGGTAAATCGCCACGCGGCAGCAACACCACGCCATCCAGCGGGAAAATCGGCAATATGTCGGGCAAATCTTTAAAATTCGGGTCAAAAGGATTCTGGCTCATTTATTCCTCATACCCTCTATATAAATCGTCATGGTTAAGAGAAAAGTATGGCGGAGAGTTTGCGGCGGCCCTGAATGCTCGCTTGGTCATTAAATCCCCAGCTTTCGAAATATTTTAACAACTGGGTACGCGCTTTTTCCTCACTCCAATTCCGGTCAATCCGCAGAATTTTGATCAATTCGTCAACCGCCTGGTCCTTCATATTTTGTGCGTAATAGCCCTCCGCCAAATCAAATCGTGCAGCGCAGTCCTCAGGGGATTGCGCTACGGTGCGCTCTAATTCCGCGAGTTTGCCAATCTTTTCCGCCGCTGTTCTGGCTAGCTCCACAGCAGTTTTCAGTGATGCGAAATCAGGGTTTTTTATCACTTGCGGCGGCGCGTGATCAACCATTCCGCCGGCCCCATCGAATTGCCCGGCGGCAATCATGACCCGCGCCAAGCCGATATAGGCCTCAGGATGGTCATTTTCTTGGGACAAAATGAGCGCATATAAGTTTTGCGCAAGCGCAAGGTCATTGACGCTCAAGGCAGTTTTCGCCTCGCTCAACATCGCCGGGATATCAAGCTGATCCGCGGCTCCTGACCCCTCATCATCCCCATGCGGCACATGTTGGTTTTTCATTTCAATCAATTGTTTGCAAAGCTGTTCCAGATCAGCCTGAGGCCGCAGCCCTGCAAACCCGGTCACCGGTTGCCCCATAAACAGCACCACCACCATCGGCACCGATTGCACACGAAAAGCCTGCGCCAGTTCCGGCACTTGGTCAATATTGACCTTGGCCATGGCAATCTGGCCCGCATGCGCAGTGATAACACGTTCCAGGATCGGCATTAATTGCTTACACGGCCCGCACCATGGCGCCCAAAATTCCACAATCACCGGACGCTTCATGGATTGCGCCATCACGTGAGTGTCAAAATTTTGCAAACTCGCCTCAAAAATATATTCAACCGCCTTTGATTGAGCAGTGGATTGCGAGGAAGATGTGGGATTTAGTCCGATTAACATGGCATAACTCTTTATGGTGAATGCTGCACCTTAAGGGCTTGCGTGGCGCAAGTCAATAATATGCGGCTCAATATCAAATTTTTCAAGCAAGCGCAAAAAATCTTGCGGCGCAAAGCCAATCGTTTGATCATTGATCATCGGATGCACGTTGATGATGTCGGCCGCCATCATGGTTTGATCCAACACCAATTTCACCGCGCGCGCATGATCATTCAAAATCGCGAGCGGCGTAACCGACCCCGGCCGCACACCCAGAATTTCATATAATAGATCAGTCGAGGCAAAAGAAAATCGCTTTAACCCCACCAAAACCGCCAACTTTTTTAAATCAATCTGAAGCCGATCGGGCAGAGTCACCAAAACCAACGCACCCGATTTATCTTTCAAAAACATATTGCGCGTATGCATTCCGGGCATCACGTCATAAAGATAAGTCCCATCCGCAACCGTCATAATCGGTTCATGATCATAGGCACGGTGGGGGATTTCCAGCCGCGTGAAAAGCTCAAAAATCCCCTTCGCGTCGTATCGCGGGGCACGCGGAACATGTTCCGCCGCCGGAAACGCCTGATATTGCGACAGGTCACTCATAACAATTTCAACGATTATTTTTTCGCGTCTTTACGCGCTTTGCGTTCGGTTTCAATCAGTGTTTTAAACTGTCCATCCTCAATATATCCGCGGATAATCTGATCACCCACAATAAAGGCCGGCGTGCCGGAAATATTGAGTTTTTGTGCCATTTCATGGTTTTTGATCAATAGGTTTTTGATCTCATCACTCGCCGCATCTTTTTTCAATTTCTCAACATCCAAGCCTACTTCTTGGGCAACTTTACTCAATCCTTCTTCGGATTTTGGTCCAGACATGGTAATTACTTTTTGGTGAAATTCCCAATATTTCCCCTGTTTATTAGCCGCCAAAGCCCATTTGGCCGCCAGATTGGATTGTTCAGAGAGAATAGGAAATTCCACAAAATGGAAGTTCAAGTTTTTATCGCTCTCAAGCAATTTTTGCACCGCGCTAAACGCATGTTTGCAATATCCGCAATTATAGTCGAAAAATTCAACAATAGTGATATCGCCCTTAGCATTGCCCACCTGCGGCAGGTCTGCATTTTTATAAAAGAAATCGCTGTTTTCTTTCAGGACGGCAATTGAGTCCTGTTGGCGTTTCACCTCTTGATCTTCTTGGTATTTCCTCACCGACTCCATCATGACTTCGGGATGGTTCATGATATAATCATGGATCATTTGATCGATATCTTTTTTCTGGCTTTCGCTAAAATGAGCATTCGCGGCATTTTGCACGGCTTCGTTCAGGGTTTTGGCCGGATCAACTTTTGCGGCATCGCTGGCCTTTGCAGTGGGGATAGCGAATGCGGCAAAGGCCGCACCGAACAATAAGAAGGACCGCAACCCCCGCCCTGCATTTAAAACTGATTTAAACGAAGAAAAACCGAATTTTTGAACCTCAATAACCATTGGAACCACCACATAACTCCTGAAACATATTAAAAAATTGACGAATAGGGCCGCATAAATTTGTAAAAAATCCGCTCATGATTTTCGCGCAAAACTCTTTGGGAAAAACACGATCTGGCAAAATCATATCAGAAACTTGTTAAGGATTCTACACCGCATCGTCATTTTAACCAAATGTACCGAAATTATTTTAATCTTCTACCAAATCAGTTAAATCAATCTTGAGGGCCGCAGCGATGGTCTGAAGCGTATCAATCGATCCGCGCTTTTTTCTGTTTTCAATCTCGGACAACAAGCCCTGCGGAATTTTACAAGATTGCGCCAAAGCCGATTGGGTCAATCCGCGATAAGTACGGTAAACTTTGATGGGATGCTCACCCGCCACAATCCGCGCCACAAATTCATCGGGGATCATTTCATCGGCAACATGGATGGATTTTTGCAACTCAAACGCATCAGCAAGATCAACCAAATCTTCTTCAAGCCCGGCAATTTTTTGGTCGTAAGTACTGCGCAAGTTGTTCAATTCATGGGACACAAATTCACGAATTTCTTGTTCAGTATGAAGGGTGCTATCATTTTGTTTGGATCGCACTTTATCACCGCGTGCCGCGAATGCGCAGGCGGCCGTCTTTTTCGATACCGGGGAGGACTTCGGCGCGGATGCTTAATACGGCGGCATTTTTGTTGGCACCGCCACCAATTGAAGAGGCATAGGCCGCGGGGATCAGGGCCTCCCACTCCAGCTTGCCCTTGGTCATTTCATAGCGCACCAAGGTGCCGTCCAACTTTGTCAGATCATCCAACAATTCCTGAATGCGGTAAGTGTGGTCCAACACATCATTTTTGGCCATGGCGCGGGCATCATTGAGGAGTTTGACGCTTGCGTCCTCAGTTTGCGCCCTGACATCATCCAATTTGCGGTCCATAATGTTAATGGCAATGTATTGGAGCGCAATAAGCCCCATCAGAAACACACTGATCACCAGCCCGGAGATTAAGAGCATCCGCGCCATCGCCCGCGATAATTGTTCGGTGCGCAATTGGCGATTTTTCCATGGCACAATATCGGCCATTTGCGGATTAATCGTCACGAAATTGGCATCCATGGTTTGGATACGCGGCAAAATGCTGCGCGCGGCCCCCAAAAATATCTGAAGCCGCATGGTTTCGGGGTCCCACCGCAACGCCCCCGCAAAACCGTCTTTTTCAAAAATATAAACCGTTTCCTTGTCCCAAAATTCGCTATTTCCCGGCAGTGCGGCGGCAAGCGGGCACCAGCTATCGGGGTTAGAGACCATTGTATAAGACGGGCAGGCCAAGTACCATACTCGGTTGCCCTCCACCGTATAGACATAGTGAACTTTTTCAGTAGCACAGGCCTGGGACGCGGCATTCCATACGGCTTCTTCCTCCGTTCCCGGAATATAGGGGAGCGAGCCGCCGATGAGTTCAGAGGGCAAAAACGGCTCCAACTGGTCAATGAAATTTTGCCGTTCGCCGGCCATGAGCACCGCCAGATCCGGTTGCGGTTTTTTTTGAATTTTGTCCGACTTTATTTCGCCCTTTATCTCGCCTCTCGAGTCTCCTCCTGAGTCTCCTCCTGAGTTACCTCTTGACTCCCCCCCTACGTCAGCTCTTGTCTCGCCCTGATTTGGCGAAGAACGGCTCAAGCTTCCTTCGGTTTCAGGATAAGGATGGGAATTTGGATTGGGGGGGGGTGGTGTGCTCATTATTGTGCGCCGCCCCCCATTAATCCGCTCATCATACTGTCCATACTCATATTCATCACCGTCAGTGCGTAAATCGCACTTCCAAAGCCAATGGCGAGGTAAACCCCCGTCAGGAGGAAGGCAATCCATACAATCATTTTATGTTTCGTGCGGGCGCCTTGGGCGCGTAAATCCGCAATTGATTCCATGATTGTAGCAACTTGGGAGAGATCAGACAAGCTCGCAAGTTCCAAACGCTCGGCCCTGTTTAACGGCTCACGGTCTAGTGCCACCCCCAAACTCACCCCGCGGGCCAAATCGGCGTTGGCCTGTTCCCAATAGGCGGCCACTTCAGGTGAATTGGCGGCTTCGCTCGATTGTTGCAAAGTTTCATTAATCGGCACATTGCTTTTCAGCATCCGAGAGGCGGCAGCCATGGAATCCGCAAAACTCAAATCCCGCATATATCCTGAAATCAGCGGGATTTTACGCACTAATCTTTGCGTGGGCCAGTCCCGCTTGCCCCTGTTCATAAAAAACGAAAACACGCACCACGCCATAAATCCCGCAATCCCAAAGGCCAGATAAATGAGCAGATCCCAAGTGAGCGCGAGGTTGCCCGTCACGCGCGTGTATTTTTCCAGCTCCTCCCCCCCTTTGGGCGCATTATCCTTAAACCACCCCAACACCATGCTTTTTCCCCAAAACAGGGACTGCACAATGGTGATCACGTCAAAGGCCAACCACCCCATCGTCCCCATAATCGCACCGGTATTTTTGCGTTTTTGGGTGATGGTGTTGATCGCATAGGGGATGCCTTCGAGCAACTTACCCGCCCGTTCACTGGCCGCGATAATGGCTAAGGTCGAGCGGTCAAAAATTTGGAGTGATTTGAGCGCGTCAATCAACCCCAATCCGCGGCTGAGGGCTTCCCGCGCCGGGGCCAGAATATTTTGCCGCGTGGGGTTGGTTTCGGCCTCAATAATCTTCCACAGGGCAACACCGGGCGAAGTCGAGGTTGACCGAAACATAATCCCGCGCAGCAATTGCACTTGCCACCAACTGGAACGCGCCAAGAGCCGCTCCATCGGTGTGCGCTTATGCTGACGAATGGTCAGGACATGGCCGCCGCGTTTGCGCACGGCATCGCGCACGTCACTCTCACTCGGGAGATACATGGTTTCAGTCATTTGCTTAGGGCCGGTGCGACCGTCATAGGCAATTTGGACGATCCATTGTTGCATGATACGTCACGACTCCAGATATCCGAGGGCGGATTTCGGATCCACCAGACCTTCTAAAACCAGATCAATCAATCCGTTGCGCCGCGTATGCACAATCACGCCTTCTTCGTGCACAATATCATTCACATCGTGGGTGAGTGCCTTATAAATATGATCACGCTCCGACGGTCCCAATGTGATCAACAGCGCATCGAGCAAGAGTGTCCGCCCCGAAATTCCGGTGCGGTGACACAAATCGCATCCGCTACTATTCAACCGCCGAATAATCGCGGCGGCATCAATCCCCAGTTGGTTTAACTCGTTGGGTTCGAGCACATCCCCCGCGCGGCCCTGATGGGCGCACCCCTGACACAATGTTTTCACCAATCGTTGATTGATAATCGCCCGCACCTGTTGCGCGAGGGTAAAGGTTGAGGCTCGCTCGCGTTCTGACGGCATCAGGGATTTGAGGCGTTCAAAGGTCTGCAGGGCCGTATCGGCATGGACGGTGGAAATCACCGTATGGCCTGATTCTGCGGCTTTCAGCGCAGTTTCCACCGTGTCGCTGTCCCGCAATTCCCCAATGACAATATAATCCGGATCATGGCGCATCGCGGCGCGAATCAGGTCCGAAAACTCCCCCCCGTGCATCCCCGGGCGCACCTGCCATTGCGTGGCATAGCGCAACTCATATTCAATCGGATCTTCAATGGTCAGGACATGGCGACGTCGGCGATCAATATATTGAATACACGCATACATGGTGGTGGTTTTCCCCGATCCGGTCGGGCCGGAGAGAATGACCAATCCCCCGCCACCCTTGATTTCGGGCGAGAGTGACTGCGCCAAATAATTTCCCACATCTTCGTGACTTTTAAACAACTCATCAAAGCCTTTGAGTGACGCGCGGTCCAGCAAACGCAGCGTGAGCTTTTCTCCGTCTTGCGCCTGTGGCCCCGCGGCCACCCGCACATCAATCACGCGCCCCTGCCAAGTAAAGCTAAATCGCCCGTCTTTCGGCGTGGTGCGATCCCCGAAATTCATCCCCGCATCGCGCTTGATCAGCGTGGTGAGCCGCGCCATCGCATCCATCGGCAGCAAGTGAATAGGCACCAAATCCCCATCAATCCGATACCTGATCCAATTGGGCGCGGTCGGGTTATTATCCTGTAAAATATGAATATCCGAAACGCGCATCTGTAACGCTTCGGCCAGCATATCGCGCATGAACTGATTAAGCAGCAAACCGTTATCCGTATCAGAGAGCCACAACGCCAAAGTTTTTTCACACCGATCGGCGGAGAGGTCGCGCACCGCGCGCATGGTTTGAATTAACTCGCCGCGGTCCCAAACTTCGGACACCACCCGCTCCACCATCAATCCCGAACGATTGGCGGTGGAAATCAGGGCATCAATTTGCCGTTCATTCAACTCATCGAGCGGCGCAACCTTTAACACCCCGTCATGCAATCCAATCAAATGAATATGAAGAGGTAGCCAAGATTGCACTGGCAAAATTGACCGTAACTGGTCGCCATTGGCATGATCACGCAGGCCGGATCGGCTCAAATCCTCATCATTTACGCTGGGTGTTCCGGCCATATCGAGCAATTGCTCAACTGTCCTCGTCACACCTTGTTCCATCAGCACCAGCCGCTCACGCTGGACCATATCCAGATACCGCTCCCGCCCTTCCCGCAGCCGCATACGCCGCCGATCCTGGAATTGACGACGTTGGGTCCCCTCTTGAGAGGCGGGGGGCGACACAAAACCTTCAGGCATGGCTGATCCCGGGGCGCCCTCCCCCATAGGCAAGATTGATGGCGGCTCGTTATGCTTCATCATGCCCCCATCATATCCCGTAATTCTTAAGACAAGATTAGCAAGCCGGGAGGGTCTTGCGCTACACGTATAATAGGAAGGGCGGAATCAAGGCTAAACTACCGGATAGATCATTTTGCGAATAACTGGAGGCCGGCTAATCGTAAAAAAATACGACAAAACAAATAGTTAGACAATTTTTCTGGTCTACATAACCAAAAAAAATAGTCTAGGATTTTGTCTTCCTATAAATCGCAAACATCGTCGCCCAAATGCCCGCCATCACAAACCAAAAAATGGCATAGGACAGATGGTCATTGCGCAGCACTGGGTTAAAAGGATAGGCAAGAAAAACGGGGGGTGGGGAGAGATCGGGCGCCATTGTGTTTTCATTCGTTATCTTTTTATCCGCCGTTTTTTCATTCACTGTCTTTTCATTCGATCCATCAAACCCATGATCTTGGGGGGCGGGCAATTGCGTAATATCCCCTCCTGAAATCATGTGTTCATCCCCATTCGAAATCAGATAAAAAACGGCGGGCGAAAGGGATTTTGTGCGCCAATAATTGCCAAAATCCGCCAAATCAAGTCGCCACCATTCGGATTTTTCCAGATTATTGGCGGGCAAAACAAACGAAAAATAGCTTAAGGGAGCAAGCCGCGCTACGCCATGGAAATTCTGCGGTTCGCCTATATCAATAAGCATTTTTTGCCCATCCGGCCCTGTCATAAAAATTTCTGGATGATCCGCTAATTTTTGGACGATATTTGGGTCCTGTGTCAGCCCCAAAATCACTGCAATCATGGGGGGATCCGTATTTGGCGATTGAACCCCGTTTTCCTCTGCTTCATTCACAATCTGCGCCGGGGCGATCACGGTGAAATAACTTTTGCCATTTTGTACAAACCCGTTGAGCAGCAAGGCCCGGCGCGCCATCACCTGTAATTTTAATCGACCAAATTTGATATCATTTTTCCCCAGATGATCCAGGATTTGCGGTGAGAAGGATGGAAAGCAATCGGGTGAATCGGGCCTATTGCGCGGGGCCAATTCACAGGATTTGATCATAGATAATTGCATACTGATGCCCATCTGGAGCTGGTTTTTCCACCCCAAACGCGCACATTGCCAAAACCCAAGCGCGCATAAAATCCCCAAAATCAGCAAAAACAAAATCCACGACGCCCAAGAAACGCGGCGCGGTTTCGGCGGTGACACGACTTGCGGTGGTACGTCTGGCGGTGGTACGTCTGGCGGTGGTACGTCTGGCGGTGGTACGTCTGGCGGTGGTACGTCTGGCACTGACTCAATGTTCATTTCTTCTCAACGTTCTTTCTTAACGTCCTGATCTGTGCCTCTGTCCATAGCTGTGGCCTTGCGCACATCTTCACCCTCCCAACTTGCGGGGTTGGTGTGATATTGTATGGCCAAAATCATTGATTTTACGGGTTTTAAACAGCCCAAAGTGATGATCAACGCCAACACCCCCCACAACACGCCATGGACCCATAGCGGCGGAGAGGCAAGCGCATCGAAAAGCAACGCACATGGCACCAGCAAGATACCCAACAGGAAAATCAACAACACGGCGGGGCCGTCTGCACTATCATTTTTGGCCAAATTCAACCCGCAATGGGGGCAAACGGGGCGCAGCGTCAAATTACAAAACCCCGGATTAAAGAGGGCGCCAAAATCACAGCGCGGGCAACGCCCATGCAACCCGCGTGAGAGGATATAGCGGTATTTTACCGGTGCCGTCATACAAAATTATTCCCCGGCAGAACCTGCGGAAGCTGCCTGAGCCTCTAGGGCCGCCCGCGCGGACTCATGGTCGCCTATCCCCACCATGCCGCCCCAAACATATACGGCGAAAAACAGGAAAATCCACACAATATCCACAAAATGCCAATACCACGCCGCGGCCTCAAACCCGAAATGACGATGGGGAAGGAAATGCCCCTTCATGTTACGAATGAGGCAAACGCCCAAGAAAATCGTGCCGATGATCACGTGAAATCCGTGAAATCCGGTCGCCATGTAAAAGGTGGAGGCAAAGGATCCGTCACCAAATTTAAAATGCGCGTGCGCATATTCAAACGCCTGCAACCCCACGAACACCAAGCCCAGCAAGACTGTCAGGCTCAACGCCGTGGTCGCGGCATTTTTCTGCCCATGTAAAATCGCATGATGCGCCCATGTGACTGTGGTCCCGGAGAGCACCAAAATCATTGTCATCAAAAACGGTAAATCGAACGGATCAACAGGATGAATAAAGGGCGGAGGCCACACCCCCATTGCATAATCATGCCGCAAATATTGCTTCACATCATCGACAAACAAACTTAAATCAAAAAACGCGCCGAAAAACGCCGAAAAAAACATGATTTCAGAGATAATAAACAGCGCCATACCGAGCTTTAACCCGCGCTCGGTAATCTTATTATGGACATGTTCATGAATACTTTCGCCGATCACATCTTTCCACCAAAAGCCCATCACGGCCAAAATCGCCGCCACGCCCAATAACGGCCCCCACAGGCCGAATTTCACATCGCCCCACGCCACATCATGCATAAAGAGAATCATCCCAAGCGCAAAAATTCCGCCCGCCAAAGCCCCCGCCAATGGCCAGATACTGGGGCGCACAAGGTGATACGGATGATGTTCACCCGTGGTGCCATAGGAAATATCTGCTGTATGTTCGCTCATTTTGCTGCTTCCTTGTTCGCGTTTTTCGATTTTTGAAATTTTGATAAAACCACAGATTTTAATTGTAAGCTTAAGAATGATAAAGAAGTGTAAACTAACACATTATTATACACCATTACGGCTGATTATAAAAGTCCTGCAACGCGCGGTCGAGTTCGGGTGATTCGGCGCGGTAAAAAACATAGGATAAAGTCACGGATTTTAGGTCTTTGAGCTGTTCATCACGATCCAACGCTGGGTCAATATAGAAAACCACGGGGAAATGCACCTGTTTGTGCGGCGCAATCATCTGATAATCAAAGCAAAAACACTGGGTTTTGTGGAAATATACGCCTGCCTGCGGCGGGGAGACGTTAAATAGCGCAGTCCCCGCAACGGCCCTATCCCCCATATTTTCCGCCGAAAAACTGATCATCATCTCCTGCCCCAATTTGACGGATACCGGCGGTTGATCAGCCTTAAAACGCCAATTTAGATTATCGGCCACATCGCTGTTAAACCGCACTTTTATCTCACGGTCCAGAATTTTCATATCCAATGGCTTTTCTTGGCGGTTGGCTTTACCGCCATAGCCCGTCACCTGACAATATAGCCGATAAAGCGGGACAGAGGCCGCCGTCAACCCCACCATGCATAAAATCACGATCCCCACCATCCACAAAGTGCGGCGGTTCCGCGCCGCGATATCCTCCGATTCCTGATGTGAAGAAAGAGGCGGGGAGGCTGAGGAAGAAGGGGGGGAAGAATCATCCATGGGGGAAAAACAATGCTGAGTGCGCCAAAACTTCCCGATCTACATTACGGACTTTTTGTCTCAAGAGGAAACGCAGACATTGGTGGCTCGAAGAGCAAATCTTGCTTTTGAAAGAGAGGGCTAGCCTCAGCTTTAGGCTCAGACTCTGGCACAGATTTTACCGCCGCGCTGTTTTGAATGTCCGTTTTCACTTCAGTTTTGCTATCCTCAGGATCTGAAGCAGACTCATTTTTGGCATCGGGCTTGATCTCAACCTTAGGATCAGTTTTAGGCTCAGTCGTGGGTTCAGTCTTAAGTTCAGTCTTGGACTCAGCCTTCGGATCTAATTTTGTAGCCGCTTTTTCCTTCGGCAGCGGCGCGGGATTTTCGATCACTTCGCCCTGCCCCGATGCCTTTACGATTCCCGCAACCTCGTTAATATCTACATCCACCGGCTGTAACGCCGCCGGATAAAGCTCCAAATCCATCTCATGCAAATCATCGGGATCGGTGATATCGCTCTCACCCCCTGTATCATAGAGATGATCAACATAGGATTGCCCGCGCGCATGATATTTTTCGGCGTCCGTTTCAATGTCCGCCTGATGCGATGCCCGTTGATTGGGCCAGAGAGTCATATAACGTTCCTCCGCTTGCGCCGTTCCAGGCCCGCCCATCATGGCGATTATGGCCGAAAGAATAAGGCCAAGCTGCCTTACGGGCATAGGGATTTTGTGGAGTTTTCGGAATTTGAACATAGCATCCCTCATGATTATGACGCACCCGCCTTCATTTTAAGAATCGTCATGATAAAAATCACCACCACCAGCCCCAAAATCAAGGCCAACATGGCAAAATTTTTGGCCCGCCGCCGCGCCAAAAACTCGGCATTCGGGACATGTCCGGAGAGCGCGCCTTCGGTCGCGAGGGGGAGCGAATTTTCCATTGCCGCATCATTTTTGATTGTGTCATTCATGGTTTAAGTATGACAGACCATGAGGGCCAAGAAAAGGGCAAATAAATAAAAAATTGAAAATCCGAACATGCGCCGCGCATCTTTTAAATCATCGCTGCGCCAGACTTTGACGGCGGACGCCACAAAAATAAAGTTCAAAACCGCCGCAATGAGTAAATAAAGCGAGTTTTGATAGGCCAAAAAATACGGCAAAATGCTGATCGCGGCCAACACGGCGCAATAGGCCATCATATGGATTTTCGTGGATTTGACCCCGCGCACCAGCGGGAGCATCGGCACGCCCGCGCGTTTATAATCTTCATTGGAAAACAAAGCCAAAGCCCAGAAATGCGGCGGAGTCCACAGGAAAATCAGCAAAAACAGCAAGATTGGTTCAAAACCGACCCCGCCCCCCGCCATCGCCCAACCGATCACCGGCGGAAACGCCCCCGCCGCCCCGCCAATCACGATATTTTGCGCGGTGGAGCGTTTGAGGAAAACGGTATAAATCACACTATAAAAAAAACTCGCAAAGGCCAGAATTCCGGCGGCGAGCCAGTTGGTCGCAAGCCCCATCATCATAAACGCCAACAAACTGCAAAAAATCGCAAACCCCAGTGCATCATCGGGGGCCACCCGCCCACTCGGCACGGCGCGATTTTTGGTGCGCAGCATCACCGCATCAATATCGCGGTCATACCACATGTTAAACGCGCCCGCCGCCCCAGCACCCAATGCCAAAGCCAGAATCCCGATCAGGGCCAAAAACGGATGAAGCGATTCACGCGCAGGCGCCAGCCAGAATCCCACCACGCCCGTGAAGACCACCAAACTCATCACCCGCGGTTTCAGGAGTGAAAAATAATCCATCGGCCGCGCGGACAACGCCATAAGGCCTTCGTCAATGACTCCGCTATCAACCATTATTGTGTCACTTTGCGCCATTCTCCCGATCCCACTTTCCAAAGCCCCGTCATTTCGCCATTTACCAGAGGCGATGATGTTTAATTGCCAACATCCTATCAAATTTCGATGTGCCGCGAAAGAGCGATCAGCTTACTCTCTCGCTTCAGGCAAAGGGGTTTTGTGATCCTCCGCCACATCATCATTGGTTTCGTAAAGATACCAAACCGGGTCACGAGTTTTTATTTGTCGCCCAAAAGTCCAGATATCATTCATCACCGTACTGCGGTCGGGATTGCCCGAAATAATCTGCCCGTCACGATTGCGCACCACACAGGTTTCATCGGCAATAAAGCGAATTTTGAGGTAGACCATGGAAAATTTTCTCTCAACATCAATAATTTCTGCGGTTTTCACAGCATGAATATCGGTTTGAATTGTTTCCCCTCGCTCCTCACGCTCCGCAATCACCGCAGCAAATGCATTATAAACACCGCTTGAGAGCAATTCCTTAAGCATCTGTGTATCACCGCGGGCAAAGGATTCAACGATCAACGCAAAGGCTTCTTTTGCATCTTCCACAAATTTTTCAGGATTAAAGCCTTCGACCTCACGGCTCAATTCACAATACCGGTCCAAAACCTCGCGGCTTACGGCCTGAACTTTACTGGCTCGCTGTGGTAACGATCCCCCTTCCTGATCCAGCTTGGCTGCGTCTTCATCATCAATAATATCAATGATTTCTCCTTTTCTGAGTGAACTATTTTGAGAGTCAATCGTGCGCTCCAAATCCTTCCAAACGCCGGATCGATCACGTTCCTCGCCGTTGCGAGTCCCCAAAACATTCCGCAGCCAGATAATCAACACGGCGGCAATCACAATATAAACAAGCAATTCTGCGGGCATGGTCTTCCTTATTTTCCTATTGGTTTAGGGCGTCTCAGCAGTTATAACTTCGCTTTATAGCAGCAAATATAAGCAAATCATAACATTCTACAAGGGAAGAATCTATAATTCTTGTGCCGGCCCTTATTTTTTGCTAACCAATTTTATATCGGGTTTATAGTTACAGGTTCTTAGAACCTGTTCATAATCTCGCTATGGCACAGGATTTTTACGGTTTTTCGAGAACCGCATCGGATCGTACATAGATGTACGTGAGAAGCGGAAGCACAGAAATACCGTGAAAAGCCAACGCCAGAGTAGAGATCATGAACAGGTTCTTAGCCGGCAATCTTATATATACTTGATCCATAAACTCCCTTGACTTTCTTTAATATGATTAAAAAGATAACATTTAAAAGGATAACACAATGACCGATTTCCCGGCTGATGAGCCCGCACAAAATTCCAATTTATCTACGAATCCTGAGGCTGACAAGGCACCTGTATCCGTCAATAATTTGCCGGTGATGGTTCATGCCCAGTATGTGAAGGACCTTTCTTTTGAAAATCCCGGTGCGCCCCACGCGTTGCGGGTGATGAAGGAGCAACCGAAAATGGATGTGAATATTTCCCTTGATGTCAAGCCGATGGAGGATGATCAGGTAAAATCACTCTATGAAGTCTCTCTGCGGCTGTCAGCCCGCGCAATCCTAAATAATCAAACGATTTATATTGCCGAAATTTTATATGGTGTCGCGGCCTCAATGCCCCAAGTGGCGGCGGAACATCACCATCCGCTTTTGCTGGTTGAAATTCCCAAATTGGCATTTCCGTTTGCGCGTAAAATTTTGGCGGATCTGATTCAAGATGGTGGCTATCCCGCGCTTTTGCTTGGGCCCGTCGATTTTGCGCAAATGTATCTGGCGCGATTTGGTGCAAAAAATCAGGCAGCAAATCAGACCGGAACACAAGAAAATACGCAGCAAAATGCTCAGCAAACTATTCATAATTTGCCCCCTGCGTCCACGCAAACCCATTGATTGTTTTTAGGCTAAGCCATGAATGACGCTTCCGCCCCCGCCATAATAGTCGCACAAATTTTAGAGTTTTATGGCGCTCTTGGTTGGGACGAACTAGTGGGCGAAGTGCCGCAAAATCGCCTGATGAGAGAGTTTGGGCGCGGTGATGAGTCCCCAACAATTCGCCCGCAACCCTCCGTTCCGAACCCTCAAAATGCTGCAAGATCATCAGATCATGCTGCACCGCGACTTCAAAATGCTGCACCCGCTGCGGCCGCGCCAATCTCCCCCTTGGGATTAAATGAAGCGTTGGGGGAAGCGCAACGGGAGCTTGCCGCCATCAATTCGCTTGATGATCTTTCGCGCTTCACGGAAAATTTTTCCGGTTGGGGATTGCGCAAAACCGCAACGCATTTCCTCTTTAACTCCGGAAATCCTGCGGCTCAATTGATGGTCATTGGCGAATGCCCATCCACTGAGGATGATTTGAGCGGCGAAGTTTTTAGCGATGAAGGCGGCATTTTATTCGACAAAATGATGGCGGCCATTGGCCGTGACCGCAAAGCGAGTGAGCTTGAAAACTCGCTCTATCTCACCTACAGTATCCATTGGCGACCGCCGGGAAATCGTAGCCCAACGCAAGGGGAACTCGATCTTGCGCGTCCGTTTGTGCGCAAACATATTGAATTGATTCGGCCCAAATTTTTATTGGTGATGGGGGCGGTGCCGGTGAAAATCCTTTGGGGATTGAACACGAGCCTCCATAAATTGCGCGGCCAATGGATGGAGTATGAGATGACAGATTCAGGCACCGACACTCCGGAACCCGTAAAAATCCCTGCACTCATTACCTATGCTCCGCATTTCCTGCTTACCAATCCCAATCGCAAACGTGAGTCCTGGCAAGACCTTCAGGAGTTGCAGCAAAGACTGCAGCAAAAACCATCTATTTCTCAAGAGTGATTTATAGTTTTTTATAGGCCGTCAACGCAGCATCGCGCGATGCGGCATGGTCAATCATCGGCTTGATTTTATGCGACTGAGGCGCCCAACGGTTGATATATGCGTTTTTGGCATCAAATTTCTCCGCCTGTAGTTGCGGGTTAAAAATGCGGAAATACGGCGCGGCATCGGCCCCGCACCCCGCCACCCATTGCCATGACGCCGCATTATTCGCCAAATCGGCATCCACCAAACAATCCCAAAACCAATCTTCGCCAACGCGCCAATGGTACCGCAACCCCTTAACCAAAAACGATGCCACAACCATCCTCACACGGTTGTGCATATATCCCGTGGCCCACAATTCGCGCATGCCTGCATCGACCAACGGATAACCGGTTTCGCCGTGCTGCCAGCGTGTCAGCATCTCCGGCTCAGGCTCCACCCACTCCATCCGCATAAATTTTTTATTGAGCGGGATAGCGGGCAATTCGGGGAATTGATAGAGCAGCGAATGCGCAAATTCCCGCCAGCCCAATTCCGATTGATAACAATCTAAATCGGGGCCAAGCTTTTCATCGGTTACATCGGCCAACGCCGCCCAAATTTGGTGCGGTGAAATTTCCCCGAAATGGAGATGGGGCGAGAGTTTGGAGGTCTGATCCAGCGCCAGAAAATTTCGCCCCTCACGATACCCCGCCAACCCGTGATTTATAAAATCTTGCAATTTTTTGTGCGCAGCATGCTCGCCCACATTCCAAATGCTCATCATCGCCAAATCCCACCGCGGGGCGCGGGGCAATAGCTGCAAATCCGCTAACTTAACCGGTGCATATGTGTGCGGTTTTTGATCAATGGGCGGCTCATGCGTGGCTTCAAAAAACATCGGCAATTTCGGTGCGGGAAGCGGCGCGCGCGGCGCGGGTGCGGCCAAACATCCCCGCCGATAAAAGGCGGTAAACACCTTGTAATAACTGCCATCCGCCTTTTTGACCTCCCACGGTTCCCAGAGGAGAGAGCCATTCAAACTCTCAATTTTCGCGGAGGTCTGAAACCGCAAATTCTCTTTAATTTTCTCATCCCGCGCGATGCGCCACGGTTCATAACACCGATTCCAAAAAACATGGGTGGCCGCATAAGTTTGCGCAAGTTGCAGCAAAATATCACCCGCCGCGCCGCAAAACACCATCAAATTTCCGCCCAAAGACTCATTGAGTTTTTTGAGCGCATGATAAAGCCACACGCGCGACGCCGCCCCCATCGCCCATTCCCCCGCCGCCGCATCATCCAAAATATAAATGGGCAAAACGGCTTGGCCCGTTCGCAGCGATGTTTCGCATGCAGCCCTCCACGCCGGTTGATCATTCAACCGCAAATCCTGACGAAACCAACAAATAATCGGCGGAGCGGAGGATTGATTGAGTGAATCGGATTTTGAATATGGTTGACTCATGCTTGGGATTGCCACCGCAACATCAATGTTTGCCATTCGCCCCTTGGAAATTTAGAAGGCGGGAATTTAGAAGGCGAGAAATCCGTCCCTTCTGTGCCGCAAATAAGTCCCAATTTTGCGTGCGCCGTCACCACCATTTCTTCTTGTTCGATCAAAAGCCCGGAGAGAATTGCCCGTCCATTTTGGGATAAAAACTGCGCCAAATCGGGGGCCATATCCACCAACGGCCCCGCCAAAATATTGGCAATAATCATATCAAATTTGCGGTTCCGCCCGTCCGCACCCTTCAGGATTTGCGCACGATATCCGTCCCCCGTGATGCAACGGGCACCGCCCGCATCACATGGCACATGATTGACTTCGCAATGGTGGCGTGCCATGCGCGTAGCTTCGTCATCAATGTCAATCGCCACCACCGGCACGCCCCATAATTTGTGCGCAGCAATCGCCAAAATTCCCGACCCCGTGCCCATGTCCAGAACCTCCCGCGGGGCAAATCCGCTTTCTTTCAGGGCAATCAGCGCCTCCAGACATCCGCGCGTGGTGCCGTGTTCCCCCGACCCAAAGGCCGTGGCGGCATCAATCAATAACGGGATCATGGATGGGGGAATTTCGCCCGTGTAATGGCTGCCGTGAATAAAAAACGGGCCAATTTCAAAGGGCGGGAAGGATTTATAGGATTCCTCCAACCAATTTACGTCCTCAATTTCTTTTTCGATCAGATCATGGGGGTGGAGGGCGTGCGGCCCGCTCAAACCTAAAAAACCATTGATGGAGTTTATGAAATTTTCTTTTTCGGGCAAGATTTCCGCCACCCACAAAAATTCCCAATAATGGCCGGTTTGATCATCTTTGCCGCGCTCGCACGACGCCGAGATGATTTCCTCCCCCGCGAGGGAGGCGAGCTCCATCGCCTGTGCATCATCTAAATGAGCAAGCGAGTCCGGGATTTTTAAACTAAGCGAATACATCGGCGCAGAGAGGGAGGAGTCAGTCATATTTTCAACTTTCATTGCTGTAGAGTCATAAAGGGTTTATAATCGGATTCCAAACCTGAATCCACGATATTTTAAAAGCCGCGCATGATAAATTATTTCACCTCTGCCATTAATTTTGCCAATGATTTTGCCAATGATTTTGGCCCGATGACGCTCTGTTGGGAGAAGCGCACCATTTATTATATCGGCTTTGATGAAGACCGCGCACTGGCCTATTGTCTCAAGAAAATCATAGGACCGCGGGACATAGCGCAGCCAATTGAGTCACTCAGAGAGCGTTATTTTGCCCGCAACGATACCGAAGGCGCGCAATTATTAAGTCTGGTTTTTGCCGCATGGCGGTCGGGATTGAGTGCGGTCGAAGGTTGGGAACTCAAGACCCGCGGTACGTCGTTTCAACAAAAAGTCTGGCATGAGATTGCTAAAATCCCCCAAGGGCAAACCATATCCTATGGGCAGATCGCTGCAACCATAGGATCGCCCAAAGCCGTTCGTGCCGTGGGAACAGCGGTTGGGGCCAATCCCTTTACCCTCCTCATCCCCTGCCACCGCGTGAATCATTCGGGCGGGCGGATATCCGGCTATGCCTGGGGGAAAGATATGAAGCGCGCCATTTTGTCCGCAGAGAAATCTTGAGCATTTTGCGATTAAGCGGAAGCCGATTCATCGTAACAAAATACGACAAAACAAAGACTTAGACCATTTTTGAGTCCACCTAAACCAAAAATGGTCTAGGGCTTAGAATCAACCGAATTTTCTTTGGCCGATTCTTTTTGCCCAGAGTCACTTTGTTTAGAGTCCTTGTGATCAAAATCTTTATGATCCGGTTCTTTGTGATCAGTGTTGACTGTTACCGGCTTTGCCTTCCCCTGTGATATTTGGGTCAAATACACGCGATCTGAGGCCTGATGATGATCGGGGGTGAATTGAAAATCCAGCCCGCCAAGATCAGCTTTAAAATGATTGAGCGTTTCAACAAATCGCGCGCGGGTTAAATTTGGCCCCGTGGCTTCAAGAGCCTTTATCAAAAGCACCGCATCTATATAGCCCTCTAAACTAGGGTAATCCATTTTATCAGCCAACCCGGCAGCAATCATATCCGCGCGATACTGAACGATAACGGGTAGGTCGGAGGTTAGCGGATCGGGAAAAACCTGAGTAATATACACATCTTCAGCCGCCGCCTTGGCGTTCGCAATCAAAGACCCTGTGCCAACAAATGAAATATTGTAAAACACCGACCGCATTTGCGCCTCTCTGGCTTTTTGCAAAAATACGGCACAAGCTTTGTACGTCCCGACCATGATAACCGCATCCGGGCTCGCTTTTCTCAACTCTTGAAACGCCGCATCGACATCTTCGGTATTGCGTTCATAGGTGCCGGTTTGCACAATCTCTAACCCACGTTTCTTGAGGGCTTCTTTTAACGCAGATTCACCCGAAAGCCCATAACTGTCATTTTGCATGAATAACCCAATACGCTTGAATTTTCGGCCGTCAACCAACTCATGAACGATTAATTCCATTTCATCCATATAACTGGCGCGGGTATTGAACACCATAGGAAGCGGAGGAGAGCGCAGGAATTTTGCCCCCGTATAGGGCGCCAAAAAGGGAATATTTTCGCGCGAAATTTTCGGAATAATGGCACGTGCGGTCGGTGTCCCCACATACCCAACCAGAGCAAAAACATTCCTATGGGCAACTAACTCCTGAGTATTTTCAATCACCCGTTTGACATCATACTGATCATCCATTTGAATGAGCTTAATCTGACGCCCATGCACACCACCCTGTTGATTGACTTTATTAAAATAGAGATTGAGTCCGCGACTCATCCCCTGCCCAAGCTCTTGCGCCGGACCTGACTGGGCATTTGATGACCCAAGATAAATTGTCCGGTCGTCCACCCCAACCTCAGCTTGTGCCGAAGCAACACCAGGGAAAGGCCAGCACAACAGCAGGGCCGAGATAACATAAACACAAATGTTTAATTTTAAACAATTTTTCATTATTTCATCTCACTATTTTAGTGTAATATCCAACTATTATCATCGCATATTCCGGTGGCATATCAAGTGAATTATTTAGGCTCAAAAACAACCGGTGGTTTTATGAATATCAAATTTCGTGCCAAATTACTTTTGGGATTCGTCTTTCTGGCGAGCCTTGTCATCATCATTGCGGCGGGTGCCTTTTTCTCACTCAAGCAAATGGAATCTTCGATTTCCGGCCTATCCAGTACGTCACAGATCAGCACGCTGGCCCAGGATATTCGCACAAAATTTCTTGATCTCGCGTTAAATCTTAAAATTTATTCCCTCACAGGTAATGAGACTAACTATGATATTGCCCTAAAAATAAACGGCAATATTTCGCACGCGCTTAAAAATATTTCCCCCAATGGATTAAACGGGGATGAGAAAAAAAACCTTCAGATTCTCAGCGACAAACACACCGCAATTGCTCAAGAAATCAAGCAGATTCATGAATTGAGCGAACAAAAAAAACATATACTTGAAGAGAATATTTTTAAGAAAGGAGAGGAGATTTATAAAACAATCAATGGAATCAGTGATCACTATTTTTACTCCGGAAACTCGGATGCCGCGGTAGTCTCGGCGCAAATGAAATCCTATTTTCTATCTGCGCTGCTGGCGGTGAACAAAATTGCCGTAAATCAAAATTTGGATTTTGAGCTTAAGAACTTCTCACGCGCGATGGCATCTTTCCACGAATCCGGCGAATCGGTAATTGCCTATAGTACCGACCCCAAAACCATTGCAACCATTCGCTCCATCATTGATGATTACTCCTACAAGAAAAATCTGGAAGAAATTGTGCGTATCATGACGCAAATCAACAAGATTTTAGATGGTATGGACCGCACAATGGGCGAGATTGCAAGCCTATCCGAAAATCTTGCGGCTGACACTAAAAATTCCCAATTGACTCAACTTTCGGAAGGCGAGAAAACCGTCACGGGATTCACATGGATCGCGAGCGCGATTGTTGGGTTTGGTGCGATTTCCGTCCTCTTGATTACGCTTTATCTAATGCGCAATTTGTCAAATGTTCTCAATGCCTTATTATCAGGATTTTCTCGCGTCAAAGAATCGGTGAGTCACGCCCAAACTACGAGCCGATCAATGTCATCACATGTTGATGGCATGGCCAAATCCGCGCAGGAGGTAGAAAGCAAAAGTGAAGAAATAGAAAGCCAATCAGTTATTATGAATAAAAACATCGCCACGGTCTCATCCGCGGTGGAGGAATTGGATAGATCTATTCGCCAGATTCAATCCGTAACCGGCTTATCACTTGAGAGGGTGGGCGCAGCGGTTGAGCGTACGGTCAAAATGGAGGAAGTGATTTGTGAATTATCTAAGGCATCTGCCCAAATCGGCGAAGTTGTTGTGTTGATTAACTCTCTGGCGGAACAAACCAATCTTCTTGCCCTCAACGCCACCATCGAAGCCGCAAGGGCGGGTGAAGCCGGGCGTGGATTCTCTGTTGTGGCGGATGAAGTCAAAAAACTGGCAATCGAAACCACCCACTCTACCGATAATATTCGCGATCAAGTTTCTCGTATTTCTGAAATTTCCTCCCATGCCTTAAATTATATGAATGAACTGGCAGATTGCGTGCGGGAAATCGAAATGAATTCCAAGGAAATTAACGATGCGGTGAATGAGCAACAAGCTGGCACCGCCTCGATAGGGGTAGCTATTTCAGATGTCGCCAATTTCTCCTCGGTCGTTATGCAAAGCTTGCAAAAAATCTCTGACGCGATGGAAACTGTTAGCTCCTCTAGCCAAACCGTAGTCACTCAAAGCCAAAGCCTCGGACATATGGTAGCCAAACTCAATGAAGAAGCCGACCTCTTTAAAGATCGACTCAGTGTGATTTAGGGCGTTAAAAAACCTGTCCACTCACCACCCCCCTCAAATTTCGTAACCCCGCACTGGATGCGGGGTCTAGATGTAATCGCTTCTGGACCCTGGATGCGCGAAAAATCTCATAAATTCGACTTTTTCTGCTCCGGGGATACGGGCTGGTTTGAATTATGAGGGGTGGTAAGAACCTGTCCGCAAGAAGGATTTGAAAAAAAATCCATCTATGCTATGTGTTTGCTAGCTTTTTGGCTTATACTCTATATCATATCGAATAAAGGTGTGGATAATATGTTTACAGGAATTGTGCAGGGTGCCCGGCCTATCACGACTTTTTATATGGATTATTCCATCGGTCGGCTCGCGGTGGATTTGGGTCCGGAATTGAGCCAGAATTTAGAGATAGGCTGCAGCATTTCGGTTGACGGCGTATGCCTGACTGCGGTGCGTTTAACCGATCATGTGGTGGATTTTGACATTATTAAGGGAACATTAGAGCGCACCACCATTCCGCATTACAAGGTCGGGCAACTGGTCAATGTTGAACGCAGCATGACTCAAACGACCGAAATTGGCGGCCATGAATTATCCGGCCATGTGGATTGTCAGGGAAAAATTGCCAATATCGAAATCATGGACGGCAATACGGTGATTGATGTTGAACTGCCGCCCCTCTGGATGAAATATATTTTCGCCCATGGCTTTGTGGCGGTGAATGGTGTGAGTCTGACGGTCAGCAAGCTGGACAAACAAAATTACTGTTTTTCCGTTTGGCTCATTCCCGAAACTCTGCGCCGCACGAATTTGGGGAAATTAACGCCGGGTGATTTGGTAAATATTGAAATTCACCGCGGAGTCCAAGTCTTGGTGGACACGATTGAGGATGCGGTGGAGCGCGTTTTGACCTCTGCCCTGCGCAATGGCGAACTGGATGCCAAACATGTCCAAGATCTTTTGGGTGCCACCCAAAAGCTTTTTGGCAAGCAGATTTCCTAAGAGCCTGAGCAGGCTCTAAAAAAGGGCCTCAAGCTGAAGCTTGAGTGCCGCGATATCGACGACATGGACGGGATCAAGGCCCGCCGCGTGGCAATCATCCAAACTGCGCAATCCGTGTTCAATAAAAATCGGGATCATGTGCGCATGATTGGCCGCGATCAGGTCGGTTTCGCTGTCCCCTACATACCAGATCACTTGGGTTTTCGGATCAATCCCCAACTCTTCAGCCGCATAGAGCAACTGATCAGGCGCAGGTTTATCACGGGCGCATTTCCCCGCGCCAACGATAAAATCCACATGATTCGACCATCCCAAATGGGGGATTTCCTCACTCAGCAATTCATGCTTGCGGTTACTGACAATCGCAGTTTTCAAGCCCTTTCCGTGAATAGATTTCAGGAAATCCAGCGCACCGTCGTAAGGGATTAGATGATCAAAATGATGCGCGTGAATATAGTCGTAAAAATGCGCCAACGCCTGCGCTGCCTGGTCGCCGAAAATCTGGGGAAACAACTCACGCGCCGAATTGCGCATATTCCGGGCCAATTGGTCCATGGTGATGGGCGGCAATCCGTAGTGCGCATAAAGATCATCATACCCCGCACGGATGAGCGGCACACTATCCACCAACGTGCCGTCCCAATCGAAAAATATGGCATTGGGGCGTTCTAAAGACCCATTCATGACGCATTTGCCATAGGCTTGGGGGGTAGTGTTGCCGCGTGATCCTCCTCCGTTGGCTCGCCCGCAGGATGGGGCAAAATATCACTATTTAACACCACATCCATCTGCGACTCCTCACGATCATTGGCGCGGATATGCAGCAATTTCAGTTTGCGGTGCAATGCCGATCTCTCCATCCCCACAAATTGCGCAGTACGCGAAATATTGCCGTTAAAGCGCGTGATTTGTGCCAGAAGATATTCGCGCTCAAACACCTCGCGCGCCTCCCGCAACGGCAGGGAAATCATATCCGTCTGCCACTCATTTTTAAGGGTGGAATGCACAAATTGGCAAATATCCTGCGGCAAATCGGCGGTTAAAATCGGTTGCACGGGGAGCGCAGGATCACGCGGCGCCTTTGTGGTGATCTCAAGCCATTCCACCAAATTTTTGAGTTGCCGCACATTTCCCGGCCATACATATCCCTGAAGCGCGACCAACGCCCCGTCCGAAAGCGGACGATGCGTGTAATTTTGCTGCGGCTTTTGTGCATCAAAAGCTGCAGCATTTTGTGCGCTCGCGCCCCCTTCCGCGCGTTGATTTTTGCGGGCCGCTTCTTGCCAGAAATATTCAATCAGTTGCGGAATATCCTCTTTTCGCTCACTCAATCGCGGCAGGGCGATGGGAACGACATTCAGGCGATAATAAAGATCTTGACGAAATTCGCCTGCGGCAATTTTTTCCTCTAAATCGCGGGCGCTGGCGGCCAGGACGCGCGCATCAATTTTGACCGGAATGGTGCCACCCAGGCGGGTGATGATCCCCTCTTGAAGCAAGCGCAGCAATTTCCCCTGAACGTCATGCGTCAAATCGCCAATTTCATCAAAAAAAACTGTGCCGCCGTTGGCGCGTTCCAAAATTCCGGGATGCGCGATATTTTTGTCTTCACGGCCGAATAATTTTTCCTCAAATTGCTGCGGCGTCAACCCGGCGGCGCGGGCCACCATAAACGGCATCTTGGCACGCAAGGATTTTTGGTGAATGAGCCGCGCCGCCGCTTCCTTTCCCGTTCCGGCCGCCCCGGTAATTAACACGCGACTATTGGTCGGCGCGGTTTTTTCAATCACACTGATCACGGCCTGCATTAAGGCTGATGGGCCAATAAACTCCTCGTGGATTTCGTCGCGGACTTTCAACAGGGCGTTTTCCCGTTTTAATGATGCTGTCTCTAACGCGCGTTCGATCATCAGCAACAAACGGTCAGTTTTGAACGGCTTTTCAATGAAATCATAGGCCCCGATTTTAATCGCCTTGACCGCCGTTTCAATCGTGCCGTGACCGGATATCATCACCACCGGTAAATCGGGATAATCCGCCCTTATTTTCTCTAAAATCGCCAGCCCGTCATATTCGCTGTTTTTCAACCAGATATCGAGCACAACCAGATCAAACCGGCGCGCGGCCAAAGCTTCAAACACCTGGGCGGAGTTTTCCGCCTGTCCGGTGGCGTAATGCTCATCCTCTAAAATCCCCACCATCAGCGAACGAATGTCAGCTTCGTCATCGACAATTAAAATATCGGCCATAGGTTTAGATGATGGGGTGCGCATGGGTTGGTTCAATCCTTTTGATTTATCTTTACAGATTTCAACGCAAATCTTCAAATGAAAAAACCCGATTGGATCGGCACCACCCGCCAAAATCTCAGGGTAAAATCTTAGGGCAAAATCCCAGGGCAAAACTCTGACACGAAATCCCGGGGAAAATCTTGGCATGATGTTTGCAGTGTTGCTTATGATAATAAGAGGTAAATATGTTGAACGCACCAACCATTCGGTTTTCCAATGATTTGGCGGCCCTGCAACAGCAGGCCGGGAGCGATATTACCTCCGCCATTCATCAGGCCAGCCAAAAAACCGGGGTGGATTTTTCCTATCTGTTACAACAAGCCCAAGTGGAAAGCAGTTTTAAAGCCGATGCCAAGGCCAAAACCAGCTCTGCCGCAGGACTTTATCAATTTTTGGAGTCAACTTGGCTAAAAATGGTTGATAAATATGGCGATAAATATGGTTTATCCCAATATGCCGATCAAATTAATGCGCAAGGCAAGGTGAGCAATGCCGCCCAGCGCGCGCAAATCCTTGGGCTGCGCAATAATCCGCAAATTTGCGCCCTGATGGCCGGGGAATTTGCCGCCGAGAATAAAAATTATTTGCAGAGCTGTACAACCGCCGATATCGGCGCCACTGAATTATATATGGCGCATTTTATGGGGGCTGGCGGCGCAGCAAAATTCCTCAATGCCATGGACAAAAATCCGGCAAGCAATGCCGCAAAATTATTTCCCGATGCCGCCGCCGCCAACAAAAATATTTTCTATCATAAGGATGGATCAGCCAAAACTTTGGCCGAAGTTTACGGACATTTTGATAAAAAATTTGCGCTGGCCAATAACTTGGAAAACAGTCAATCAAGCACCAATCAAGGGACTTGCGAAGTTTCACCCCTTGCGAGTGCAACACCATACGGAGCAGAATCCACTTCCATCTCCCCCTCCTTCTCCCCCTCCCCCGCTGCAACCCCTGATTTCCATACGGACCCCACAATTATCATTCCCGGTCTTTCGGCACTTGCCGGAAACTATGCCGATGCATCACCTGCTCAGAATATCGCGTCTGTGGGGCAGAGCGATCAACAAGATGATAAAGTCGCATCCCGCGCCTCATCTTCATCATCTGGTTCATCATCTGGGGCAGCCACCAAGCTCGGCGCACTCACCAATAGTTGGTGGAGTCATTTGTCACCCGTAGATTTGCTGGAACTGCTCAAGAACCATCAAACATCATAAAAACCATCGGACATCATAAGAACCTGTTCATAATCTCGCTAGGGCTAAGGATTTTTCTGAAATCCCACTGGCGCAGAGTGTGCGAATGAATTAGACTTTGTGCGTTGATAACACCCCTCCCATTCAGGAAAACCATTCAGGACACCCGAATATGCGCTACCTTCCCCTCACCTCATCCGACCTCCGCGCGATGATGGACAAAATCGGTATCAAAGATTGTGATGATTTATATGCGGGCTTGCCGACTTATTCCGCAGCAAGTTTGGACCTGCCCGACCATCAAACTGAACTGCAGGTGGAGCGCATTATGACTCGGCTTGCGGCGCAAAATCATGCGGCGGTTGATGGTCCGTTTTTCCTCGGCGCCGGATGTTACCACCATCATATCCCCGCCACGGTTGACTATATCATTCAACGGTCGGAATTTTTGACATCCTACACACCCTATCAACCCGAAATGGCGCAGGGAACCTTACAAGTCATTTATGAATTTCAAACCATGATCGCCATGATCACCGGCATGGATGTGGCCAATGCATCCATGTATGACGGTGCCACCGCGTGTGCCGAAGCCGCGCTTATGGCCCAACGTATTACTGGCCGCAAACTTATCGCATTGGCCGGGCATCTTCATCCGCAGTATCTAGAGGTGATCAAAACCTATCTCGGTGAAAGCTCCATACTCCCGCAATTCACGGAGGATGAGGGGGGAAATCCAGAGGGCATCGCGGCCATTATCGTGCCGTCCCCCGATTATTTCGGCACCCCGCAAGATATTCAAAACTGGCGCAAAAAATGCGATGCGATGGGCGCGAAATTAATCTATGTGACGAATGAAATTCTCTCGCTTGGCCTGCTGCCCGCACCGGTTGAGGCGGATATCGTGTGTGGTGAGGCACAAAGCATCGGCGTGCCCATGTCATTCGGCGGGCCGCATTTGGGGTTTTTTGCGTGTAAGCAGGATTATGTGCGCCAAATGCCCGGGCGGTTATGCGGGGAAACGGTGGACATGGACGGGCGGCGGTCCTATGTCCTCACCCTCTCCACCCGCGAACAGCATATCAGGAGGGAAAAGGCCACATCGAATATCTGCACCAATCAGGGACTGTGTGCGCTGGCCTTTACGGTTCATATGGCGTTGCTGGGTGAGCATGGCTTTCGGCATCTCGCGCGGCTCAATCATCAAAAGGCCTGTGATCTGGCGGATGCGCTCGCGTCAATTGAGGGCATCAAAATCCGCAATGATCATTTTTTCAATGAATTTGTGGTGGAGTTCGGCCCAAATTTCCCGCCCGCCGATCACATCATTCAAACATTGGCGGCGCAAAAAATCATTGCGGGTGTGGCGATTGCACCCAACCAAATCCTGATGGCCGCCACAGAAATGACCACGGATGAGGATATCAAAATTTTGTGCGCCCATTTGGCCGACTTAAAACAATAGAGCAAGGAAAAAATATGTCTGCGTCCCACACAAATCAGCCCTCCGCTGCACAGCCTGCGCCTGCCATATTGAGCATCCAATCCCATGTCGCCTATGGCTATGCTGGGAATCGCGCGGCGGTGTTTCCACTACAACGCATGGGGTATGACGTGACCGCCGTTCATACCGTTCAATTTTCCAATCACACCGGCTACGGCGCATGGGAAGGCGATGTGTTCGACCCCGATCATCTGCGCCGCGTGTTAAAAGGCATTGCCGATCGTGGTTTTTTTGAAAATTGTGCGGGGCTTTTAACCGGTTACCTTGGTTCACCTGCAATCGGCGAAATTATATTGGATACGCTGGAAAAACTGCCCCCCCATTGCCCGTGGATTTGTGATCCGGTGATGGGCGATGTTGGCCGCGGTTTTTACGTACGCGAGCAAATTCCCGAATTTTTTAAATCGGAGGCCCTTTCCCGCGCTCACCTCATAACTCCGAATTTATTTGAACTGGAATATTTAAGCGGTGCAACCATCCGCACCATCGCCGATGCGCGCGCCGCGTGTCGTGAAATCCACAATGGGCCTGCATCCGCATCAAAAGAGCAACAGGGGCCGGAGTTGATCTTGGTGACCTCCCTGATCACCGAGGACACCCCCGCCCACAGCATTTCAATGTTATTAAGCTGCCGAAATGGTGAGTGTTATATGGTCACCACCCCACGGCTAGAGATGGAATTTCCGTCCTATGCCGGGTCAGGCGACATGACATCTGCGATTTTTACCGGATGTTTGCTGAGGGGCCAAGATTACGGCTCAGCCCTCAGTCACACCGCTGCCAGCCTTTTTGGTATTTTTAAAACCAGCTTTGACATCGGTGGCCGGGAGATCGCCCTCATCCCCGCCCAAGACCATATCACCACCCCGCAGCAATTCTTTCCGGTGGTGAAATTATAGAATAGGTCAGTCTAATCTCACCCCTATACGTCAAACTACCACGTAATCACGGAACAGAAAAAGCCGAACTTGTGAGGGATTTTTTGCTTATCCGGGGTCTTGGCAAAATCCGTCTTCTGTATCCGGACCGCATCACGTGCGGGGTTACGGAATATGAGGAGTGACAAGAAGTCTAATATTTCACACCGCAACCATAGGGTTGAGTCTGGCTGGTGGGTACAGGTTTACCGGCTTTGAGTGCGTCAATCGCTTCACGGACATAGTTTTTAGCCCCCGTCACCGTGGCAGGTTTAAAGCTTTCATTATCATCAATCGCACCCGAATAGGCCAGAATGCCGTTCTGGTCAATCACGAACATGTGGGGGGTCGTTTTTGCGCCATAGAGATGCCCGATGGCCCCGCTTTCGTCCAAAATTTTATAGGTGGGGAAGGCTTTTTCCTTGTCAATAATGGTTTGGGCTTCTTGCGGGCTGACATTTCCTTCTTTCCCCTTGGCCGAAGAAACGATGGAAATCCACACAACACCGTCCTTGGTCGCGTCTTGCTGTAATTTCTGCATATTGCTGGTATCGTAATGTTTACGGACATAGGGGCATTCATTATTGGTCCATTCCAGAACCACGATTTTGCCTTTATAGCTTGAGAGCATGACATGCTCCCCCTTAATATCTTCGGTCATAAATTCTGGAGCGGGTTTGCCGACTTCGGCCTGAGTGACTTGAGCAACTGCCCCCTTCGCGCTCTCCACCCCATTGGCCGTTTCAATGTTTGACATGGTTTTTCCTTCCTTATTATGTGCATGGGTTTCGGAGTCGCCCTGATGACTGACTTCAGAGCCCCCCTGACGGCCGCACGCATAAACGCTTGCGGAACTCACCACAATTCCCATTATCAACAAGCAAGACGCCAGTGTGAATAAAAATATTTTGCGCATATTGTTTGTCCTTCATATTTTGTTGGCAGAGTGGAAAGTCAGTACAAGAAACATATCACTTCGAACAATAATTTCCACCCCGTTCGCGATAAATTTTGATGTGAATCCCAAATCCGGTTACGATGATTTCACAATCTTTTCCAACCCGCCCATATAGGGTTTGAGGGCATTGGGAATAAAAATCCCGCCATCCTGAGGATCGTAATAATTCTCCATAACAGCGACAAGCGCACGTCCCACCGCCACGCCGGAGCCGTTGAGCGTATGGACAAATTCCGAATCCTTGGCCCCCGCACGTTTGAACCGTGATTTCATCCGCCGCGATTGAATATCGCCGCAATTGGAGCAACTGGAAATCTCGCGATATTTATTTTGCGACGGCACCCAGACCTCCAGATCATAGGTTTTACGCGAGGCAAAGCCCATATCCCCCGCACAGAGCACAATCGTGCGGAAAGGAAGTTCCAATTTTTTCAGGATGTTTTCGGCGCAATCCACCATGCGTTCATGCTCGGCACTTGAGTCCTCCGGCAAGGTCACGCTGACCATTTCCACCTTATAAAATTGATGTTGGCGGATGATGCCGCGCGTGTCTTTCCCCGCCGATCCTGCCTCCTTACGAAAACAGGGCGTATAGGCGCACAGACGCATCGGCAATTGCTGCGGATCGAGGATCATCTCACGCACCAAATTGGTCAACACAACCTCAGAGGTTGGAATAAGCCACCGCCCGTCCGTGGTTTCAAATTGATCGTCGCGAAATTTCGGCAATTGCGTGGTGCCATACATCACATCGCTTTTGACCAAAAGCGGCGGATTGACCTCCGTATAGCCATGCTCGGTCGTATGCGTATCAAGCATAAATTGCGCCAAGGCACGCTCGAGCCGCGCAATCGCACCTTTTTCCACCACAAATCGTGCACCGGCCACCTTGGCGGCAGCATCAAAATCCATCAATCCCAAGCTTTCGCCAATTTCCACATGATCGGGGATCGCCACGTTCGCAATGCGCGGCGTACCCCATTGGCGCAATTCGACATTATGATCTTCATCCGGCCCGTCCGGCACTTGGTCATCAATCATATTGGGAAGACGGGAGAGGAGATCGTCAAGCTCCGCGCTCTTATCTTGCTCCCTTACATCCAGTTCGGCCATGCGGTCTTTGAGTCCGGCAACCTCTTGCATCAGGACGTCGGCATCCAGCCCCTTGGCTTTGAGCGCGCCAATATCTTTAGAGGCTTCATTGCGCCGTGTTTGCAGGGCCTGAAGTTCAGTTTGCAGCGCACGCCGCTCCTCATCCAATTTCAAAATCGCGGGGGTTTGCGCGCCCAATCCCCGCCGCGCCCAATTGCGATCATAAAATTCCGGATTATCGCGAATGGCTTTGACATCATGCATCGTAAGCTTGTCCCTAAAGAAATTAATTCTACAAAATTTTAAAAATTCACCTTACTTTTATCGAAATCGCGCCACACTGGCAAGCCCCCCTGAAAAATCATAAATTACCATAATTTAACATTATCCTTATCAACTCAGCTTGCTCAATATCTTTGATAGCGCGAGATGGTCCGTCCATTTTATTTGAGAACCTGTTCATAATCTCGCTATGGCACAGGATTTTTGCGGCTTTTCGAGAACCGCATCGGATCGTACATAGATGTACGTGAGAAGCGGAAGCGCAGAAATACCGTAAAAAGTCAAAGCTAGAGTAGAGATTATGAACAGGTTCTGAGCCATACGATCCAATCATCTTTGAAATAGACAGCGAGTCAATTTTTTATTAGAATCAGTTGAAAGCGTATTTTCTAAATTTTTATCGCATAATCGCAAATTGCTCCGTTACAGTTTATGTTCAATTCTACCATCATGGATATCAGAATGGCCAAGTGCCCTCACTTTGTAAAAATCGCCTCTCAAGACTCAAGATTTTCCCACCTTAACCCATTTTTCGGTTATGTAGACTCGAAAGAATGGTCTAACTATTTGTTTTGTCGCATTTTATTACGATTAACCGGTTTCCACTTAATCGCAAAATGCTTCAGGGTTTACATAGTAATATTGTTATGGGGGATCGTAACCTGTCTGCCCGCTGGGGCATTATGGGCGAAAAGTGCCGCCGGACCTTACGATTTATCAAGCAGCCCCAAATATGCCTCGATCATCATTGATGCCAAAACCGGTATGGTATTATCGCAAGAAAATGCCGATCGTAGTCTTCATCCGGCCTCGCTTACCAAAATGATGACCATGTTGATGGTGTTTGAGGCCTTGGACCGCGGCAAAATCAGCAATAAAACCAAATTGGTGGCCTCAAACCGCTCCAGCTCTGCCCCCCCCAGTCGTGCAGGACTGAAGGCCGGAGATACAATTACCGTCTATGAGGCCTTGCGCACCATGGCAACCAAATCCGCCAATGACGTGGCGGTCACCGTGGCCGAAAATCTGGGCGGCTCAGAAGCGCGTTTTGTCCAGATGATGAATTTAAAGGCGCGGGAATTGGGCATGAGCAACACCAATTTCGTGAATGCATCAGGGTTGCACGATAATCAGCAAGTCTCAACCGCACGCGATATGTCACGATTGGCCAAGCATCTGATTGACCGATATCCGCAATATTACCCAATCTTCGGCCTTCGGTCCTATCAATATCACGGCAAAAATTTTCAAAATCACAATCATTTGATGAAAACCTACGCCGGGATGGACGGTATCAAAACCGGATATGTTACCGCCTCGGGGTTTAACCTCGTGGCATCCGCCAAGCGCAAAGGCGTACGATTAATTGGCGTGGTCATGGGGGGACCATCCACCAATATTCGCAACACACAAATGGCGGCGTTATTGGATCAGGGATTTGTGAAATATTCACAACTCAGCTCAACCGGATATTATGCCAACGGGCGTTATGCAGATATGGAACTCAAGCCGCTCAAAAACCCTCTGAATGCGCAAAAACTTGGACATACCGGGACTCAAGGGTCCGGGGCCCCACCATTACCTATGAAAAAACCTGCCAACGATCATCCGGCGGTGGAAGATTTTGCCAATTCAACGCCCCCAACACAAACCGCAAGTTTGGGTGCTATAACTCCCTCACAATTGACGCCGACCCCTCTTTTGACCGCCGATAAAATTGCGAATGAGCAACCTGCTCCGGCGGCCCCGGCTATATCGGCCGCTCCGAGCCCCTCGGTTCCGATGCCCAAGTCAAAACCGATCCTTAAGGAATCGTCGGCGCAAAATGAAACGAAACAATCATCGTTAAAACCGTCCTATTTAAAACTGCCGGAAAAATATCAGTCAAGCGCAGCAAAAAGTGGTAACGGAGCCTCTATGGCGCAGATCCCAAGCCTTCAGGCACAGACCCCACCTGCCACACCTGCCGCACCGGCAAATAAATGGCAAATTCAGATTGGTGCCTTCGCGGACCAGCCGGGCGCGCGGGCGTCCCTTTCATCCACTTTGGCTTCCCTCCCCGGAGGTTTGCGCAACGTGAATCCTTTGGTGATTCCTCTAAGAACCGCCGATGCCAAATGGATATATCGCGGGAGATTGAGCGGTTACACTCAACAAGAAGCTCTGGACGCCTGTGCGCACCTCAAATCCATCTTGCGGGACTGCCTGCCTATCGCCCCCGCGCGGTAAGCGAGGATTATATATGGGATTGCAAGAAAGGCCGCTTTTAGCGGCCTTTCTTAGAACCTGCTCATGATCTCTACTCCGGCGTTGGCTTTTCACGGTATTTCTGCGCTTCCGCTTCTCACGTACATCTAAGTACGATCCGATGCGGTTCTCGAAAAACCGCAAAAATCCTGTGCCATAGCGAGATTATGAGCAGGTTCTTATTATTTGCCGTTGTGAGACGGCATCGACATGCCGCCCATTCCCGCATCAGGTTTTTTATCTGGTTTGGGACCAGAGGAAAATTTCTTCAAATTATCCTGACTTTCGAAATAGTATGTATTGCCATCAGAGTCCGCACCAATAACAGCAGAGGCCTTATCCACTGCCTTACCGCTCACGGGGTCGGTGGCCGAGCGTTGAGCGGCATCTTTTTCCAGCATATTTTTGCACATCGGGCAGCAGCCATAATAGGTTTTACCCGCGACCTCAATAGCCATCTGATCTTTGTCAAATGATTTGTTATTGACCATACAGACTTTTTTGGCTTCAACTGGCTTTAACCAATCTGCATCTAATGCTTTGTCTGCAGCAAAGGCAGGTAGAGTCATAAAAGCTGTCAGCAATGTAAGAAATAATATTTTCATGATGGTTTCCTTTCATATGTTTGTAAGAGTTAATTCTTCTGGATTTTTGTAATACTGTAGTCTTCATCACCCTTGGCTTTCAGGGTAAAGCGGATTTTATCCCCTTCATGGACTGATCCCAAATCAACCGCAGGGTCCACCACAAATTCCATGGTCATCACCGGCCAACCCAATTCGGCAATCGGATCATGTTTGACAATGATTTTATGCGCGCCGGCATCAACAGACTTGATAACGCCCGTACCTTGCGGCCCCTTGGCGGCATCCCCTGACGATTTCGCTTCGTTTTTCATGGCAACGTCGTGGATTTTGGCCATTTTATGATGATCCATCAGGACAGTTTCACCTTTTTTGGAGGGCGCCCCAACAATCAAAGTCCCTTTCATGCCCAATTTTTCATGCGGATGGCAGTGAAATTTATAGGTGCCGGGAACGGTGAATTGATAGGAAAATTTATCGCCTTTTTTCTCATGCATCGGGCTCATGATCATTTCTTTTACTCCCTTTGGCACCTCGACGAACATGACATCGTGCATTTCATCTTGTGCATTGACAAACGTTACCGTGTCGCCGGGTTGTATCGTGAGGTTAGATGGATCAAAATAATAAGGCTGTTTTGCGTCAATATTACTTACTTCTCTGATAGCATAGTCCTTTGCTATTGCGGGTGTCGCAGTCATCAAAGCCAGTGCGGTTGTGAGTATCATTTTTTTCATGGGTTTCTCCTTTTTGACATGAAATGGTTTAGAACATAAAACGTAGTCCGATAGATCCGACGGCTTCGGAGCTATCTTCATGATTATCTTCGGCAATCGACTTGGTGGCGCCGAATTTCTGCCCGTAATGAATATCAATATAGGGGGCTATGCGTTTGGTAATTTCATAGCGGGTCTGGAGCCCCAATTGCGCATCTGTTATGCCCGCTCCAATGTCTTGATCGGCGACTTTTTGCGCCGAGAGATTAAGTTCGGCATAAGGTTGAAGAATGAGTTTTTGCGTGATTAAAAATTCATTTTCAGTTTTTAAGCGAGCCGTTATATCGCCATGCTCGCTGATAAACCCATGCGCTTCGGTTTCGAAATAATAGGGCGCGAGACCATTGACCCCGAAGACCGCGTAAGTGGTCGAGACTGGCTGAGTGTCATGACGAAGGCCGATTTGTGCGTCCCAGAATGTAGCGATATTCCGGCTGTACAGCCCCCAGAACTCCGCAGACTCCAAAGCGCCATCTACCCGCTCGCCTTCGCTTTTAAGCCAGAATTTATTATAGTCTGTCCCGATCCAGCCATCGACATCCCATGATGTCACAGGTTTTCCTCTGTTGCTTCCTATGTCTGTTTCGATACGGAACATATGATAGACAGGGTAAGAAGCTGCGTGGCTCATCATCATATCATCAGCAAGTGCTGGTAAAGGCACCAAACACCCAAGCAATATTAAATAAAGTGAGGTTTTAATGTTCATGATGGGCTCCTGTTTTCGTTACATTCTGTGGCATATCGGCAGTGTCCAGCTTGGCAACCGTGAGGGTTGTCATCATGCCCGACATCATGTGATAGAGAAGATGGCAATGGAATGACCACTCTCCAACTTCGTCCGCTGTCAGCAAGACGGAATAGGACTTTCCGGGCTGGATAATCACCGTATGTTTGTTGGGAAGCTTGGCCATAGGCTGTCCGTTTTCAAGCTGGACAAACATGCCATGCAAGTGCATAGGATGGGCCATCATTGTGTTATTCGTAAAGGTCAGGCGCACCCGTTCCCCGTATTTCAGGCGGATAGGTTTGGATTCTTGCATTTGCTTGCCGTTAAGCGTCCAAATATAACGCTCCATATTGCCGCCCAAAGTGACGTCAATGGTGCGGTTTGGTTCCCGAACATCTTTCTGAATTCCGGCATAGCGCAAATCGCTATACTGCAGAGCCTTATCACCTTTGGGCGTTGCGGCATCACCCCATGCTGATTTCATGTCGGCTGGGGTCATCACCATATCGCCCATTTCTTCCATACTCATATCCCCCATCTTGAGCTGTGTGCGGGGACGGTGGGTTGGCATCTCACCCTTCATACCTTCGTGCGGGGCCAGAGTCCCCAATGCAAAACCTGTGCGATCAATCGGCTCGGCAACCACCGTATAGGCTTTATCGTCTTTCGGCGTTACAATAACGTCATAGGTTTCGGCAGGCGCAAACCGAAATTCATCCACCCCGACAGATTCGACATTCTGGCCATCTGCCTGAACAACACTCATCTTTAATCCTGGAATACGGACATCAAAGAACGACATGGACGAGGCATTAATGAAGCGTAGTCGCACCCGTTCCCCTGCTTTGAACAATCCTGTCCAGTTTTGCTCAGGGGTTTTTCCATTAGTCAGGAAGGTATATCCCGTCACATCAGAAAGATCGGTACGAGCCATACGCATTTGCCCCCAATCCTTTTCATCTTTCCATGCTTTATCAAAACCTTTTTTGCCAATATCAGCAAAGAAATCACCAACTGTACGGCGGGCATTGGCGTAATAATCCGATGATTTTTTAAGATTCCCAATAATATCTGACGGGGTGTCATCGTGATAATCATTGAGCATCACAATATAATCGCGGTCGGATTTAATCGGATCACGCCCCGCCGGGTCCACAATCAAGGCACCATATAATCCCTCTTGCTCTTGTCCGCCTGTATGAGAGTGATACCAATAAGTTCCCGTTTGACGCAGCTTAAAACGATAGGTAAAGGATTGCCCCGGTTGGATTTCTGAAAACCCGTTGAGCCCATCTACACCATCCATCGCACCCGGAACCAAAAGCCCGTGCCAATGGACAGAGGTTGGGACATCCATGCGATTGGTGACATGAATAACGGCTTCCTCACCTTGCTTAAAACGCAGTGTCGGCGCAGGTAATATGCCGTTAACCACAACTTTTTCAAGCGGTTTTCCGGTGATATTCAAGGTTTGATGGGAAATTGTCAGGTCATAATCTTTTGCGGATGCTGCAAAGGGGCTGGCTATAGCCAAAAGCCAGAATGCCAGAAAAGCGGTGTGTTTCATAAAATATTATCCTCGTTATAGATTGATGTTGCACAGATTGACGTGTGCGGGCTCTATATACGAAGACGCTGTGTGGTCAGAATAATGGATACGTGGCTTTGATAGGCTACAGACCAGTCTGGGGGTGGCCCCCGAATAACCTGAGGGCTGAAATCTGTATTTTGTGATGTAACTGCATTATCAAGAAACGGCAAATCAATCAACGGAGTGCGGAGGTCGGCCTTTTCAAAATGGGCAGTATCCGCCTTTTGCAGGTCCACACCCATACAATCAATCACAAAACGAATATGATCTGGTTTTTCTTCATTCTTTTCATGCCCGTGGCAGGGCTTTTGAGCCGACGAAGACAATGAAACAGGTGATTTTGGCATAGGCTGGAGGCATACCGGCATCGCACATGCCAAAGATGGCATGAGCATCAATAAAGCCAGAAATACACCAAGAAATTGTTTCATCGCACGCCCATCATACTCTATTCGTAACAAAATACCAGATGGTTACAAATGTGATAATTTTTTGCTTTTTTGTGGGTTTAATCATTTCTATGGTGACAGCAGGACCAAACGCGGTTATTCTGGCGAATGGTTGTAGGGAAATGATTCGCGTTTTTGAGGTAAATTTGTTATAAATCTTTACCAATTAAGAAACAGATCAAGACTGAACCATAAAATAATCAGCGATGAGGAGCTTTCATGGGTGTGTCAAATAACCATGGGTTACACGATAGTCAGGGATTAGAGTCACAGAATTGCGGTATCTGGCACCGTGACTGGGTGGGGAGACTTTCATCTATCTCCGGTGCAGCGATTTTTTGCAATTTTCCGCTTATGCTCTGCATCAGTGCGGTGATCTTTATGGGCTCACAACCGGTTAGGGCAGCGGATTTAGGGACAAGCTTGACGGGCGGGAATAAAGCCACGAAGGCGAGCGCGGCTGAAGCTGCGACACAGCCCAGCGTAACCCAATTAGATCAAGATATTCCGGCTGTCTTGCTAAACGCTGGAAACCCCGCATTGCAAGAGGTTCCAACCCTTGCAGACAGTATCGCCACCCAAAATGATGACGGCAGCACGATTGACTCAAACGTCCCACCCATCGGTGGGGCGCAATTGCCAACCAAGGACCCGAAGCAAGCCGCCGAAGATGCTTTGGATGAACGTAAAGAAGCGTTTGACGGCGCAGTCAATAGTTTAATGCCCCTAAAACCTTCGGAAATCAGACGATTGCTGGAATTATACGATACAACTTCCCAAGCCGTGGAAGCCCCTATTTATCCAGATCCTGAGCCTGAATCCAGCTTTACTCAGGTCTCGCTCGACCCAGGGTCAAAACCAACTGTGATTAAAACAGCGGTCGGAAATGTGACGACTTTGAGTATTGTGGACATGACTGGCCAGCCATGGCCCATTCAGGATATGACCTGGGCGGGTGAATTCCAGGTGGAGCAACCAGAATCTGGAAGTAATATGGTGCGAATCACCCCGCAAAAACATTTTGCCCAGGGCAATATCTCCATGCGCTTGGTGGGGCTCAACCCGCCCGTGATTTTTACCCTTAAAACCGAGCGTAAAACAGTTCATGTGCGCCTCGATGCTCAGATTCCTGAACTCGGGCCCAACGGTGTTTTGCCGCCGATGCTCACCCCCGTGACTATTAAGGCCGGTGATGAGGATTTGAGCAAGGTCCTCGCTGGGATTCCTTCGGCGGCAGGAATGAATAAAATGAAAATCGAAGGGGTGGATGGTCGCACCGCGGCCTATGAAAAAGCGGGGCAAACTTATGTCCGCACGCCTTATACCATGCTCTCCCCCGCGTGGAGCAAATCCGTTAAATCCGCAGACGGTATGAATGTCTATGTAATCCCAAGCACCCCTGTGGTTTTACTTTCAGATAAGGGAAAAATGTTGAGGGCTTACCTCACACCAATGGAGCAAAATGATGGCGAATAATAATAACGATTTTCCCAATCATGATATCAGTGAACCTGATTTTTCCCAATTTGATCAGGTCGGGGATTTTGATGAATTTGGCGACACCGGGGCCAAAAAAGAAAGCGGCTTTTCATCCTTTAGCAGCTCTCCTTTTGCCAAAGTTTTGATGGTAGCAGCCGCCATATTGGTGATTGTACTGGCGATTGCCCTGTTCGGCGGGAAAGAAAAACCGCCCGAAATTTCAGATACCGGCAGCGGTAGTGAGGTTAAGCAGCCCCCAGGTCAAGGGCAACAAACTCAGGCAATGGTCAGTGCAATTGAAGAAAAAAATAATCAGGACCTTCAAGCCGCCATTCAAAGCGGGACGAGCGCAATTCCAACTCCGATTACCCCGCCCAAAGATTTACTCGGAGCCCCAGCATCACCGGATAGTGATGAGGATCCTCTGTTGCGTTGGAAACGCCTTCAGGAGGAACGTCAGCGGTTGCAGCAGCAGCAGCAGCAATTAGCAGCGCAAGCCCAAGTGGACCCCAAACGAGGTGAGCGCGTCGGCAATCTTATACAAGCGATGGTGAGCCAAGTCGGTACCATTATGGGTGAACGTGGCATTAGAGGCATGCAAAACATGAAAGTTACGAATGGACAACAAGATGGGCAGACTGCTAATGCGGCGGTGCCTGTCCAGAGTGGTTCATCTACCGCCAATGGAGGTAACACGTCCCTTTACCCCGATTCTAATTACCAGCAAGCCCAGTTGGCACCGCCAAAAATTATTATTCCTGCCGGGCAAATTGATTATGCGCAGTTGCTGATGGAGGCAAATTCCGATATTCCCGGACCCATTTTAGCCTTGCTGGTCTCCGGCAAATATAGCGGATCGCGATTAATTGGGTCATTCCAACGTCAGGAAGAATATCTGGTTTTAAAATTTTCAACTTTAATTGATAAAAAGGGCCGAAGTATTCCCATTGATGCCTATGCCGTTGATCCAGACACGACTTTGACTGGCATGGCAAGTGATGTTGATCATCGTTACTTTAAGCGTATTGTGATTCCTGCTGCTGTATCCTTCGTAGAGGGAATCGGGGCAGCCATTGCCGAAAACGGCAGCACCACTGTGTCCGTTGATAATGGGGGGGCAACGGTTTCTCAAGAAAATAATGATCTTGATACCAAGCAAGAACTATCCAAAGCTGTGGAGAAATCCGCAGATAAAGTGGGGGAAATTCTGGATGAAGAGGCAGATGTTGAAATTTTGGTGCGGGTAAAAGCCGGAACACCGATGGGGATTTTGTTCGTTCAGCAAGTGACGGATCAATCTTTCAATGGTGCAAATGGTGGTCTGTATAATAACGGATATAATAACGTTAATTACAACCAACCGCTCAATAACGTGCCGTATCCGCAACAACCAAGCCTTTATAACCAAGGTACCCCTGGATATAATCTCAATAATCCGAATCAGGCGACACAGCTCTATCAAGGCGGGTATAATGGTAATTCAAATACTCAACCTTACGGACAACCGCAATATGGATTGGCACCGAGCATGAACTATGGTCCGTTGTATAATGCGCCCTACGGATCAACCAATACAACTACAACCTCATCGAACACGAGTAAGTAAGCTCACCGGAGATTAGCATGGCCAATAATCGCGATCATGATATGGATGACATGAACGAATCCTATGGGGATTCAAACCCTTCACAGGATTACAATTATGACTCTGCGGATTCATCTTATGACTCACAGGAGTCCTATCAAGATGATTATGCGACCACCGACACACAATACCAAGATTATCAGGATTTCGATGATCACACCGCGAATCAGGATGACAGCGAATGGGATGAGGGCAATTTCGATTCCACGGAACCCTTAGCACCACCTGAAAACGCCAAGAAAAAGTCTCTGGCACTGATCGCCGCTATTGCAGTGGTCATTCTGGGTGGTGGAGCTTTTGTGTTTTTTAAAGCATCCCGCACCAGCTTACCGCCAACCCCGACAACAGAGGAGAATACGGCCTCTAATCTTTCGCAATCCCCCGCACAGCCATCAGGTGAAACGGCACCTGCGACATCATCAAATCCGGCGAATATGACTCCGCCACAACCGCAGCCGGTTGCCTCAAGCTCTGAGCAAGCGGAGGGGCCGCTATTGCCCGAACCGGCGATGGAGGAGAATGCCGGCAAAGATCTGCCGATCCCCAATGAAGTTAAAGTCGCATCACCGGAAACCGGTGCGCAACCCGTTATTGCCGATGCCGCAAAAACTGATACCGCGGCGAAGCCTTTGGTCCCGTTCCAGCCCACATCTGATTTCCCGAGCGTCAATGACATTAAAAAACCGGATGAGCCCAAGCCGGTCCTTAACAATGCTCCTGCTCTGGACAAAGTCCCAACCCAGGCCGTTACGGCTGAGCCGCTAAAGGAAATGGCCCCTGTCCTCTCAGAAAACACACCACCCACAGCTTCTCAACCCACAGCTTCTCAACCAATAACCTCCAATCCAGTTCCTGCACCTGTTTCCTCTGCGGCGACTGAGGAACTGGCACAATCGAAAAAAACCATTGAAACACTCAAATCCGAACTGGATGCACAAAAAAAGGCCGCACAAGCATCTCAAAGCCAAGTGGATGAGTTAAAGGGTCAGATTGCCTCTTTGCAGGCTGGTTTGGCCCGCGCGAATGAAAAGAAGCCAGCCCCTTCAACGGCTGAGTCCACGACTGCCGAACGCACCACATCAAGCGCGAGTGAAAACAAAAACCCCGCAGCGACACATGTTGAGCGCGTAAAAAAATCGACCAGCTCACCTTCCCGTCCCAAAACACAAATCTCGCAATCCCAAGAGCGCAGCACAGCCCGTGTTGCCGGTTCAAACAAATGGATCTTGAAAGGCGCGCAATCGGGACAAGCCATTTTGGGTAGTCTCGGCCATGATGATTTACGCACCGTCACCGTGGGCGAAACCGTCAGTGGTTTGGGGCGCATCACATCTATTGAGCGCACAGCTTCAGGGTGGGTGGTGCAAGGAACGTCAGGCAGTGTGAGCCAATAACAAAGGAATGGCCCACCCCCATGGTTGAAAAGAAAACCCCTTCGAAAACATCGGCCCCGCCGCAGAAAAAGCCGCAGGTAAAGTCACATTCAAAATCACAAAAAAAAGTGCAGCAAAAGGTGCAGCAAAAAACTGTCGCCAAATCGCAAAAATTATCGCCCGACAAATCAACGCATCAAAAGCCGATTGAGCCGGCGGCGCAAACTCTGCATAAGTCTCAACATCCATCACCTGATCAATCGTCTACCGATCCCGCAGAGAATTTTGACCCGTTTTCATTTGGCCAACAAATGGGCGGGATTTTGGAACGGCTGCAACCGCTTTTGACCAATTATATCCAAAAATTCGGTCAGGATGATTTATTTGCCAAGGGGCTCTCTCCCGCTGCCTTCCAGCCAATGATGATGGATTATTGGCAAAATGTGATCAATAAACCGCAAAAGCTAATCGACCTCAATTTGGAATATGCGCAGAATATGGCCCTGCTATGGCAGGACACCACGCGCAAATTCTTGGGCGATGAGGAGTGCGCGTCTTCCGCGTCCGCCCCGCTTCAAAACTCCGCGCCCAAAAAGCCGGAAATCACCGATAAACGGTTCCGTGACCCGGTGTGGCAAGATAGTTTCGTCTTTGATTTCATCAAACAATCTTATTTGTTAACCTCGCAATGGATGCAGTCCGCGGTGCGCAATACCGAAGGGCTCTCAACGCGTGATCGCGCCAAGCTGGATTTCTTCACGCGGCTGTTTGTGGATGCACTCTCGCCCACCAATTTTGCGGCCACCAACCCCGAAGTATTGCGCGAAACATTGAAATCCAATGGCAAGAATTTGCTGCGCGGGTTGGAAAATTTGACCACCGATTTACAACGCGGCGATGGTGAGTTGGAAATCAGCAAAACCCGGTACGAAGCCTTTGAAGTCGGCAAAAACCTTGCCACCACCCCCGGCTCGGTGATTTTTGAAAATGAGTTGATGCAGCTCATTCACTATGCGCCCACAACGGCGCAGGTCTATCAAACCCCGCTGCTTATCCTGCCGCCATGGATCAACAAATATTATATTCTGGATTTGCGGCCCGATAATTCCTTCGTGAAATGGGCGGTGGATCAGGGCCACACGGTGTTTATGATTTCATGGGTCAATCCCGACCGCGCGCTCGGTCATGAGACGTTTGAAAATTACATGACCAAAGGATTGATTGCGGCACTCGATGCGATTGAGCGTCACTGCGGCGCGACATCCGCCAATGTGATTGGATATTGCATCGGCGGGACTTTGTTGACGGCCTCCCTTGCCTATCTGCAAGCGGAGGAGAAAAAATCGCGGCGGAAGGAACCCCGTATAGCCTCCGCCACGTTCCTCACCACACTCATTGATTTTCATCAGGCAGGTGATTTGTCGATTTTTGTCGATGATCAATTTATGAAATTGATTGATGAAAAAATGGACCGCGTGGGGTATCTGGAGGGCAGCGACCTGCGCCAGACTTTCAGCCTGTTGCGCGCCAATGATCTGATCTGGTCCTTTGTGGTCAATAATTATATGATGGGTAAGGAACCGTTTCCGTTTGATTTGCTCTATTGGAACGATGATTCCACCAACATGCCCGCGGCGATGCACCGTTTTTACCTGCGCAATATGTACCGCGATAATAAATTGGCGCGCAAAGGCGGGATTAAATTATGCGGCACGCCGATTGATGTCACCCAAATTAATGTGCCGAGCTATTTCCTCTCAACCAAGGATGACCATATCGCCCCGTGGGTTTCAACCTATGAAGGGATGATGCTGCCGGGTGGGAAAAAACGCTTTGTGCTGGCGGCTTCGGGCCATGTAGCGGGGGTGATCAATCCACCCAAGGCCAATAAATATCATTACTGGACCAATGATCATCTGGATGACCGCGAACATGCCGATGAATGGCTGGCCAAAGCCGAACAGCATGGCGGGTCGTGGTGGAATGATTGGGCCGCATGGGTTAAGAAATATGCGGGCAAGAAAATCACCGCCCGCGATCCTAAAAAAGGTAAGCTTAAAGAAATTGAACCCGCCCCGGGGCGATATGTGATGAAACGGGCTTGAGCTGGGGAGGCCTTATGACTCATTCGACTACCCCCCCTCAAACGATCAATCAAGAGGCCAGTGCCCTGCCCCATCCGTTGCGGTGCTTTGGCAATAAGTCGGGCGACAATTTGTATGCCAATTACCACGATCATGAATGGGGTGTCCCCGTGCATGATGATCGGAAATTGTTTGAAATGTTGAGTTTGGAGGGAGCCCAAGCGGGATTGAGCTGGGAAACCATATTGAAACGCCGCGAACATTACCGCGCCGCATTTTTTGACTTTGATGTGGTGCGCGTGGCAGCGATGACAGATGGGGAACTTGAAGCCATCCTCAAAAATCCGAATGTTATTCGCAATCGCTTGAAAATTTTTTCGGTGCGTAAGAATGCGCAAATTTACCTTCAAATCCAGCAAGAATTCGGCAGTTTTGCGCGCTATCTCTGGGCCCACACCAACCATCAGCCCATCATCAATCAGTGGAAAAAATTATCCGATATTCCGGCCTCAACCCCGCTCAGTGCGGCCATTTCCAAAGACCTCAAAAAACGCGGCATGAGCTTTGTCGGGCCCACCATTATCTATGCCTATCTTCAGTCCGTAGGGGTGATCAATGATCACCTGATAACCTGCCCATGGAAATTTGACAGTGATTTTAGCACCTCTTAGGCCATGTCCATGATCTTAATCGTAGAGTTTGCAAGTGCTCTATTGACTTCATGATGAAATTGCTGACAATAGGGATATTATTTTCTGCTTTCCTGAATCTTGTTCTTCTGCACCGCACACTCTCCCATGTTATCTAAATTTAATCCTCTCCGGTTTTCCTTGCTTGCTATGCGTCAGTCTTTGAGGGCCGCACTGATGATGACAGTCGCGAGCGGTGTGGTTGTCTGCACCTCAAACGTCCTAGGGGGCCTTCATGCGGCGCAAGCCATGGCGACATCCGAGGGAGAAACCTCTGAACGGAAAGAGGAAAACACACCCGCTTCTGCTTCCCCACCTCTTCCGCCACATAAGCCGCAGAAAAAAACATCTCACTCTGTTGCCAAAAAGCAGTCTGTACAGCCTAAGCAATCCGAAGAATCCCAACAAAATGAGCCAATTAGCTTGAGTTCTGAGAGCTTAATCTATGATGAAAATGCCCAAACCGTGACCGCTCAAGGTGCCGTGGAAATCATCCAGGGCGGGCGCATTGTGCGGGCCGATCGTGTGACGTATCGGTTGCAAAGTGAAACTGTGGAGGCCGAAGGGCATGTGGTCCTGAACGACACCAACGGCGATGTGCATTTTGCCGAATTGGTGACGCTTGACCGCAGTTTTACCAATGGCTATGTGCGTTATTTGCAATCTATTTTAAAGGACGGCTCGCGGATCAGTGCCGCCGAAGGCCACCGCATCAACGGGCAAAAAATTGTGATGACTCATGCCGGTTACACACCGTGTGAGCCATGTAAAAAACACCCCGAAAAGCCGCCGTTGTGGGAGATTACGGCCGATAAAGTGACGCATGATGAGGCCGATCATTCCATCACCTATCAAAACGCCAAAATGAAGGTAGGGGGAGTACCCATTCTTTACACGCCCTATCTTTCCCATTCGGATGGCACAGTTAAGCAAAAAAGCGGGTTTTTAAGCCCACGATTTTCGCTCAGCTCACAACAGGGGTTCGGCGTAGAATCCAGATATTATCAGGCCATCAGCCCGTCGGAAGATGCCACCGTCGGCGGGCGGTTTTTCACCAATACCAACCCGCAATTATTGGCCGGATACCGCAAACGTTATGATGCGGCTGAACTTGATCTTGACTCCAGTCTGACCTATTCCAACCGCAAAGATTCGGTGGCTGATGAGATTGTCACCAAGGGCGATGAGCTGCGCGGCCATATTTTCGGCCATGGTTTGTGGGAATTAAATGATGAATGGCGCACGGGATTTAAGGCGCAACTCACCACCGATGATCAATATTTGCGTGAATATGATATTTCAAGCGACTCTGTTCTGGAAAACGAAATCTATGCCGAACGATTTAAGGGACGCGATTATACCGCCATTCGCGCGCTCGCGTTTCAGGACGTGCGGGTGAGCGACCGTTCCGACGACCAACCGAATATTTTGCCTGAATTTGAGACCTATTATCTCGGCGACCCGAATAGTTTTTTTGGCGGGCGTTTGAGCTGGGACGCCAGCGGCCTCGCACTCACCCGTAAGGGCAACGGCCAGGATGTTAATCGCCTGTCCTCAACCCTGGGCTGGCAACGGCGCGATATTTTAAATAACGGATTGGTCAATATGATGGATACATCCATGCGGCTCGATTACTACCGTGTGTACGACCGCGACCCGCTTTTGGTCAGTGCGGGCGATGATAATACCGATACGTATCGTTTTTATCCGCTCTTTCATAATGTTACCTCTTATCCACTGGTTAAAAACCTCTCATCGGCCCAAATGGTGGTGGAACCGACCTTGGCTCTGACACTTTCCACGAATGTTAATAATGACTCTGAAATTCCCAACGAAGATTCTCAGGACGTACAGCTCACAGCACTCAATATTTTCGATGCCGACCGCTTCCCCGGTTTGGACCGTTTAGAGGATAGATCACACGCCACGTACGGCGTACGTACGGGAATATATGAAAATGACGGTGATCAATGGGAAGTGTTTTTGGGCCAAAGCTTTCGATTTGAAAATGAAGATAACCCTTTCCCCGAAGGCTCCGGACTATCCAACCAAAAATCGGACTTTGTCGGGCAAATCATGGCCCATTATCACGATCGCTACACACTCAATTATGGATTTCAGCTAGATTCTTCGAGTTTGAGTTCGCAGCGTCATGAGCTCAATGCCACCGCCAATCTAGGAAAATTTGATTTAGAGAGTACGTACCTGTACGCGCGCGGACTTGAGGGCACCGACCTCACGGAGAGTCGTGAACAAATCTATGGCGCGGCGACCTATCATTATAATCCCGAATGGGCGCTGCGCAGCTCCGCCTGGTATGATTTATCAACTGCAGAGCGCGGATTACGCAATGCCGCAATCGGCTTGATCTATTCCGGACAATGTGTGAGCCTCCTGACCGAAGCCCGCCGCAAATACACCTTTGCCGATACCGGCGACAGCGCAACCGAAATTACCATGTCCCTCGGATTTAAAAACCTTGGAACATTCGGCAATGCGGAATAGTTTAAACCAAGACCTATATTGAGTGATTCGGTAGCCCTATGTCCATTTCATCCTATAATCCGCGCAATCGTTACCGCGCTCGCGCCGTCCAGCGGTTCAACCGAACTTTGGGCGTGTGTGTGTTAATTGCCGTATGTGTCATGATCGGGTTTGTGTGGGGCCGCCACCATGCCGCCAATCAATTGGATGAATTGCAAAAAGAAGTCACCGCAACTGGCAAATTACTTGAAGATTCACGCAACGAAGCTATCACCCAACGCGCCGATGCGCGTACCGCAGCCCAACGATATGACCAGCTAAAATCACAATATGAAAAGGATGTCCCGGCCAGCGGCCCATTGCGTGATTTGGTGGAAATGGTCAAACAACAGGTGAAGGACGGTATGCCGGCGGAGCGTCTGGCGTTTGTGATAAGGTCCACCCGCCCCCCCAGCAATTGCAGCGACCCGTCAAGCAAACGATTCGTGGTGCAAACCCCCGCCTATAAAGGACCATCCAGTACCGTATCTGTGGGCGAAGGTGCCGTTTTAATCTCAGGCAAGGGGCAATCGGCGCGCGGCAAAGCAGGAGAGATGGAGGCATGGTACGACCCCACGCAACCCGTCACAATTCATTTTAAAACCGGCGACGGGCGTGAAGAGGATAAAGTCGGCACGCTCCCGTTTCAGCACGCCATCATCTCTCAGGGCCGCGAATATCGTTTTAACGTCAGCGAAGGCGAAAAATCCTTCGCCAAAGTCTCATTCGATAGCTGCGATTATCCTTAATCTTTCTTGGCCACGCATCATCACGAAAATGCAAAAAACGGGGATTGATGATTGCTCACCCATCCCCGCTCAATGCCTGATGTCTATCAGGCTCAAAGTAAAATTAGAATTTCCAGTTGGTCCCAATCATCACCGCAGTCGCGTTCACATCATCGGTTGATGCGTCATCGATATCATAGTAACCGACCGACCCGTTAAAGGTCATACCGGGGCCGTATGTATATTGAACCCCGACCGAATAACGATCAAAATCAATGTCATTAATGTCATTGTCTTTGTTGTAATAGGACGCGCCATAGACAAAATCGCCCATTGTATAGTCAACGCCGATCACGCTATAGCTGACATCATCATTGGCATTGCCCAAATCATCGACCTGATAGGCGGCCCCGATCCCAAAGGCACCGATATCAAAATCAAGCGCAACGTTCCACGCATCGCGATCTTCACCCGATCCGGTTTCGGTTTGGCCCTTGGTATAGCCCGCACCGATCCGGTAGGCAAATTGCTCCAGCTTTTGTTCAAAACGGGCCGCAATATCCCAAATATCGGTTGTGGCGACGGTATCATCATTATCAGGTGCATTCCCAAATAACGCGCGTGACGCATCATTATCAGGGGTGTAGGACACACCGGCCTGGAAGCCGGAGAAAAGCGGGGTGAGGTAAGTGATTTTATCCACCTTCGCCGATACGTCATGATCATAATCGGTTTCGCCGACATTGGTGGCGTTTAATCCCGCGGCCGTGAAATTGATCGGGTTGAATAATTGCAAACGACCGTCAATGTTGGTGTCCGCTGCCGGTGCTACGACCTGCAGAATATATGGCGCACCGTACGTGCCGCCAAAATTCACCCGTCCCCAATCACCGGAGAAGAAAATATAGGTCTCATCCACCGCGAAATCATCACCGACATCCGCGCGGCCCTCAATATGGGTACCCACAGTTAGGCCGTTATCAAGCGTGGTTTTGCCGTCAAAATGCACCTCAGTCTGGCGCAGCAAATCAACCGCATGGACGCTTTGGCCCGCGGCTTCATCCTGATCAACATAGTTGATATAGCCTTTGAAATACCCGCCCAATTTGAGCTGAACGCCGTTTGTTTCTTCGGCGTAGGCAGGTTGTGCCGTGATCAATGCGCCCAGAGCACCTAGGGAACCGAGGGCAGCACCACAAAGCAATAGTTTTCTCATTTTTTCATCTCCTGAATTAAAAACGACCCGTGTGAGGAATTTCACATCCGAACCGATAGGAGAGAGTGTGCCAGAGTTTTTTTCACCGTCAAGATGAGTGTGCGCAGCAACACGAAATAAAACCTTAGGCTGTTGCCTTTTTGCTGCATATTTTTTTGGAATCCCTACGCTTACAGAAGAAAAAAACTCTCAATGAAATGATTTGAGGCAGATGCGATTTCCCGGGAGGCGTGTGATCAGTCCCTCTAGTTCAAGCTCAAGGAATGTGCCATGTGCATGCGCGCTCGGTAGCCCCAGCATACGAATTAGCTCATCAATTTCTACCGGCATGGAGGAAAGTTCGGGCAAAATAAGCGTGCGTAAATGGTCCGTATCTACCAAAAGCTCGCCCTTTCGTGCCTGAGGATTTTGCGGTTGATCGTCGCCTAAATCCTCAAGCGACAACAAATCGAATTCGCTCAAATTTTCTTCCCGCAACTCTAACATTGGCTGTCTCGCGGGCGGAGAGTGTGATTTGAGGAAAGAGGCCACAGTTTCCACCACATCCGCCGCATGGCGCACCAAATGCGCCCCCTCACGCAGCAAACTGTTGGTGCCCTCCGCCCGCGGGTCAAGCGGAAAGCCGGGAACGGCCATCACATCGCGCCCCTGTTCCCCCGCCAGACGCGCGGTGATGAGAGAGCCGGAGCGCAAATTTGCCTCCACCACCACCACACCTTCGCACAATCCCGATACAATGCGGTTGCGCTTTGGGAAATGCTGCGCAATCGGTTGGGTCCCGAGCGCACATTCCGAAATCACCGCACCGCAAGGCGCGTGAATAATTTGTTGATACAAATCGCTATTTTCCTTGGGATAAACCACATCCACCCCGCCCGCCACAACGGCCACAGTGCCAAATTCGATGGCGCCCTGATGCGCCGCCGTATCAATCCCGCGCGCCAGTCCTGACACCACTACATAACCCGCGCGCCCCAAATCCGCGGCCATTTTATGCGCCAGTTTGCGCCCGTTGAGTGAGGCATTGCGCGAGCCCACGAGTGCCACCGCTGCCCTATGCAGGGCCGCAACATCGCCCAAAACGCTCAGCACCGGCGGCGCATCCTCAAGCGCAGATAACGCCACGGGATACTCCGCATCGCCCGCAAAAATCATACGCCCGTTAAGTGCCGAAAGCCCGTCAAGTTCCTTATGCGCCGCCGCTTCACTGCAGATAGAAATGGATTTGTTTTTGATGATGTGCGGGAGGGCTTTGAGTGCCTCCGCCGCCGTTCCAAACTTTGCCAACAGGCGGTAAAAAGTGATGGGCCCCACCGTCTCCGTACGGCATAAACGCAACCAATCAATTTGTTCGGGCGAATAATTCATGGCGAAGTGATCGAGCCAGCCGAAGCTTTATCTTTTTTCTTAAATGAAATTTTTGGTTCCTGATGCTTGATCAACCGGTCAATATTGGCGCGGTGACGCATCCATCCCAGTGCCGCAATCAGCCCCACCAGATAGAGTTGTTTAGTGTCACCAAACCACGCCACATAGAGCGGCGCACAGGCCAAGGCGATGAGGGCGGAAAGCGAAGAAATACGTGTGATCAACGCGGTAACCAGCCATGTCACACAACACGCAAGCCCAACAGGCCAGCTAAGTGCCAGAAAAGTTCCAAGCGTCGTCGCAACGCCTTTGCCGCCCTTAAACTTCAACCAAACAGGAAAATTATGCCCCAAAACCGCGCCCAGTGCTGCGCCAAAGACAATATGCGCATCATGGAAAAGCCCGGCGATCAACACCGCCGCTAGCCCCTTGCTGCTATCCAAAATCAAAGTAGCCAAGGCCAATAATTTATTGCCCGTGCGCATGACGTTGGTCGCGCCGATATTCCCCGACCCGATTTTGCGAATATCGCCATACCCCGCCATGTAACATAAAACCAGACCAAAGGGAATGGAGCCGAGCAAATATCCGCCCAAAAGCCCCATCAAACCGCCCATTTGAATATGGTTGGCAATGATTTCAAACATGATGATTTCCCGCCAACAAATCCAAAATCGCCATGCGGACGGGGACTCCGTTGGCTCCTTGTGCAAAAATCGCCGATTGATGCGGATCATCGGCAACCTCATCGGCGATTTCAATGCCCCTGTTCATCGGCCCCGGATGCATGACAATCGCATCATTTTTCGCCAGTTTCAACCGTTCCCGCGTTAGACCAAAGGCATGGAAATACGCAGTGTCATTGGGAATGACGGCACTATCCATGCGTTCCTTTTGAATTCGCAACGGCATCACCACGTCACAATCCGTCAACCCGTCTTCCAAACGATCAAACACGCGCACATTGTCCGACACGCTGCGCGGTTGCAAATTTTGCGGCGCGATCAGGTGAACCTGCGCGCCCAATTTTGTCAGCAAAGCCACATTGGAATTGGCCACGCGACTATGTGCCAGATCACCCACAATTGCCACGCGCATCCCCGCGATCCCGCCCTTAAATTCCTGAATGGTAAAGGCATCAAGCAAAGCTTGAGAGGGGTGTTCACGCCACGAATCACCGGCATTGATGACGGGGCAATCCATAATGCCCGCCACAAAATGCGGCGCGTTATATTCAAAATGCCGCACGATCAGCGCATCGGGCGCATAGCCATTGAGGTAGTTGAGCGTGTCACTGAAACTTTCACCTTTTTGGGCTGACGAAATTTTTTCATCCCAGTTAATCAAGCGCCCGCCCAGACGCAGAACAGCGGTTTCAAACGATGTCCTTGTCCGTGTTGAATTTTCAACGAACACAGTCATAATGATTTTTTGTTTTAAAGTCTGCGGGACATTTCTGTCGGCCAATGCGCCTTTAAAAAACTTTGCCCGGTCCAAAATTTTGTGAATGTCATCAATGGTGAGCGGGGCAATATCAAGTAAATCAGATACGGATAATTTTTGGGTCATAATCTTTGTACCATCATCAATTACTCATGAAGTTTCACCGTTTATCGCCGATTTTTAGGGCCTTGTCACGCGAATATTTTGATGCCGTTTCAAATCCGCACGCATCATCATCTCACAAAGTTGCTCCAACGTGTGTGTGGGATGCCAATTGAGAGTCTCAGCGGCCTTGTGCGCGTCGCCAATGAGGAGGTCAACCTCAGTCGGGCGGAAATAATCTTGGTTACTGCTGATAATGGTCTGGCCGCTCAATCGGTCGCGGGCAATCTCATCACGCCCCGCACCTAACCATTCCGGGTCAAATCCTGCCGCCGTCGCCGCAACTGTTGCAAAATGCCGCACTGTTTCGCTGCGCCCCGTGGCCAGGACAAATGTATCGGCATGGCTATGTTGCAACATTTGCCACATGCCGGCCACATAATCCCCCGCAAAGCCCCAATCGCGCCGCGCATCAAGGTTACCAAGCCGCAGGCAATCCAACGTGCCGCATTTCACCCTGGCGAGCCCGTCAGTAATTTTACGGGTGACAAAATCATGTCCACGCAGGGGGGATTCATGATTGAATAAAATCCCGCTAGCGGCAAAAATCCCATAGGCTTCGCGGTAATGCACACACATCCAATGCGCATATAATTTGGCGATACCGTATGGGCTGCGCGGATAAAATGCAGTTGATTCGGTTTGCGGAACGGATTGCACCATGCCAAACATTTCAGAGCTGGAGGCCTGATAAAATTTGATTTTGGGGTTGATAGTGCGAATGGCTTCAAGAAGGTTGAGCGGCCCCAATGCCGTGATTTGCGCGGTGGTGGAGGGTTGATCGAATGACACGCCGACATAGCTTTGCGCCGCGAGATTATAAACCTCCTCAGCTTCAGTTTTTTCAATCAAGCGAAAGGCCGCACCGGCATCGGTGAGGTCATAGGGCACCAGATGCAAATGCGGATGATCATGAATTCCCAAATACTCAATCCGCCAAAAATTGGGCGATGACGTGCGGCGATAGGTGCCGTAAACTTTATAATTTTGCTGCAGCAAAAACGCAGCCAAATAGGCTCCGTCCTGGCCCGTAATCCCGGTGATGAGCGCCGTTTTCATCTATGACCCATCCATTAAATCTTGATGATCGTCCGCATCCCGAACAGCAGCAACAGAACCCGCAGCATGGTCCACGACATGACGCAAATGCTGCGCAAAATCTTTGTGCGCGATCAAAAGGGCATCAGGCGTATCCACAATAATCATATCCTTTAACCCCAGAACCGCCACCATTTTTTCCTGTCCGTGAATGTAACAATTCGATGTATGATGCACCATCACATCACCCACCACGCGGTTGCCGCAATCGTCCGCCGGGGTAAGTTCCGCCATCGCGTTCCATGACCCGATATCGCGCCACCCCATATGCGCCACGACCACCGAAAGTTTTTGCGATTTTTCAAGTATGGCATAATCAATTGAAATGCTGGGGATTTGTGCAAAATCCACCGCAGCAATTTTAATGATATCAGGGTCATTTTGCAGTGCTTTTTTCTGCAGTTCCTGTTGTGCTTCCTGATGCTTTTGCGCCCGCAAATATGCCGCCCGAACGGGGCCAACCAAATATGGTGCATGGCTTTCAAATTCGGCAATAATCACATCGGCGCGCGCGCAAATAATCCCCGCATTCCATACATATCGGCCACATGCCACATAATCATTTGCCACCTCTTGGGATGGTTTTTCAACGAATCGTTTGACCTGTTCCCCTTCATATTCAATATAGCCAAACCCCGTATCCGCATGATGCGGGTGAACGCCCAGAATCGCCACACGGCCCGTCTGCGCCAGGGTTTGCGCCTTTGATACTGCCTGTGCAAATTCCCCCTTATCTTCAATCACATGATCCGCCGGCAGAGCAAGCAGAACAGCCCCCACCCCCACATGATCAAGATAATAAAAAGCCGCGAGCAAAAGGGCCGCCGCCGTATTGCGCCCCACCGGTTCCAGAATAAAACAATGATCAATCGGCGTTGAGTTGGGTTTAAGGGTATAACCTACCTCCCGATCCGCGTCTTGATCTGCTTCTTGGGCCGCGCGATATTCCTCTAAACTCAGGGCATAGAGATCACGATGCGTAAGGGTCAAAATCCGCCGTACATGCGCCAAGTTGCGCGCGCGGTGGTAAGTTTTTTGCAAACAAGTTTGACCGTCGGGGAGCGGCAAAAACGGCTTCGGATGGTCCTTTTGCGAGAGCGGCCACAGCCGCGCCCCCACGCCGCCCGATAAAATCACCGGAAATAATTCAACCTGATCATTCATATAAATTTACGTTATATTATTTAGTCGCGGTAAATTTAATGTCCTTAAATTTATCCATCGTATCATTCAAATGCCACGCATTGCGCGCCATAAACACCGGATCAGAGTCATGATCATCGGCAATCGCGCTGCGGTTCGCATCAAGGAAATTTTTCAGTTTTGCTGCATCATCGCACATCACCCAGCGCGCCGTATACAGGCTCACCGGTTCAAACTTCACGGGCAAATTATATTCGGTGCGGATACGGTCGGCCAGCACGTCAAATTGCAGCATCCCCACCACGCCGACAATCCAATTATTATCAATGCGTTGGCGGAAAACCCGCGCCACGCCTTCCTCCGCCAATTGTTGCAGGGCATTGCCCAAATGCTTGGCTTTCAAGGGGTCTTCGGCCGAGACACGTTGCAAATATTCGGGCGCGAAGGAGGGAATGCCGGTGAATTTGAGCATCTCCCCTTCGGTCAAAACATCACCAATGCGCAAATTGCCATGGTTGGGGATGCCGATAATATCGCCGCCCACTGCTTCGTCTACCATCTCACGTTCTTGCGCAAAAAACATCAATGGCGAATGAATCACCATTTGTTTGCCGGACCGTGTATGAAATAATTTCATACCGCGTTTAAACGTCCCCGAACATAGCCGCGTAAAGGCAATGCGGTCGCGGTGTTTGGGGTCCATATTGGCCTGAATTTTAAAGACGAATCCCGTGACTTTGTCCTCCGTCGGGGTCACCACACGCTCGGCTGTTTTCTGCGCACGCGGGGCGGGGGCAAAGCTCCCGATCCCTTCCAACAATTCGCGCACGCCGAAATTATTGACAGCCGATCCAAAAAACACCGGAGTCATATGGCCGCCCAAATAAGATTCGACATCAAAAGGGGGGCAAACGCCGCGAATCATCTCAACATCTTCGCGCAATTTTGCGGCCTGATCAGGGGCAAGTTTTTGGTCAATTTGCGCATCGTCCAACCCGCTGCAGGTAATGCTCTCGCCCACTGATTCTCCCTTGCTGCGGTCAAACAGCACCAATTGATCTTTGAGCAAGTCATAACAACCGCGAAACTCGCGCCCCATACCGATCGGCCAGCTCGCGGGGGTGACCTCCATCTGCAACCGATCCTCGATTTCATCCATTAATGCGAAAGGGTCGAGTGCCTCACGGTCCATTTTGTTGATAAAGGTGATGATTGGAATATTGCGCAGCCGGCAGACCTCAAAGAGCTTTAATGTCTGCGTCTCAATCCCCTTGGCGGCATCGAGCACCATAACGGCACTATCAACAGCCGTGAGCGTGCGATACGTGTCCTCAGAAAAATCTTCGTGGCCGGGAGTATCCAGCAAATTATAGGTGAGGTTTTGATAGTCAAACGTCATGACCGATGACGCCACGGAAATTCCGCGCTCTTGCTCCACCTTCATCCAATCTGACCGCGCGCGGCGGCGGTCGCCCCTGGCCTTGACCATACCGGCCAACTGAATGGCACCCCCGAATAACAGGAGTTTTTCCGTGAGAGTCGTTTTCCCCGCATCGGGGTGGGCAATAATCGCAAAGGTACGGCGTTGGTCAACCGGATTCATTTTGAACTCATATCATTTATAATTTCAGATCATTTATAGTTTTGCGGCTGATTTTTTCTATTCTTTTTCCGAACCGGGAGCCAGCGTGACACGCAACCCGTCCAGCGCTTCGGACATTAAAATTTGACAGGACAGGCGCGAATTGGACCCAACCCCCACCGCATCCTCCATCAAACGGTCTTCTTCGTCATCGCTTTTGGGATAAAGCCGATCCAGCCATTCATCGGCCACATACACATGGCACGTCCCGCACAGGCAGCACCCGCCGCATTCCGCCTTAATCGGCAGTCCGTAATCACGGATAATTTCCATCACCCGCCATCCTTCAATGGCTTCCAATTCATGCTCGATACCTGAAAAATCAGTCACAAATAATTTCATTTTCTATGCCTTTAATTTTTGTGCCACTTTACCATTGCACATTTATTTTTTTATACTCATTGATGGGAAGTCGTTAAATGTGTCTTTTGCGCGCGGTAAAAATCCACGCATCGCCCAGGCAAATCCCGCTGTCCAGATCAGGGCAATCAGAATCTCGGTAAAGGACTGCAACCCAATCGTTAAAAATCGTGCGATTTGAATATTCATCGGGGTGACATCATTTCCATCAATGGTCGCGGTGTCCCCACCGCCAAGAATCGTAAAGATCAACCGCACCACCATCATCATCACGAACGAAGCCGGTGCCATACAACAGAAAAACAGCACGATATAGCGCAACGAGCTCATAAATCCGCGCACCTGATACAAATAATCACGGAGCGGGTAAAGCACCGCAAACGGGATATATAGCCACACCAGCCGGAACGACCAAAAGGCCCCAATCATCAGCCCCACCCCGGCCACAAGAGTCAAGAGGGATAAGAGGGGGGATAATGAAGCATCAGCAGCGGCCTGGGAGATTTCAGCTTGTTGTCCGTCACCCACCACGGGAACCACTAACATCGTGCTCATCAAATAGACAAGGACAGAGGAAACAAGCCCAAAAAAAACATACACTAGGATGGATGCCAAAATCCCACGCGCACGCCACATTATAAAGCCCATGGCTTTTTTCTTATCTATGCTGCCCTGGCGCATCATAAATGTCATGTGAGTCATTGTGGTGGGCCAGCGTTCATTAAGCAACAAGGTTCTGGTATATTGCGCCAACATCCACCCCATAGCGCATAGTGATGGTAACATCACGAGCCCTTGCTTTAAATAATCCTCCTGATACTCCATCGCCATTACCGCCACAATGGATGCCAGCTTAATCAGAAAGGGAACGAGTGCCAATTTCATCAAATAGGCACGGTCCTTCCACACGCGGAAGTGCCCATATCCGGCGGCATCCATGATGTTAAAATCAGATGATTTGCTGCGCAGCATATCAGGCATTTTGTATTGTGCCCGCCGTTTGCCCCTGAAGGCCGCTGCCCTTGGGAACGGAGGATCGAGGCGGATCAGAGGATGTGTCATCATCGCTATCGCGCAAAATGGCCTCCCCGCGCAATAACGCCCGAATTTCATCACCTGTCAACAATTCATATTCCAGCAAAGCCTTAGCCAGCACGTGCAGATCATTGATTTTATCATTTAAAATTTGGGTGGCGCGGCTATAGGCTTCTTCGACAATTCTGCGAATCTCGCTATCCACAATTGATGCCGTCGCATCAGACATGTTTTTGGTTTGGGATACGGAATGGCCGAGGAAAACTTCTTCTTGGTTGCTCGCATATCTCAATGGGCCCAATTTATCGCTCATGCCCCATTCGGTCACCATACGGCGGGCAATTTCGGTGGCCATCGAAATATCGCTGGAGGCCCCGGTGGTCACTTTTTCCGCCCCGAAAATCAATTCTTCGGCAATGCGTCCGCCCATAGCCACGGTCAAATCAGCCTCTAACTTCGCCTTGGACATAGACACCCTGTCGCCTTCGGGCAGGCGCATCACCATCCCAAGGGCACGCCCGCGCGGGACAATCGTAGCCTTATGGATCGGGTCCGATTCTGGCTCATTGAGCGCAATAATCGCGTGTCCTGCTTCGTGATAGGCTGTCAATTTTTTCTCAGCATCGGTCATCGCCATGGAACGACGCTCGGCCCCCATCATCACCTTATCCTTGGCCGATTCGAAATCATCCATGCCCACCACGCGCTTGTTTTTCCGCGCGGCCAACAGGGCGGCTTCATTGACCAAATTCGCGAGATCAGCCCCCGAAAATCCGGGCGTTCCGCGGGCAATCACCATCGCATCCACGGTACTGGCGAGCGGTACTTTTTTCATGTGAACCTTCAAAATTTTCTCACGGCCCTTCACATCCGGATTGGGGATAACCACCTGACGGTCAAAGCGTCCGGGGCGCAACAGCGCAGGGTCCAGCACATCGGGGCGGTTGGTCGCCGCAATAATAATGACACCCTCATTGGCTTCGAACCCGTCCATTTCCACCAATAATTGATTGAGTGTTTGCTCGCGTTCGTCATTCCCGCCGCCAAGCCCCGCACCGCGATGACGGCCCACCGCATCAATTTCATCAATGAAGATAATGCAGGGTGCGTTTTTCTTGGCCTGCTCAAACATATCCCGCACACGGCTCGCACCCACGCCCACGAACATTTCAACGAAATCAGAACCGGAGATGGTGAAAAACGGCACATTGGCTTCGCCTGCTACGGCACGCGCGATCAGGGTTTTACCGGTTCCGGGGGGCCCGACCAATAAGGCTCCCTTAGGGATTTTTCCGCCCAATCGTTGAAATTTCTGCGGATCCTTAAGGAATTCCACCACTTCGGAGAGCTCTTCCTTGGCTTCATCAATCCCCGCAACATCTTCAAACGTCACTCGCCCTTGCTTTTCAGTGAGCATACGGGCGCGAGATTTGCCGAATCCTAAGGCTCCACCACCCTTGCCCTGCATCTGGCGCATAAAGAAAATCCATACGCCGATCAGCAACAGCATAGGAAACCAGGAAAGCAAAACACTGAAAATCGAGATTTTTTCACCATTTTCCGGTTCGGCCTTAATCCGAACGCGTGTGCCGTTTAGCCGCTCCACGACATTTTCACCCATGGGAATAAAGCTGTAAAACTCTTTCCCACCGCCGGTATAATGACCGGAGAGATTTTGCCCCTCAATCACCACATCGGCAATGCTGCCCTTTTTGGCTTCTGCCATAAAATCGCTATAGGCCAATGTATCCGCAGTTTTGCCATGCATTGACTTAGAGTTTTGGAAAATATTAAACAAAAACGCCAAGGTTAAGCCAATTGCCAACCAAAACAATAAATTACGATTCATATCTTGTTCCGTAGTCCGTTAAAAAACAAAAGCCAATTAAAAAACAAATCTATATCATTAAATAGCACTATATAACAGCTATTCAATCTCCTTCAGCCCATCAAATTTTACAAAGAGTTGCAAACAGATGCGCCCTCAGAGTTAGAGGATGCAAACAAACTCTTATAAGAACCTATTCATGATCTCTGCTCCGGTGTTGGCTTTTTGCGGCATTTCTGCGCTTCCACTCCTCAAGTACTCATATGTACGTTCCGGTGCGGTTCTCGAAAAACCTCAAAAATCCTTAGCCGCCGCGAGTTCATGAACAGGTTCTTAGACTCCACATTATTCAACATATAAGGCACTCTTTCAAGTGCAATGATTCACCAAATATTCTTTTCCTTCACAGTATGGGCTCAAAAACAATCAATAAATACACCCATAGATTGCATTTATTGCTTTTTAAGCTTGAAGTTTTACTATATACTTATATAGTAGGTGGCAGGTAAATCGCACTTGGTACTCTTAGAGGCTATTTATTAGAGGCTATTTATGATGGCTCTGCGGACGGTAAGAACCTGTTCATAATCTCGCTATGGCACAGGATTTTTACGGTTTTTCGAGAACCGCATCGGATCGTACATAGATGTACGTGAGAAGCGGAAGCGCAGAAATACCGTGAAAAGCCAACGCCAGAGTAGAGATTATGAACAGGTTCTAAGACCGCCCGGCAAAGTCTGCGTAATGTTTCTTTATATTATCTTTGGGGAAGGATCTTTTTTTATTTCTGTTTTTTGGCCATCAAAACTGAATACAGAATTGAAAAAGTATTTTGGAAATGAGATCATGAAATGACAAAATCTAATGCGCTAGAAGACTCAAAAACATTCACCGAGAAACAGCTGCGATCGATATTGGACAATACGGTTGACGGGATGATTGTGATTGATAGCGGCGGGATTATGCTCTCTTATAACCGCGCTTGTGAAAAGCTTTTTGGCTATTCTGCTCAGGATGCCTTGGGTCAGAATGTAAAAATGTTGATGCCGCACAACTATAAGGTCAACCATGATGGCTACATTTCCAATTACCTCCATAGCAATGAACCGAAGATCATCGGCATAGGTCGTGAAGTTTCCGGCCAGCGCAAGGATGGCACTATATTTCCGATGTGGTTGAGCATTGGGGAGGTGACTGAGGAAGGAAAACGGTATTTCGTTGGTATCGTCCGTGATATTACGGTACAAAAAAATTTAGAGGAGCAGCAGCAAAAATATGTACGGGCTCTAGAAAAAAGCAATCGCGAGTTGGATGACTTCGTTTATCTAATTTCCCACGATTTAAAGGAACCTGTTCGCGGGATTTATAGTTATTCTCAGTTTATGCGTGAAGATTATCAGGATATTCTGGATGGCGAGGGCTTAGACAAGCTTGAAAGCCTGATGAAAATGTCACGCCGCATGAATGACTTAATCGATAGTTTATTATATTTCTCGCGTATTAATAAAACTGAGTTATCATATGGAGAGACGGACATCGCCGCCACCGTCAATGGGGTGATGGAAATGTTGGAAACTTATCTCAAGGATAATCGCGCCAAAATTGTCATTGAGTCCGATTTGCCAACCGTTACTTGTGACCAAGTGAGGGTAGGTGAAATCTTTCGCAATTTAATTGTTAATGGCATTAAATACAATAACAAGCCGGAAAAAGAAATTCACATAGGAGTTTGTTCACATGAAGCTGCACCGCAAAACATCACTTTTTATGTCAAAGACAACGGCATCGGAATCCCGGACAAACATTATGACTCGGTCTTTAAAATGTTCAAACGCTTGCATGGGCGCGATGCCTATGGCGGCGGGACCGGCGCGGGTTTGGCAATTGTCAAACAAATTGTTGTACAACATGGGGGGCGTATATGGATCGACTCAAAAGTCGGGGAAGGCGCAACGTTCTATTTCACCCTCTGCTCTGATGCCGGATAATTCCAACGATCAATCGGATGCCGCGCAATCATCGCAAGATTATGTGCTGGTGGTAGAGGATAGTGAAGTCGATTTTGAAATTCTCTCCCGCGCGTTCCGCCGCGTGAAATTTATGCCAAAAATCCATCATTGCACAGATGGTGATGCCGCCGTTGCGCATTTAAACGCAACTCTGGACATTGAGAAAAAAATTCAAAAGCCCGGCTTGATTCTACTTGACCTTAACCTGCCCGGCACAGACGGGCGCGAGGTCTTATCCATTATCAAATCATCACCCGGTTTGCGTGAAATCCCGGTAATCATCCTGTCCACCTCCAATAATGACAATGATATACGTTATTGTTTTTCGATTGGGGCAGAGAAATATCTACAAAAACCAATCTCTGCCGACGAATTCACTGAAACCGCCAATGTGATCAAACGATTCTGGAACGACTATGTCGATAATTCCGGAGGGTCCTGCAACTGATTGATTCACTCTTCATGAAGTGATTATTTTGTTGAGGGATTGGTTTTATACTTGGAAGACTGAATCGCTGGTGACGGCCCAAGCGACGCAGCGTAGGGAGACTACGTAAGAACCTGTTCATAATCTCGCTATGGCACAGGATTTTTGCGGTTGCTCAAAAACCGCATCGGATCGTACATAGATGTACTTGGACAAGGAAGCGCAGAAATACCGTAAAAAGCCAACGCCAGAGTAGAGATCATGAACAGGTTCTAAGGAGCGAAGTGACAACGTCTAGGGGTTCAGCATTCCAAATATATTCGAACCCTCACCGGCTTTCGAGACCCTATTCATGACCTGACAAATCATGAGCTGACAAAGTCATACAGAATTATCTTTCAATCAAAACATGGTAATAAACATAGGTTGTGCCATCCTTGAAGCATCCCTGAGGTTGGCCCACCAGTTCAGTCGCCAAAGCCCCAATCGTCCCGTTCGTCGCGTTGGTTAAGATGTGGTCAGTGGCTGTCCCCACAGCATCCGTCTGCTGCGTGGTGTAGTTAATCCCGGTCTCATCGGTGGAAAAAGTCGTTGCCAAGCCAAGTTGCGCATGGATTTTTTGACAAATCGCCAACTTAACACCCGGCAGAAATGCAATTGTATCGGCCGTGTCATGGGTTGGCGCGGTCGCATCCGTCTGGCCAATATTTTGAACTTCATTTTCAGTGTTAAACACCCAAGCTTTCGTCGCGTTGATCGTCGTATCAACTACGCTGTCAGGGGCAAAGGCGTATGTCGCACCGCCGCCACTAGGGTGGAAGACACCAACATTGTTACTTGTCAAGCTAGAAAACGCCGCCGGAGCATTAAACTCCAATTCCTCCGCCGTCACACCATTACTAACGATCATGCGGGTAATGGAGGTTTTAATCCCGGCAGGGTATTGCGTGATCTGCGCCGAGTTCACAAGGTTGGTTTCGTTATTGGCGTCCCCTCCCCCCGATCGTGTAGATTGGGTCACGGCATAAGAAAGCGCCGCAAATAACGCCACAGCTATGAGGATGAGGAACAGCACGTTTCCGGTCTCGCCGGTTCTGCCCTGTTGCGATTGATGATGAGTTGTTGTGATTGTCATGTTTTTTCTCCCACTTTGAATCATTTTGTCATCGTAGCCGATGAGTTGAATTTGTCAATCTTGAGTTTCTGAATTTTTAATTTTGCATCCAATGCGTTTTGTTTGCACTCACGCCCCACGCATAAACTATCAACGCTGATTTTCCATCCCGCCCCGGCATTCACAATATGCCCCAGAGCCTCACGAAACTCACTATAATTTGCGGTTGATTTGGATTGGATGAGTAAATTGCCGCTGGCTAGGGAAAATGTAAGGTCGGGATAGACTGTCTTCATATCATCAACCAAGGATTTTACCGACTTCTGGTCAACGGCCTCTAATTTAACCACCGGAATCATGGGCTTAATGGCGTCTTGTTTACTTGCCTCTAAACGTAGATCCGTCAGGCTTTTCATCTGCATAACACAGAATAAGCCGAGACAGACAACCATAAACCAACTCATGCCCGCCGCAATCAATGCCGGCTTACCAACATTCACCGGCAATTTTTCCAAAAACAGATTAAAATCCGCCGCCGCATGCGGGGCGAAATATTTTTTAAAGGCTCTGAAGTCGATCTTCTGAATAGGCAAATGACATCCTTTTGATATGTTATAATTTACGATAACTGATTGATTTTAAGAAAGATATAACTACTACTAAAATTCGAAATGATACTCCGGCCTTAGAGCCTGATCATAATCTCGCTATGGCACAGGATTTTTGCGGTTGCTCAAAAACCGCATCGGATCGTACATAGATGTACGTGAGAAGCGGAAGCGCAGAAATACCGTGAAAAGCCAACGCCAGAGTAGAGATTATGAACAGGTTCTTAGCGGCAAGGACCATAAACTAGCCCACTATCTGAGTCAGCAAGCAACTCAGATAGGGTGATACTACCGTCGGTTTCGTTAAAAATATTTTAATTTCAGCCAAAAAATATTTACAGTGCCAAATTATGTTGCGCCGCGGATTTTGCCTTAGGAGGAATGACAAGAATGGTTGAGGACGAATTTTCGTCATCTTCAGGGAAAGAATAGAAAATATTGATGAGGTCAGAAGGAATTTCCAGCCCTTGACGATCTATAAGTCCCTGCCATTCTACTGAAAAACCAGCCGGAAGTTCAGGGTCTGCAATCGTACGGGTTAAACCATCAAGATTTGAAAAATCAAATGAAGTGGGCGGTGGCGTAGGAGGTACGCTGGTAGGATCAAGCAAAGTGAGCGTCCCATTCACAAAATTAAGGTCATAATTTAATGCCGTGGCTCCGGACGGCGTAATGGCATAACTTCCTGAAACCGTTGCGGATGGCGCGTTGACCTGAACCGGAGTGAGGAAAATTGTTTGATTTTCGCCATTTTTGAAATTGCCCAAAATTTGATAACCAAAACTAGGGTATGGGTCATTCACATATAGCGTATAATCATTTGCGCGAATGGTGAGAGCAGCTTGGTTAATCGTCAATGTTCCGTCCGTTGACCCGGTGAGGTTATAATTATTATCACTAAAGCCGCTTAAACTGATCGCGTGGGTGGTGCCCGCATTGCTGGTGGCAGTTGCCGTTGGAGCAGCAAAGGTAAGTGAGTCAATTACCGATCCATTTTGTCCATTGGCCAAATTGCTCCATGTCACATTCGCCCATGTCAAGCTCGGGTTGGCATCTCCGTAGGCGCGTGAGGCATTATTCACCGTGGCCGTAATATCGCGTTTGTCAATGGTCAATGTTCCGTCCGTTGAACCGGTAAGGTTATAGTTATTATCACTAAATCCGCTTAAGCTAATCGCATGAGTAGTACCCGCATTGCTAGTGGCAGTTGCCGTTGAAGCAGAAAGAGTGAGAGCATCCAACACTGATCCGCTCTCACTATTGGCCAAATTGCTCCACGTCACATCCGCCCACGTAAAGACAGGGTTGGAATCTCCATAGACTCGTGAGGCATTATTCACCGTGGCCGTAATATCGCGTTTGTTGATCGTCAATGTTCCCGCGGTTGAGCTTGTGAGGTTATAGTTATTATCACTAAAGCCGCTGAGGCTAATCGCGTGCGTCGTGCCCGCATTGCTGGTCGCCGTGGCTGTAGGGCTGGAGAGTGTGAGTGCATCCAACACCGATCCGCTCTCACTATTGGCTAGATTGCTCCACGTCACATTCGCCCAAGTAAGGCTAGGATTGGCATCTCCGTAGGCGCGTGAGGTATTGTTCACCGTGGCCGTAATATTGCGTTTGTCAATGGTCAATGTTCCGTCCGTTGAACCGGTAAGGTTATAGTTATTATCGCTAAAGCCGCTTAAGCTAATCGCATGCGTTGTCCCCGCATTGCTAGTGGCGGTCGCGGTTGGGGCCAACAGCGTAAATATATCAATAACGGATCCATTCTCACTATTGGCCAGATTATTCCAAGTGACATCCGACCATGTGGGATTAGGGTTGGTATCTCCGTAAGCCCGTGACGCATTATTCACCGTGGCCGTAATATCGCGTTTGCCAATCGTCAAGGTGCCAGCCGTTGAGCCTGTAAGGTTATAGTTATTATCACTAAATCCGCTGAGGCTAATCGCATGAGTCGTACCCGCATTGCTAGTGGCAGTTGCCGTTGGAGCAGAAAGAGTGAGAGCATCCAACACTGATCCGCTCTCACTATTGGCCAGATTGCTCCACGTCACATCCGCCCATGTAAAGACGGGGTTGGCATCTCCGTAGGCGCGTGAAGCATTATTAACGCTCGCTGTAATATCACGCTTACCGATGGTTAAGGTGCCTGCTGTTGAGCTTGTGAGGTTATAGTTATTATCACTCAGTCCGCTGATACTCAATGCGTGCGTTGTTCCCGCATTGCTGGTGGCGGTTGCGGTGGGGCTGGAGAATGTAAGGGAATCAATAACGGAGCCGTCTTCGCCGTTTGCTAAATTGCTCCACGTCACATCCGCCCACGTGAAGCTAGGATTGGTATCTCCGTAGGCGCGTGAGGCGTTATCGACGCTAGCTGTAATATTGCGTTTATTGATCGTCAGTGTCGTGGTTGGGGCATTGGTTACAGTATAATTGGCAGAAGTAAAACTTGCTCCAACATTGTAAGATCCAACATTTGTAGAGGAGGTAATGCTGCCGAAATCTGCAGCGGCTGAAACGGCTGCGCCTGTATCGCCCGAAATAAGCCCGCTATAGGTGAAGTTAGATGTGGTGACCCCTGGATTAGAATCTCCGTAGATGCGAGATAGCGGGGCAACCCAACTGGCAGTGATATTTTTCGGGGTAATGGTGAGGGTGGTTGGCGAAGCGGTAATATCATAATTGGCACTGGTAAAGGTCACATTCGCAGCATAGGTGCCGACCCCTGTATTTGTTCCCACAGTTCCATAATCCATGACGATCGTGGGGTTAACACCGGCTGCTGTTTGACTATTGGCAAAACCGGAGAATGTAAAATTCGAGTAGGTGCTCACAGGATTCGCCGACCCATAAGTCTTGCTGAGCGGAGCCACCCATGTCGCGGTCACCGGTTTTTTAAGAATGGTCAAATAGCTTGGATCCACCAAATATTGCTCATATTTTGTATCATGCCCACCTACTATATTAATCAGATGGGTTGTCCCTGCCGCCGCCGTGGCAGTAGCCGTGGCCGAGATTGTGGCGGTGGGCAGAACCTCCAAATCACTTACGCTATCCCCTGTTTCAAATCCGGTATAGACCAACAATGATTGCAGAGTTGCATTATCCACGTTGGGGTCACCGTAATAACGCTCAAGATTAACGCTCACGCGAATAATTTTCATCCCATATTCATATAAATGCCCATTGCCGGTTCCAAGTACGCATCCAGAGCCATAAGTACAACTTCTGAGTTCAAAATCAGCAATTAATCCATTCAGCGTGTCCAGAGTTGGGTGATCGGAGTAAATGAGCCAACGACCGGCAGGCGTAACCAGTGCGCCGGCCCCATAGTTGTTAATAAAATCCTTGCCCGCCACAAGCGTCAAAGGTGTTCCCGCCCCACTGGCCGTTAGCACACCATTCAAAACCAGGCTGGATGTTTGATCAATATTTTCCGAGAAAATAGTTCCAGCGGTAATATTGTTCAGGGTAACAAAGCCGCTATCCTTATTCGTTTTACCCGTGCCATCCTCTAATCTAATCACCACATTTCCAGTGCCGGCGTTAATGGTTGTGCCATTCGCCATCGTAATCACGGCAGACCCGGCATCACGCTGCGCATTGACAACCCCGGTGGCCAAGTCTTCGTTCGCATAGAGGGTCAGATCACCATTATCAGTTGTCACATTCGCATTAATCAAAATACTGCGCCCAGCCTGTAAGGTTAAGTTTCCACCATTTCCAGAAGCATTATTAACGGTCAACACATCATCAATCCGAATATCATTATTGGCCTGAAGCACAACGTTTTGCGGAGTAGAGAGTAATGCAGCCAAAGCACTGGGCGTGATCCCAACTGTCGTAGAATTAATATTCGAGAATGTCATCCCCGATGCGGGATCATAGGCATTTCCACGATAAATAAAGGCCCCACCGGAATTAGCATATCGCGAGCCATAGCCATTGTAACTGGATATCCCGGCCACCAAAGTGCCTTGGTCTAGTGAAATACTCGATCCGTAATAATCGCTATCATTGGCGATAGAACTCGTATCAATGTTTTTACCGCCCGTAAATCCCTTCCCGATTGTGAAATCTAATCGTCCATTATTGAAGGCAAGATCGTCGAAATTGTAAACGAACACAGCACCATTATCAGTCGTAATTGTGGCGGAGTTAGCGTTATACCCGTCATCGCGGCTGGATCCCAGTGCCAGAACCGAACCCTCTAATGCAACACCTGCCAAGCGGTCATTAGCCTCTAAATAGCCACTCATATTAATATCGTTTGCACCGCTATATCCATAACCCATTGTACCTTTCAGTGTTGTCGAAGAGAAGATCGAATCAGAAAATGTGAAGAGATAAACATCTCCACTATTAACAGCCGCATCAAGATACCCATCCCCCTGGACCGCCCCCACAACCAAACGGTTTCCATCTAATGATAGCCCATATTCGCCAAAAAGATCAGTTGCTCCTAACTGTGATAGATTATAGCTCCCGGTGAGAGTGGCATTTGAATAGCCATAACCAATTATACCTTTTAGGGTGGGCGTAGAGAATGCAGAGTCACTGAAGGTAAATAAATATACAGCTCCTGATGCATTAACAGCATTTGCATTTCCCGCATCACGACTGGCACCAACGGCTAAGCGATTGCCATCCAGTGAGACAGTAGACCCAAAGAAATCTCCACCTCCTATGTTAGAGATAGAGAGATTCTTACCCGTGGCGTAATTCCTTCCTAGCCGTGATTCCAATACTCCGCCGCTAAAAACCGAATCGGTAAAACTGAAAAGATAGACTGCTCCAGAATTTGATGCTGTATTCCCAGAAGCATCGTCCTGTTTTGCTCCTACTGCCAACCTATTCCCCTCAAGGGAGACAGAGGATCCAAATAAGTCTGACTTATCTAAATACGCACTCATATTGATATTTTTTGGCCCTACATAACCAGCACCAATAATCCCTTCCAAAATAGCCCCATCATAGGCATCGCTGGCAAAGCTATAGAGATATACTGCCCCGGAATCACCCAAAATATCACCGTAACCATCATCATACGGCACACCTAACGCAATACGATGACCATTCACCGAGACCATAAAACTATCAGCCGAGGAATCTGATGCTGTGTTTTTTGCGAGTGTCACACTATTTGCATTGGTGTAATAATTTCCTAAGGATCCGGCATAAGCTCCACCACCAAAGCTAGAATCGGTAAATGTATAAAAATGAATAGCCCCCTGATTGGTGTTTTCATTATTAGGCCCATCGTCACCTGCAGCACCTACGATAAGCCTGTTACCGTCTAGTGAGACGGCTGTACCTAATTGATCCGAGCCGGCAGACTCATTGGGCCTAGAAAGATTTTTACCACCTAAAATCCCATAATTATTACCTATAATCCCTTGCAATATAGCACCCGAAAACACAGAATCGGTAAATGTATAGAGATACACAGCACCACTATTCCCAACAGAATTTGCATTACCGTCATCTTGATAAGACCCTATGGCCAATCTATTACCATCTAGAGATACACCATAGCCGAACGCATCTGTAGCATCCAAAGAAAGATTAACATCTTTGGTACCGGTATAGCCTTTTCCCATCCGCCCCTGCAATACGCCGCCTGAAAATGTGGAATCAGAGAAACTAAATAAATAAACTTCGCCAGAATTCGTTGTAGTATTATTAAACCCGTCCCCGCTTCTAGCGGCCACCACAAGGCGATTGGCGTCTAAAGAGAGTGCAGTGCCGAATGAATCAGATGTATCTAATTGAACATTGATGTCTTTCGGACCAGTATAATTATGTCCAATACGTGCTTGCAATACCCCACTCGAAAAATTCATATCTGAAAAGCTGAATAAATACACATCTCCTGAATTCGTGACCGCGTTATTATATCCGTCACCACCCCAAGACCCCACTGCCAACTGGGTTCCATCAAGGGAAACAGCATAACCAAATGCGTCTGAATTTCCCAGAACACCCGTCATGTTATAATCTCTTGTTCCTGAGTAACCGGTGCCAATGCGACCCTGAAGGGCACCTCCATTAAAACTACTATCACTAAAGCTGTATAAATAAACGCCACCCGAATCGGTCACGCTGTTATTATTTCCATCATCTCCATTTGCTCCTACAGCCAGCCTGTTGCCATTCAAGGAAACGGATCGCCCGAATTGATCATTAGCCCCCAACTGCGAAGCATTAATACTTTTGGGCCCAACGTACCCATAACCAATAATTCCCTCTAACACGCCGCCTGAAAATGTGGAATTCGTGAATGAGTATAAGTAAACGGCCCCCGCGCGACCAGTACTATCATCGGCCCCATTATCTTCAATAATACCGACCGCAATACGGTTACCATCTAAGGAAACTGTCGTACCAAAGGCGGCGCCACCATTATTCAAATTCGGTAAATCCACATTGGGGCTGGAGTGTCCACGCCCCATAATAATGGCGGTGGGGTTAAAGGTGCTGCTGGCAATCACGATATTTTTAGGGTCAAAGAGGATTGTCCCCGGGCGGGTGTTGCTGCCTGTGCCATTGCCGGTTTGAATATCCCCGCCATAGGTTAGGACATCCCCCGAAGACACCTCAACAAATCCCCCCGTCCCCGCAATCTTACCGGGGATGGCCGAAATTGTGCCGAGCATCATTGTATCCATATCCGACCAAATAATCACCGTACCGCCCTCGGCGATATCATCTTCCCCGTCCGCTTTAATGCGCGTGCCGCGATCAAGGGTTACAATCTGCGCATTGGGTAATTGGTCTTCGGGCAAGCCTTTGCCGCCCTGATATTCCCCACCAATTCGAATTAATCCGCCCGCCGTTTTACCCGAGGCACTGACCTCAGTTGAGAGCATCCTGATTCCCGGCGACGTGATATCAATCTGCCCACCCTTACCGCCCAGCCCTAGGGCCGAATAATGGCCGGAGGACACCATATTATCCAACCCGATAGAGAGGATTTTACCGCCATTGGTTGCGCCATCGACATTCAGATAGGACGTCGAAGTCTCCCACATATCATTGTAATCCAGAGTAATGGTCCCGCCATGGCCGTTTAACCCCTTGGCGGAAATCTGATCCGCCAGAGATAGTGTGGTGGCTTTGATCTGAATTGTGCCGCCATTTTGACCATCCGCACGAACTTCGCCGCCCAACCCCACAAATTTTGCCGCAATTTCAATATCCCCGCCATCCTCCACAGCAGAACCGGTTGCGTAAATTTTGCCGGTGTTTTGCACCATCCGAGTCTCCGCCCCACCCAGAATAATCTTACCCTTGCGAGTGGAGATGGTGCGGGCCTCAATCAATCCCTCATTATTCACCAGATTGTTAATATTATTACGCGCCGCCGCAGCCGAAAGCACAATCACGCCCCCATCGGCCCGAATTACGCCCGATGCGTTGTTTTTTACCAATTGGGTATTCAAATCCCCCACCGCGGCCACACTGATTAATCCGTCGCCATAGAGATCAAGTGTGAACGTATCGCCCGACACGGCCTGCACCTTACCCAATTTTGCCTCAATCAATCCGGAATTTTCAATTTGCGGAGCAACCAACCCGACCAACCCACCTTCTTTGGCTGTAATCACGCCTTCATTAATAATTTTGGCATCAGGGGAACCGGGGATTGAGAATTGATCTAAGCCGCTCATAAAATCGGTATTGGCGATATCCGCGCTGGTGACCACCAACGAATTCACATCCACGCGGCTGCTTCCCCCAAAAAACACGCCATTGGGGTTAACAAGAATGACATTCCCATTGGCCTTAATTTGACCGTTAATTTGCGATGGATTGGCAGCGTTGACACGGTTAAGAGTTGTCGCCGTGCTGTTGGGTTGATGAAACTCTACCGTTTCACTTGTTCCCACATCAAATCCGCGCCAATCAATAATTCCGCGCTGTGTGCTTTGATGAATATCGGTTTTTGGTCCGGTGTAGGTTATGGTGGCACTTCCGCCCACCACCACCCCGTCTTGCGGCGCAGCCACAGCGGGTCCAACGCCCGAGTTTAACCCTACGCCTAAACAGATCAGGGCACTCAACGCCGTTGTACGAAGGTAATTAACCCTAGACTTTCGCCCCATCCTATACACTCAATACCGCTCTCGTTACAGTTTTCATAGGTTTATGATACTCGCAGCCATACTGGCCCCATCGCACATACACGATGTCCACTATCCAGTTTACCACTCCGGCTTTAGTGACTAATTAACGATATATGGTAATTTATGTAATTTTTGGCTTGAACCCCTCGCACTTTTCGGTGACGCCAAAATAGCGTAAATTATTAGACCATTTTTCGGTTATGTAGACTCGAAAAAATGGTCTAAGTATTTGTTTTGTCGCATTTTGTTACGATTAACCGGCTTCCACTTAATCGCAAAATGCTCTAGACTTCGCTCAATCCTTGATTTTTGTTGCATTTTAAAGTATTAACAACGTGACAATACCAAGTAACAAGACCAAAACGATCTACCAAAGTTTTTTTGAAACATATAATTTTAAATAAGATAATGAGCATTCGGAAACAGGCTTGGGGATAGGTTTTTAATCCTATATCGGCCTTTTTGGGGTTTATCCATGGAAATTTCTACCTTTGTTGATATTGGGATTGTTGTAATCCTGTTGATTTCAATAGCTGTTTCTTTTTACCGCGGGCTTATTCGCGAAGTTTTGACCATTTTTGGTGTTTTGGGCGGCGTTTTGGCCGCCATTATGTTTGGGCCGCTGCTGCGCCCCTATACGCACCAATGGTTTGGGGTGATTGAGGGGAAAGAGCCGGAAAAACTTTTCGATCTGATCCCCGCCAATATTGCCGCCGATGCCACCGCTTATTTTATCGTGTTTGTCGCGGTGTTTTTGGCGTTGCAACTCGCAAGCTATTTCCTCTCCTCCTCCGCTCATGCTATTGGGCTTGGGCCGATTGACCGCACTTTGGGGGTTTTATTCGGCATCGTGCGCGGTGTGTTTTTGTTGGGGTTGATTTACCTGCCGTTTCATCTGATTTTAAGTGATGACAATAAAAAAGATTGGTTTGAGCATTCCAAAACCATTCCCTATATTGAAAAAGTAACTCTGTGGATGTTGTCGTACCTGCCCACCGACCACCCCGAAGAGGATAAAGAGCGGCAAAAAGATGCGCGGCAGAAATTGTTAGAGCTAGACTTGCTCGGCGATAAACGCATTAAGCCATCCGAAAAAATGAGTGAAAAAACCGGTGAAAAAATAGGCGAAGAAAACGGCTCTGATCACAAAGACTCAAGCCCTGATCAGCAGGGCAAAGAAGATCAAGGGTCACCTGCGTCATCCCCTGAAAAGGGCGCTAAATCACCCGAAGCAGCGGACGGGTATCAGAACAATGAACGCAAGGGTTTGGATAGACTGATTAAGGATATGAAGGATATATCGGTGGAGCCGCAAGCAGGCGAGGAAGCAGACGGGCAGGAGGGCATAAATTCTGCGCCGAAAAACCCGTATCAGGATCAAAAACAAAATTTGGAAGAGCCATTGGAACCGCCATTAGAACCATATAGCAACAACCCAAAACCCTATAATAATTAGCCTATAACTATAAACGGACCAAAAGATAACAATAAGCGATAACCCCCGATAACCTGATGAGTGAGATAAGCGAGACAAGCACCATGCAAACGGATAAAATGCACGAAGAATGCGGCGTATTCGGCGTATTCGGCCATGAGGATGCGTCCACACTCACGGCCCTTGGGCTTCACGCGCTTCAGCATCGCGGGCAAGAATCCTCGGGCATTGTCAGCTATGACGGGCAGAAATTTTTTGTCCATCGCGGCCTGGGGTTGGTCGATGATATTTTTAACGACACGGCCATTATTTCAAAACTTCAGGGGCCTTATGCGATCGGCCACAACCGTTACGCGACAACGGGTGAAACCTTGCTGCGCAATGTGCAACCGCTCTATGCTGAACTGTCCTTTGGCGGATTCACCGTGGCACATAACGGCAATTTGACAAATGCCATGACAATCCGTGATGAACTTATCCATCGCGGGGCGATTTTTCAATGCACATCGGATACAGAGGTCATCATCCATCTGGTGGCACTTTCCAAAAAGCCAACAGTTTTGGAACGATTGGTTGAATCACTTCAATCGCTCAAAGGGGCCTATTCCCTTATCTGTTTTGCCGAAGGCCGCATGATCGGCGTGCGCGACCCGAACGGATTTCGCCCGCTGGTGTTGGGGCGATTGAACGGGGCGCATATTCTGGCATCTGAGACATGCGCACTCGATATTATCGGTGCCGAATTTGTGCGCAACATTGAACCGGGTGAAATGGTAGTGATCACGCCCGAAGGGGTGCAATCCCATCGTCCCTTTGCCCGTGCGGCCTCAAAATTCTGCATTTTTGAATATATTTATTTCGCGCGGCCGGACAGTGTGATTGACAATAAATCAGTTTACGAGATGCGCAAAAAAATTGGGCAAGTTTTGGCCCAAGAAGCCCCCTGCGATGTTGATCTGGTGGTGCCTGTGCCCGACAGCGGCGTGCCCGCGGCCCTGGGATATGCCCAGGAAACAGGGATACCGTTTGAACTCGGCATTATCCGCAATCACTATGTCGGGCGGACCTTTATTGAACCCACGCAAAAAATCCGCCATTTGGGCGTGAAGCGCAAACATAACGGCAATCGCGGTGCAATTGAAGGCAAGCGCATCGTCTTGGTTGACGACTCCATTGTGCGTGGCACGACATCCAAAAAAATCGTGGAAATGATGCGTCAGGCCGGCGCACGCGAAGTTCACATGCGCATTTCCTCCCCCCCCATCACTCACGGCTGTTTTTACGGCATCGACACGCCATCGCGTAAAGACTTATTGGCGTCCAGCCATAGCATTCAGGACATTGCAGATTTTATTGCGGTGGACTCGCTGGCCTTTATCTCCACTGACGGGCTCTATCGCGCAATGGGTGAAGCCGCGCGAAACACCGCCCAACCGCAATATTGCGATGCGTGTTTTACGGGGGATTACCCGGTTGAGCTGACTGATTGCCTGAAAGCCCAACAAGAACAAATTACACTGGATAAAGCATGTTGAGTTTTTTCTCATTCATTTCCTACCCACTCACGCCCAATCACCTTTCATCATACACGATCACATAAGGATACATCGCACATGACCGCGCCCGCAGCAAAAATTGCCCGCTCAACCGCCCCATCGTCCCTTCTGCGTCAAAATCAGCGCGGCGCGAATGAACTGCGCCAGGTGGAAATTGTAACCAACATATCAAAACATGCCGAAGGGTCCTGCCTGATTAAATTCGGTGACACCCATGTGCTCTGTACGGCAACGATTGAGGAAAACGTGCCCGGTTGGATGAAAAATTCGGGCAAGGGGTGGATCACGGCGGAATATGGGATGCTGCCGCGTGCCACAGAAAAACGCACCGACCGTGAAGCCGCGAAAGGCAAGCAAACCGGCCGCACCCAGGAAATTCAACGCTTGATCGCGCGCGCACTGCGGGCCGTGGTCAATCTTGAAAAAATGGGGGAACGTCAGGTGCGCATTGATTGCGATGTGCTGCAGGCCGATGGCGGCACACGCACTGCGGCCATTACCGGATCCTATGTTGCGCTGTATCAGGCTTTTGAGTATTTGTGCAGCATTGGACTTTTAAAGGACATTCCCCTGCGCGATAGTGTGGCCGCCATTTCCGTGGGTATTTGCAACGGGCAACCCTATCTGGATTTGGATTACAGCGAAGATTCTACGGCCGAAACCGATGCCAATTTCGTGATCACGGGGAGCGGCGGATTGGTAGAAATTCAAGCCACTGCGGAGAAAACCCCCTTTACCGAAGCCGAATTTGATGATCTCTTGCAACTCGCTAAAAAGGGCTGCACGGACCTTAAAATGCTGCAACAAAAAGCATTAGGACTCCAAAGCGATGCAACCTGATCACATCATCCTCGCAACCCACAACCAGGGTAAATTGGTGGAACTGCAAAGCATGATGTGTGCCGCGGGCCTTGGTCATATCACCCTCAAAAATGCTGCGGATTATAACTTATCGGCGCCGGAGGAAACTGCGGATAGTTTTGAAGGCAACGCATTGATCAAGGCGCGATTTGTGGCGGAGCAAACGGGCCGCGCGGCCTTGGCGGATGACAGCGGATTATGTGTTGATGCGCTGAACGGTGATCCGGGTGTGTATTCGGCCGATTGGGCCGGTCCCGCCAAGGATTTTGATCAGGCCTTTCACATGATCAAGGAACGGTTAGAGAAAAATAATGTAGAAACAGACGGTGCAACCGCGCATTTTGTCTGTGTTTTGGCCTATATTGACGAAGCCGGCAACACCCATATTTTTAAAGGCACGAGTGACGGAGCATTGCACTTTCCCCCGCGCGGGCAAAACGGCTTTGGCTATGATCCAATTTTTGTGCCGCATGGCGAGCTACGCAGTTTTGGTGAAATGAGCATGGAGGAAAAGGAGACTTATTCCGCCCGCGGCCGTGCCTTTGCCGCGTTCGCATCCTATCTGAAGACCCTTTAGGGCACGTCGAGACTTCCCAATGTCGCTCGCCATTTACATTCACTGGCCGTTTTGCAAATCTAAATGCCCCTATTGCGATTTTAATTCCCATGTTGCGCAGCAAATTGACCATGAAAGATGGGCCAAAGCTTACCTGACTTCCTTAAAATATTGGCATGAAAAAACGCGCGACCGCCACATACATTCGGTATTTTTCGGCGGCGGGACCCCTTCCCTCATGGCGCCTTCCACCACCGCCGCGATCATCCAATTTATTCGTGATCATTGGGGACTCACGCCCGAGTGTGAAATCACATTAGAAGCCAACCCGACATCATTTGAACAGCAAAAATTCGAAGATTTTCGCCGCGGTGGAGTCAATCGCCTCTCACTCGGGGTACAATCACTTCGCACGCGGGATTTAGAGTTTTTGGGGCGGGAGCATTCTGTCCCCCAAGCCATAGCGGCCATACGCTCCGCCGCCACAATTTTTGATCGGATTTCTTTTGATCTGATTTATGCCCGCCCGAACCAGAGTTTGAATGAATGGCAGGAGGAGTTGGAGGAAGCATTAGAAATTTGCAACGCCCCGGCGCATAAAAATGCTGCGCAGCATTTCTCGCTCTATCAACTCACCATCGAACAGGGCACACCATTTTATACCCGCCACCAACGGGCGGAATTTCAAATCCCTGAACAGGATTTGGCCGCCGATCTATATGACCTCACCCAAGACATTATGAATGCGCGCGGACTGCCGGCCTATGAGATTTCCAATCATGCGGCCGGGGGCCAAGAATCACGGCACAATCTGACCTATTGGCGATATCAAGATTATCTCGGCATAGGACCGGGGGCGCATGGCCGTATTACGCTGCGACCAAGCGATCCACTACAACCCCCCCAAAAATACGCCACACGGGATCATCGCGCACCGGAAATCTGGCTGAAAAAAATTGATGACTCTGAAGTCGGGTTACAAGAGTTTACAGCAATAGACCCGCAAACCCAATTTGATGAATTTTTGATGATGGGCTTACGGTTGCGTGAGGGGATCAGTGCCGATGAGCTCAATCAGAAAACCCAAGGGGAACCGCAAAAATATTTAAACATGGCGGCGATTAACCATTTGCGGACCGAAGGAATGATCGACTCCGACCCGAATTTTCTGCGCACAACCCGGCGCGGCGCGCGGTGCCTGAATGCCGTAACCGGCTATATTTTAAGGTAGAGTTTTAAATTGCACGGTCACGACCACACGGCCTAAACTTTAATGTGCGCTGCTTCGGGCATGTTGGGCAAGTGTTTTAAGATATCATCCGAAAACGGCATCGCTGCTTGGGCTCCGCGTTTAAGGCAAGTCAGGCTCCCAGCAATGGACGCCAAACGCAACGCCTGCGGCAGTGTTTTCCCGTCATGGAGTGCCGCCGCAAACGTGCCGCAATACGCATCGCCCGCGCCCGTTGTATCAACAATTTGCGATTGGTCTAGCGGCATAATCGGCACGCCCCATGCCTCCCCGTCCTTGGTAACCGCCACCGCGCCTTGCGCACCCAAGGTCACAATACAGGTGAGCTGCCCCGCAATCGCCAGAGCCTGAGCCATTTTCACCGCATTATTATTTTGCGTGAGGTGCAGCTTTTCCGCAAGCATCCGTGCCTCAATGCTGTTGACAATCAAATAATCCAGCAGCCCCAGAGCTTTTTGCGGAAGTGTGAGCGCAGGCGCAAGATTAAGGATGGTCTTTACCCCGCGCTCTTTGGCACGCACCAATAACGTACATACCTGAACCATCGGCAATTCCATTTGCATGAGCAGGATATTTTTCGGCATCAGAATTTCGTCGGGGACCTGATCGTGAATGACCTCCATATTCGCGCCCGACATCACAATAATTTGATTTTCGCCGCCGCGGGCGCTCGCCACCATCGCACATCCGGTGGGATGCGTATCCGATATCGCAACGCCCGACACCATAACCCCGTTTGATTTCAAAGACTCACGCACGGTTTTGCCGTAATGATCATTACCCACACGCCCGATCATCGCGACCTTTGCACCGTAACGCGCCGCGGCCAATGCCTGATTCCCGCCCTTGCCACCCGGCGTGAGGGTATAATCCTGCGACAACACAGTCTCCCCCGGGCCCGGCAATTGGTCGAGCACAATCGAAAAATCCATATTGATGGAGCCAAAAACGATGATCATGCTATCATTTAACCTGCTTTAGGATTTATTTTCGCCCTATTTTTGCTTTAAAGCCTGCTTGTGATCTCCATTCCGCAACCCGTCTAAGAAGATCACAAACAGGCTCTCACAAAAAAGACTACACGTCAAAATATTTATGGATTCAACTATATGGAAATTTATTATTGATAATCTTGTTGCGCTATGTTAAAAAGCGTTGTATTTTAATATAGTATTTAGAAATGGAGTTAAATCTTATGAGCGGAGAACTAGACGATCATAACAATAAATTAAGACAAGAATTGCAAGATTTAGGGAAAAGCAGAGCTTTGATAGAATCTTTGATACGCTGTACAAAGCAGGGCTGGATGGATAGGGTTACTTATTGCCTGGCCAAAGCAAACAATGCAGCAAAGCAATTGGGTATTGATCTAAAGAATTTAGACCTTTGGTGTCCAGATCCAGATGCTAAAAACAACGTAAATGAACTATTGGATGCTTTGCGTTCTGAAATCGTAAAGCCTTGTGCCGTCAGTATGTTTGCCCAAGGAGTTTTTCAATCCCGTGATCTTATGGATATTCTTTTGGCATTCGGTATCGACGTTTTTGATGTTCTGCCTAAACCAGATAGTGGTGATGGTTTTGATACTGTGTTGAAACGGACCATCATTAAGGGGGGAGAGCTTGGCGTAAATGATAACAACGAGCCGCAAATTAAGGTTGATGGCAAGCCTTATAAACTCCCCCTAGCTACTACATTTTTAGAGGTAGCCACTGTTCGTTGCGGCCCCGTACCAATAACGTCATTAGACAGTACTACCATGAGATCAGGCCATCCTGACCAAGCGCAGGCATTATATTTTCCTGTAAGTCCCATTGACAAAATTAATGAATTACTAGCTGGCGGTGGTCCTGTTGTCGTTGTTCATCGTTTTGTAGATCCTGAAAACTTGGATACTTGTGGCCCTGAGCCATTGGTTAGGGAGCTGGATGTCACTAAAGAATTCGAAAAAGTTAATGGCATCCCGGTAATTGTACCTGATACGGGCTTTTATCAAAGCGCAGACAGTAAAGGGGGCGTGGTTGAAACTGTACGTGTTTATAAAGAATCCACGAACCCTAGATTTTGTGAGGAAGTAAATGCAAACCGCGCAATAGCATGCGTTTTTATGAGTGAATCTATAGCTAGAGATACCGGCTACTATGGACGACAACCTATACAGATCCCTGTTCACGGAGAGACTCCCAGCAAAGCTGCTTGGGCCGGGGGGCTAGGAATGGACCTACAAGCAAAAGCTTAACTCCAGGCAGAAGTGCGACGGATATTGGCGCGGTCGCGGAACGGATGAGGCAAGGGGAAGAATCCCCCAAAGCCAACGGGATGATGAACAGGCTTTCAACCCGCGCGTTTTTTGTGTTTACGATCAGGGAGAGCCTTGCCCCATTTCAATCGGTCAACCAGATAGGTCGGCCGCACGTTGTTATATTGATTAACCAGAATATTGAGCGCCTTATTAACATCCGCCGGGGTTGCCGAATTTTTAAAAATCGGGGCGTGCATCCCACTGCGCACCAGGCACGTATCCATATTGACCAGTGAGGCCCCCACAATATCATGCGCCATCGTATCCCCCACCATCACGGTTTGCCCGGGATAGATACCGTTGCGGTGTAAAATGTGAATGGCGTGATAAAAAATCGGCTTATAGGGTTTGCCGATCATGTGCACCACACCGCCCAGCTCTTGAATCCTGCGGCTGATATTCACTGTAGCGGTTTTATAATTATTCCCCAACAGCGCGCGCGAGTCCGGATTGATGCATAAAATTTTGATTTTTTTGCGAATGGCTTCGCGCAGCAAAGTTTCGTAACTTGCGATATCGCCCTCTAAATAATCCCAACCGGAGATGAGCATAAAGCTCGCATCCTCCAGATATTTTACAATTTTGACCTGGTTATCTTCTAAAAATTTGCGCGCACGATCCCCGCCGATCAGGTAACAATTTTTGCCCATTCCTTCAAAAACCCCGTCTTTTTGGGTTTTGATGCCATAGGATAACAGCTCGCCGGAGGTTAAAATGTCGCTGTATAAATTTTCCGCCAACCCGAGTTCCTTGAGCGAGATCCGCATATGCGCCGCGTCCAGTTCGGAATTGGACATTAACAGCACGAATTTTTTACGCGCTTTGAGTTCCTTCAAACACTCCACCGCGCCGTCAAAAACGCGTTCCGTATCATGTAATACGCCCCATGTATCAATGATAAAACCGGTATAACTGTCCGAAATATCGGAGATTCCATGGCAAAATTTTGTGTTCGGCATAGGGCGCGTCTTTTTAAAATGTCATAAAATGGATTAAAAGTCCTTTTTTTCAGTTTAAAGCTTAATTCTAAACGGAAGGTTAGGATTTCATACAAATCATCGACTCTGTGACAATCTGGCCCGCACTCGGCCTATTGTTTCGGCCTATTGTTTGGCTCATTGTTTTTGAAAACCTGCTGATGATATTTTTAAGTCACGAATTTTCACGAATAAGAATGAATGCCCACGAATAGCTTGTCTCCCCGAAATTTCGTAACCCCGCATTCAACACTAAAATATATTTCTGAACTTGAGTGGTTAAATGAGATCATGACTCCACCACGTCAATCCCCTCCCCGCGATATTGTGAGAGTTTGTTACGCAAGGTGCGAATAGATATGCCCAAAATATTGGCGGCATGGGTACGGTTGCCCAGACAATGATCGAGCGTACCCAGAATCAAATCCCGTTCAACATCCGCGAGTTTGCGCCCCACCAATGACTCGGCTGCTGACTCGGCTGCGTTTCCGAGTTCAGTTGATTGACCATTCTGAAGCGCCCCGCCCTCCTCTTGTTTGAGCTGCGAATCACCCAACGCAGAGCGAGGCTTAGGCTCACTAGCCGCAGGGGAAGAGGGGGCCGCGGCCCTTAAATGCTCAAGCTCAGGGATATAAATCGCCTCCGCTTCCAACTCATCTTCCATCGACATTAATACGGCGCGATGGAGGGTGTTTTCGAGTTCCCGAATATTGCCCTTCCAGTGATGGGCGCGGATTTTCTCAATCGCTGCGGCAGAGAGTTTTTTCGGCTCCAGATTATTTTGCTGCGAAAATTTATCGACAAAAAGTTGCGAGAGTGCCGCCAGGTCGCCTTTTCGTTCACGCAATGCGGGCAGTTTGATATTCACAACATTCAATCGGAAATATAAATCTTCGCGAAATTCGCCCTTTTTGATCGACTCCTCCATATTGCGGTTAGAGGTCGCCAAGATCCGCACATCGACCTTAACCGGGTCATTGCTGCCGATGCGCGTGATCTCACGTTCTTGCAACGCGCGCAGCAATTTGGCCTGTAAAAGCGGATGCATTTCCGAGATTTCATCCAGTAAGAGCGTGCCGCCATTGGCTTCTTCAAACTTGCCCAATCGCCGCGCCACCGCGCCGGTAAAGGCCCCCTTTTCATGGCCGAACAATTCCGATTCCAATAACGCTTCAGGAATTGCTGCACAATTAACTGCAATAAACGGACCATTCGCGCGGCGCGATTTACGATGAACATAGCGCGCCATGACCTCTTTCCCCGTCCCCGATTCCCCGGTGATGAGGATGGTTGCATCAGACGGCGCAATGCGATTAGCCAATGTCACGATTTGCTGCATCGCAACATCATTGGCGATCATGGCGTTGCTTTCCTGCGTCACCGCCTCTAGAATCGCAGCAATTAAATCAGCATCGGGCGGAAGCGGCACATATTCCTTCGCGCCCTGCTCAATCGCCTTGACGGCAGCCCGCGCATCGGTGCCAATACCGCACGCCACCACGGGCAGGAAAATACGTTCCTTTTTCAAATCCTGAATAAATTGGGCAATATTTTGTTTCAAATCCACCATGACCAGATCTGCCCCTTTGCCATTGCGCAGCGCCCCGATGGCCTGGTCTACATCCTCACAATGCAGGACTTTTGCACCTTTTTGCAGGGCAATTTTACCCGCGGCAGAGATATGCCCCTCCAAATGTCCGACAATCATTAATCGCATGAAATTATGTTCCTGAAATCTTTAACTCTGAAATAAAAAAATAGAAGTTGAGGCAACCCCCTAAGAACCTGTTCATCATCTTTTTTGCTTTGAGTCCTTACGAATATATTTTGAGATAAGGCGGACTTAATTTTTAAAACCACAGAGACGCAGAGTAAACAGAGAAAAACATAAGGAACAAATATTGTTTAAATTCAATTAGTTAGAACGTTTTATCATGTATGCGCTTCGAACGCTGCGCGTTCATTTTTTTACTTCTTTTTGCTTTGAGCAGCAGAAAAAAAATCATCATGTATAAAAAGCTCTCTGTGTCCTCTGCGTCTCTGCGGTTAAAAAAACTAATTCAGCTTAAACCAACTCCTTAATAAATTGGAATGAAAAATTCGTAAAACTCTTTGAGCTAGCGAGATAGTGAACAGGCTCTCAGAAAATACATTGAAAAAGCTATAAAACCAATTAAATATGCTGTAAATACAACTGGGCAGTCTATCACCAAAAAGGTTAAATTCAAATGATGAAAAAAGTTTCAATTGGCGATTTTCAGGTTTCTAACGACTCTCCGTTTTTCCTGATCGCCGGTCCCTGCGTGTTGGAAAGCCGCGAACATGCCTATGACATGTGCGGCGCGATTAAGGAGATTACAGAGAAACTCTCGATTCCTTTTATCTATAAAACTTCGTTCGACAAAGCCAACCGCACAAGTGCCCAAGGGGTGCGCAGCGGCGTCAGTTTCGACGAAGCCATGCAGATTTTTGATGATTTAAAACGGGATTTCAAGCTTCCTATGCTCACCGATGTGCATAGCGAAGAACAATGCGCCATCGTTGCCCCCCATGTGGATATATTGCAAATCCCTGCGTTTTTGTGCCGCCAGACAGATTTGCTGCTGGCAGCAGGGCGCACGGGCAAGGTGATCAACGTCAAAAAGGGCCAATTTCTGGCACCATGGGACATGAAAAATGTCGCGGCCAAAATCGCGTCAACGGGGAATGAGAATATTTTGCTCTGTGAACGCGGCGCGAGTTTTGGGTATAATACGCTGGTCTCTGACATGCGCGCGCTGCCGATCATGGCGCAAACCGGCTATCCGGTTGTGTTTGATGCCACACATTCCGTGCAGCAACCGGGCGGACAAGGAACATCAAGCGGCGGCGACCGCACCATGGTGCCGGTTTTGGCCCGCGCCGCCATCGCGGTGGGTGTGGCCGGGGTATTTATGGAGGTGCACCAAAACCCCGATACCGCCCCCTCAGACGGGCCAAATATGCTTAAATTAGAGGATTTAGATCGCGTTTTAAGCAAATTAAAATCGCTCGATCAAATTGCAAAATCTTAAACAGCTCCTTTGCCCCTCACCTTCCGCAACCCCGCCCCCACGCGTAACCCCGCACTTGATGCGGGGTCTGAATCTACTCTCCTGACCCCGTATATGCGAAAAAATCTCATTCATTCGACTTTTTCTTTTACGGGGTTACGGAGTTTTGTTGGCTCCTCTCGCTTTTTAATTTTTAAACGCAGAGAGGGCGCAGAGGGCACAGAGAAAGAGATAATTTTAGTTTATAAATAAATAACTTATCCTATTGCAAGATTGTTTTTTCTGAACGCTGCGCGTTCTATTTTTGTAAATTTTCGAGTCCCCCTGTATCTATTTTGATATGAGATTTTAAAACACCGTTCCTATACTTATTATATTTCAAAATTCGTGATCATTCGTGGCTATTCGTGGCTAAAAAAACCCGTAAAAACCTTTGCGGCTTTGCGGTTTTTTAGAACCTATTCATGATCTCGCTGCGGCTAAGGATTTTTGCGGTTTTTCGAGAACCGCATCGGATCGTACATAGATGTACGTGAGAAGCGGAAGCGCAGAAATACCGTGAAAAGCCAACGCCGGAGTAGAGATCATGAACAGGTTCTTAAACGTGAGACCCCGTGTCAGGCACGGGGTTGCGAGTGGGGTCGGGTTACGAAATTTGCTGGGTTGTGAAAAAGATCATAAACAGTTTTTAAAACCATTTTGTAGGGTTTTGAATTCTATATCCGCCCATCGCGCGGCTGATGCCCTTATGAACCCGCCAGAGCGCATAGGCCTGAATTGGGAGCAACCAAAGGATAAGTGCGGTCATCACAAGTTTTTCATTGGCTTGGGAAAATTTCTGCATTGAGGAATCTAATGCGGCTTCGTCCATCCCCCCCTGGCCTGCATTTATCTGGTCCATCAGACTGTGAATTTCCGTCGTGTCCATATTGAACAAAATCGTTATGACGGCACCTAAAACTCCTAGAAATAAAAACAGCGTCCAAATCCAGATGGTGCGCGAAATATAAATTGCGTGATTGGTGACAATATCATCAATATGATGCATTTTGCGCAGGATATAGGAGGCAAATAAAGTCCCGTAAATCCCAATCGCCGCGATCAACTGGCACAGCGGTGTGAGAATGGAGATCAAAACAATTGAGCTCAACAACAACAAATACATGACCAAAATTCTATGACGTTCGGACATAAATTGATTTCCCCCAATTTCCAACTAGAGCATTTTGCGATTAAGCGGAAGCCGGTTAATCGTAACAAAATGCGACAAAACAAATACTTAGACCATTTTTTAATTCTACCCAAACCAAAAATGGTCTACAAAAATGGTTTAAGTTCGCTTAAAAAGTTTTTCGATATCTTTCAATGAAAGTGCAACAAAGGTAGGCCGACCGTGGTTACATTGTGCCGAAAGCGGCGTACGTTCCATTTCCCGCAGCAAAGCATCCATTTCCTTTTGCGTGAGTCGCCGCCCGGAGCGCACAGAACCGTGACACGCCATCGTGGACAAAATCCCGTTTAACTTGGCTTCAACGCCGTCCGCCCCGATATCTTCGATCAATTGATCCGCAAGATCACGCAGCAATTGTGCAACATCCACCCGCCCCGCGAGCAGTTCCGGAATAGCGCGCACCGCTATAGCCCCTACTCCAAACGCTTCAATCTCCAACCCTGACCGCGCAAAGATATCGCGTGAGTCCAAGAGCCGCGCGCAATCCGAATCCTCCAAACTCACGATTTCCGGAGTAAGCAATAATTGACTGATGGGACCCTGACCATAAAGCGCGGCCTTAAACCGTTCATACACCAAACGCTCATGCGCGGCATGTTGATCCACAATCACTATCCCGTCACGTGTCTGTGCCACAATATAATTTTCATGAAGCTGCGCCCGCGCAGAGCCCAATGGGAAATGGCCGGATTCCTGGATATCTTCGGGATGTTCAAACCGTGCGTGGGGGGCAACATCAACGAATTGCGGCCATTGCAATTGCGGCGAGGGTGCAGGAAATTCTTGGGGTGTAGACTCTTGCATCTCCATATTTTGCTGCATATTTTGCTGCGCGTATTGTGCATTTGCCGCGCGGTAAGAAGAATGCGCGGGCATAGAATAAGTGGGAGAATAATCTGTGGAATGTTGCGGCCTGTAACCGGCAGCAAACGCAACGGGGCGTGAGGAAGACGGCGCAAAAATATGGCCCCGCACACCCTCATTTTGCTGCGATAATTTGTGCAGCATATGATCCCCCAAAGAGGTAATTCCCTTCATATCCTGGGCATGCAGGGCGTGGCGGATCGCACTCACAATCAACCCGCGCACGATGGCTCCGTCTTGAAACCTCACTTCGGCTTTCGCGGGGTGCACATTCACATCAATTTTATCCGGCGGGATTTGTAAAAACAACGCAACCACGGGGTAACGGTCCTTCGCCAAAACATCCATATATCCGGCACGAACAGCACCCAGCAATTGTTTATCCCGCACACATCGCCCATTGACGAATAGAAATTGTTTTTGGGCATTACCCACATTGGCGGCGGGTTTTGAAATATAACCGCGCAGGCTGATCCCCTCCCGCGTGGCGTCAATCGGGATTGCATTATCCGTGAACTCCGCCCCCAAAATTGATGCGAGCCGAGAGGATAAAAGATGTTGATCCGCCTGATTCTCTTGACCCGCGTGGCTTGCCTGATCTGATCGGCTTGACTGATCACTCACTGCAGCATAATAAAAACTATTGCTGCCATTATGGATTAAACGCATACCAACGCCGGGATTGACCATCGCCAACCGTTGCATCATATCCTTGACCGCCGCATATTCCGTAGCAGGAGTTTTCAAAAATTTGAGTCGCGCAGGAGTCAAGGAGAATAATTTTCGTACCTCCACTACAGTTCCGCGCGGAAGCGAAGAGGGGCGCGGTTCACTTTTAACACCGTTGACCACCTCGATTTCAAACGCGCTGCCGCCCTGATCGGAACTGGTGAGTTTGAGGCTGGACACCGAGGCAATAGAGGGCAAGGCCTCCCCCCGAAATCCCAAAAAATTAATCGCGAGCAAATCATCATCGGGAAGCTTAGAGGTCGCATGGCGGTCGAGCGCCGCCACCATATCATCCACCGACATCCCCACACCGTTATCGCGCACAATAATCAAATCGCGCCCGCCATTTTCAATTTCAACTTCGATATGGCTGGCCTGCGCATCCAGTGAATTTTCAACCAATTCCTTCACCGCAGCCGCAGGGCGTTCCACAACTTCTCCGGCGGCAATCTGGTTGATCAAATGATCGGGCAAATGACGAATTTTCATGGGTACAGATTACTCAAAAACCGCCGAGAAATCTAGATTGATTTAAACCCCGATCACCTCCCAATTTCCTACCCAAAAGAATAGGCGCAGGGCAAATTAGCTGTAAATCAGCTATGGTGAAAATGTAATTTGTACGGCCCCACCCTATCCTTTGACTATATCCCAAAGAACTCGAAAAACACTAACAAAATCAATGGTTTCTGTTGCGCAACGCCGCAAAAATTAAGCGGTGATTAATCCCCGGTTTGATAAAATTGAACTATAGGGAAAAGCCAATATTTTTGAGGGGAAAATGCAGCTACATCACGAAAATACGCTTAAATTTTTAACGCAGTTTTTGAGCTCAATTCATTCAAAACCTGATTCTTGGCGGGTGATCAGCATTGAATTCCAGGACCATGAGACTCTGCATACCGGATTTTTTCAAAATCTCTGCCTCACGCAGCTCCAGCATTGTTTTGAACAGACCGAGGCGCGAATTTTTTGGATCAGGGAAGAACATATTTTAATCTGTTTTCAGGGGCGCGCATTACCGATTGAAAAATGCGTGGAAAATTTCTTTAAAGCCCTAGAATTCCAAGGGTTTGGCAAGTTTTTTGATATTTTTGACCTCTCAATTCACTGGGAAATGTTTTTAAAACATGTGGCGCATATTTCAAATTTAAAATTTTCAACGACTGAGGGGCGCGGGCGGGAAACCCCGCTCTCCTCGCCAGTTTCGCCTGAGCAAGCGGTGCGGCAAAGCCCGCAAACCAAAACCCATCATAGCCAAGATCCGCCCGTGTCGGAGAGTAAAAATCACGGCGATGATGTGTTTAAAATTGAACTCAACGCCGCAAAAATCAAGCAGTTGCGGAGTCAGGTCGGGGCGCGGGTGCGCCCCGTCATTTTATTGGTGGAGGATGATGCCTTTACGCTCCAGCTCATCAAACTCGCGATTAAAGATGATTTTGAAGTGGTCACGGCGGAAACCGCGCGCCAGGCCATCATTTACTATCAACGCCACCTGCCCGATATCGTGTTATTGGATATTCAACTGCCAGACGGGAACGGCATCGAGATTTTGCAGCAAATCTCGCGCACAGACCCGCATGGCTATGTGGTGATGTTGAGCTCTCACACCCAAAAGGAAAAAATCATCGAATGTCAAAGCGGCGGAGCCAAAGGCTTTATCGGCAAGCCGTTCACGCGGCAACGAATCACCGATGCGATGGGCAAGTTCTTACAACAGCGTCCCGGATCATCTTCGGCAAGCGGTAAATCAGGCAAAAGCGGAGCAACTCATGGCACTTAAAACCATCCTATCCCAAATGGCGGATTACACCACGGACGCCATTATCATCACCAAATCAACTCAGGAAAACCGCACTATCGGCCCTGAAATTGTCTATGTGAATAGGGGATTTACCAACCTGACGGGATATGAAGCGGATGAGGTGATCGGCAAAACTCCGCGATTTCTTCAAGGGCCCAAAACCGATAAAAAAACCCTCGCGCGGATTGCCCATGCGATCGAAAATCAGAGCACAATTTGCGCCGAAATTTTAAACTATAGCAAAGAAGGGTATGAATATTGGGTGGAGATTAACCTCAATCCGATTTTGGACCCTGAGAGTGGCGATTGTGTTTATTTCCTCGTGACCGAGCGCGATATCACTGAACGCAAAACCGCAGAATCCCAACTTCTTCGCGCGATCAAAAATGCCGAAGCCGCCACCAAAGCCAAGAGCGAATTTTTAGCGAATATGAGCCACGAACTGCGCACCCCGATGAACGGAATCTTGGGATTGGCGGAAATTTTACAGGGCACGGAGATCACCCAGGATGTGCGCGAATGTGTCGATGCCATTCATAGTTCGGGCATGTCCTTACTGACCATTCTCAACGATATTCTTGACCTTTCGAAAATCGAAGCGCAAGAGCTGGAGATCGAGCATTACGCCTTTAAAACCCGTGATATCTTGAAAAATATTCATGGGTTGACGATGCCGATTGCCCAGAAAAAAAGCCTGTTACTGGACATGCATATGAATTTCAATGTGCCGGAATGGTTGTGCGGCGACGGCAAGCGCATTCAACAAATTATTTTCAATCTGGTGGGCAATGCCATCAAATTCACCGAAACCGGGAGCGTGACTCTGAGCGTAGATTACCGCGCAGTGCCAAGCGGTTCGGTCCTGATGATTCAGGTTCAGGATACGGGCATCGGCATCCCCGATGAATTCCACAAAAACCTCTTCAACAAATTTTCTCAGGCCGACACCTCCATCTCTCGCAAATTTGGCGGTACGGGCTTGGGTCTTGCCATCACGAAAAATCTGGTGGAAATGATGGGCGGGCAAATCGGCTTTACCAGTAAGGTTAATTTCGGCACGACCTTTTACCTCTCTATTCCGATCATTGAAGCCCCGCAGCAAGATATCTTGCAAACTGAAATCAAGGCCAATAACGAAGATGCGCTGGAGGGCGTTGACCTTAAAATCATCAAGGCACTGGTGGTCGAAGATCACCCGATTAACCAGATGTTGGTGGTCAAATGGCTGAAAAAACTGGGCCTGAAACATATTGACAGTGCGCTCAACGGTTTTGAGTCTATCTCTTTGCTGCGCAAAAATACCTATGATTTTATCCTGATGGATTGCCAAATGCCGGAACTGGACGGATATGAAACCACCAGCCTGATCCGCGACATGGAAAAACAACTCAACAGCCGCACCCCCATCATTGCCATGACTGCCAACGCCATGCTGGGTGAACGTGAAAAATGTTTGGCGGCGGGAATGGATGATTATTTGAGCAAACCGCTCAACTACACGCAATTTAAATCCTGTATCGCGCAATGGATCGGCGCGGCCAACAACTCGCATACTCACGCAACGGAGGAAGGTAATTCCTCAAGCCTGACGGGCCATGACGGGAACACGACATCCCCCGGCCCCACCGCGCAACAGATGCTCGATGACAGCGTGCCCGTGGACCTCTCCCGCCTTCAGGAGTTTACCGAAGGCGATAAAGACACGGAACAAATGGTCATTAACCTGTTTTTGGAGACCGCCTATATCTCCTTTGATATGCTTAAAACCGCGCAAATGGAGGATAACGCCCAAGAATGGAGTAAGGCCGCGCATAGTTTCAAGGGCGCGTCAGGAAATCTGGGGGCCATGTTGCTCCATCGACTTTGCTCCGAAGCCGAGCATCAGGGCGAATGCGACCGCGACCAAAAAGACCTAATTCTCTCAGGTATCTATGCCGAATTTAACAAGGTGGAAACATACCTGAAAGGGCTTAACTAAGATTTATGGCATCGCGCGGTTGTTGTAAAGTCACCATGGGTGATCTTCGCCAGTCCATTGTAAGAATCGACCATTGTCAGATTTTTTGAGCGATGTAATGACCCTAAATAAACCTTCGGCACTTGCTTGAGGCGAAATATCGGCATCTTTTCCCCCCATATCTGTTTGGACCCACCCCGGATGCATTACGGTGACGATAATGCCTTCTTGTTCTAACTCAGCAGCCAAGACTTGCATAACTTTGTTAAGAGCAGCTTTAGATGACCTATAGGCGTAAGAGCCTTTGCCCATACGATTTAGCGATCCCATTTGGCTGGAAATAGTTATGATTCTAGGATTTGACGATTGCCGTAAATTTTCTATGCTCGCTTGCACCATTCTAAGGGGTGCCATAGTGTTGACTTTAAAAGTCTCAAACCAAGCGTCAAAATCCATATCAAAGGCTGATTGGTGATTCCCACCCATAATCCCTGCATTATTTAAAAGAACATCGATTGCCCTACCACTGATTTTTTCTGAAAAAGCTTTGATAGAATTTTCATTGGTTAGATCTAATCTGCATATTTCAACTCTGTTGCTTGAATTTTCCGCAAGGTCTTTTAAGGCATCCGCACCATCAGGATTCCGGCAACAGGCTAGAATTTTCCATTCATTGGACAATAAAAATCGTTTAGTGAGCTCAAAACCTATGCCTCTATTTGCGCCAGTAATTATCACAGTCGATAAACTCATCATTGTCACCTTATTCTCTTTTAAAATTCATGACTATTGGTACTCACTCAAACCTGAAAAATCTTAAAATTCTTTGCGCCTCTGTTCTCCATGTAAAAAACGTTTTCTTCCTCAACATTTTGCGAATAAAACTTCGTGTTATCTTCGTGGCTTCGTGACTTCGTGGTGAAAAAACCCAAGCGTGTTACAAGGGTAAAAATCATATGATATCACGCCTCGCCCATCACCTCACTCATCATCAACACATAGGCATAAAACACCGGGACAGCGAGGAGGAGTGCATCAATCCGGTCCAGCAAACCGCCATGACCGGGGATTAGTGCCCCGGTATCCTTCACCCCCGCGCGGCGTTTGAGGAAGGAAATGAGCAAATCACCCGATTGCCCCACCATCCCGATCACGGCGCCCATCAGACATAATAGCGGCAGCCCGAGGGCTTGGGAATTCAACCCCTCAAGCGGAAAGACCCGAAACAACAGCGGCATCACCAAGGCGGGTCCCAGCAGCGCACCGGCGTAGCCGCTCCAGGTTTTATTGGGCGAAATATGCGGGGTCATTTTGGGGCCGCCGATATTCTTACCCATAACATAGGCGAGCGTATCACTCGACCAAATCAGCACAAATAAATATAAAATGGCGATACGTCCGTCTTCGCCCAATTTCAACCCGTTAAACCCCAGCATCGCCAGATCGCGAAACGGCACAACCAGATAGAGAATACCTGCCAGAACCAACAGCCCCCGCGCCCAAATCTTGTGCGTGATCTTAAAGGCCAAACCGTTCCATTCATAAAGCGAGAGCAAAAAACACGTCGCCAATAACATCACCAACGCCCATCCACCCCATAAAATCACTCCGGCGACCAAGGGAATAAGGACCAGTGATGATAAAATGCGTACAATGTAAGATGGTAAGGCGGCCATATATCCTCACATATCCTCACGCGCTTTGGCGACACGTTATCGGGTGATGGGGCGCGTCAACCCCGTGAGATTCGGCCATATCATGGGCATTCAGCGCACCAAAACGGCGGTCGCGGTTGGAAAATTCGCGAATGGCGTGCATCAGACACTCACGGTCAAAATCGGGCCATAATTTCGGCGTAAACACAAATTCCGTATAGGCGCAGGGCCAGAGGAGGAAATTCGATAATCTTTGCTCGCCGCTCGTACGAATCATCAAATCCGGGTCGGGAATGCCGGCGGTCATCAGCAGCTGCGGGAACAGCGCGTCAATTTCCTCTTGCGAAAATGGCCGTTTTTCGCGGGCGACATGATCACTCAAGACTTGCGCCGCATGTAAAATATCCTGCCGACCGCTGTAATTGAGCGCGATAATAAGGGTGATTTTCTGGTTTTCAGCGGTGAGACGCTCGGCATGGTTAATCAGCTCAACAATCTCGGCATCAAACGCATGACGATTGCCAATCACCCGCAATTTAATGCCGTTTTTATGCATTTCCAAGGTTTCGGAGCGCAAATAATGCCGCAAAAGCCGCAGCAATTCATTCACTTCCGTTTCCGGCCTTGCCCAGTTTTCACATGAAAAACCGAACAAAGTCAAATACTTAACGCCCAATTCCTGCGCAGATTTAACCACATTGCGCACCGACTCCGATCCGCGTTGATGCCCCACCGTGCGCGGCAATCCGCGTGCCTTAGCCCAACGGCCATTCCCATCCATAATAATTGCAATATGCCGGGGGATGGTGAGGGCTGCGTCAGGTGAATTTTGGTTCGATTTTTTTGTCACGACAAAAACGGCTTTTTGGTTATGGTCATTATTATAAATAATAAATTTTATACGCTTTTGGTATATACCAATTCGGCATATTTATCAAAATATACCAAAAACGCATATACCGGATTGGTATATTTTAAACTTTTAATAGATCAGCCTCTTTCTTCGCCAAATGATCATCGACATTTTTAATAAATTGATCGGTTAATTTTTGCACGTCATCGGAAAGTTTTTTCAATTCGTCTTCGGAAATTTCATTGTCTTTTTCCGATTTTTTCAACGTGTCCATGCCGTCGCGGCGGATATTACGAATGGCGATTCGGGTTTGTTCGGCATATTTTCCCGCAACTTTTTGCAATTCCTGACGGCGTTCGGTGGAGAGTTCGGGCACCGGCACACGGATCAATGACCCTTCGGCCTGAGGGTTGAGTCCCAACCCCGAATCACGAATGGCTTTTTCCACGGCCTTGGTGTTGCTCATGTCCCACACCTGAACATTGAGCATGCGCGGCTCCGGCACGCTCACGTTGGCCACTTGGTTGAGCGGCATACGCGCCCCGTACACCTCAACCGTGACCGGCTCGAGCATATTGACCGAAGCCCGCCCGGTGCGCAAGCCCGAGAGTTCCTTTTCCAGCACATCCACGGCCCCCTTCATACGCGATTTCAGATCGTTCAAATCAATGGCCATTTCCCACTCCTATCCTATATGTTGATCAATTTTGTGTCGGTTACGGAACCGATCAAAGGCCCGGTTACGGAGCTTTGTCGCTGACAATGGTAAAGCTGCCTTCGCCCTGAATCACGCGGGCGAAATTGCCTTCCTCACGGATAGAAAACACCATCACCGGAATTTTATTTTCCCGCGCAAGGGAAACAGCGGTGGCATCCATCACCTTCAAATCTTTGGTCAGGATATCCATATAGGTCACATGGTCGTATTTCTTGGCCTGCGGGTCCTTAAACGGGTCGGCGGTATAAATCCCGTCCACCTTGGTGCCCTTGGCGATCAGGTCGCAATTCATCTCAGACGCGCGAAGCGACGCGCCAGTATCCGAGGTAAAATAAGGGTTGCCGGTGCCGGCCGCAAAAATCACCACGCGGCCTTTTTCCATGTGGCGCATGGCTTTGCGGCGAATATACGGCTCACAGACCTGATCCATCTGAATAGCCGATTGCACACGGGTTTTCACCCCGATATTTTCGAGCGCATTTTGCATGCACAACGCATTAATCACAATCCCCAGCATCCCCATATGATCAGCCGTGGTGCGGTCCATCCCGTTCGATGCGCCCGACACGCCGCGGAAAATATTGCCCGCGCCCACGACGATGCACACCTCAACGCCCATATCCACCACATCCTTGACATCTGCGGCAATGCGGGCCACAGTCGCGGGATCAAGCCCGAATTCGCGCGGACCCATCAGGGCCTCCCCCGACATTTTCAGCAAGACACGTTTATATTTGGGGTGCGGTTTGGGTTTCATGGCAGATACGGCGGTCATCTCTTTTATCCTTGACTATCAATGCCTCTACTCATATCCATTTCACCGCAAAAAAGCAAGTGTAAGGAAAGAAAAATAAAACCGCCCATGGCGGGGCGGTTAAAAAGTAAGGAAACGCATTTCAGATATTTCATTTTATAAGGATGCAGTAGGTAACCCTTCTCCATCTTTTCTCCTTTTGCACTCAAGTTCAAATTTTTTACAAGCTTCGAACAGCAATCTAACTAAATAATAATCTTTATCTCCTGCTTCATTACGGGGCCACATGTCTCGGTTATATATGTGCGGGACACCTATTCCCTCATTGCGTATAAAACCTGCAGCTTCTAACTCTTGGATCACTGTTGGGCTATATGGGCCCACAAAAGTACCAGATGGCGTTACAACCGCAACAACGTTGCAATTTACGTTATACTTCCCAATTGTACTTTGAAGACCAACTTCTTGTCCAATCGGACATGTAGTGGACTGTGAGATATAAGGCATAAAACGTAGCTCTGGAGAGGTTGTATGAAATATTCCAGACAAAGGGACTTGGATTGAACTTTGGTAAAAAACTCTTCTATCCATAAGAATAAACAATACCCTAACTAGTGAGGGCATTTGAGGACACAAATGAACATTGCTAAATGCTAATTCTAAACCCATTATTTACGCCTATATAAAAGCAGACAATATTATTTTAACATAAAGCAAGATAGCCTTATTGTCAATAAAATTATTGACAAATTGTGTGGTTTATCCCAAATCACCACAAACCGCTTTATTTTTCAAAATATCAGCATAAAAAATGGCCCCGCGGGGCCATTTTGGAATTGCTTAGAGGGGACGTTAAATTACTTCGCCGCTTTCTTTTTGGCTGCGTCATCGCCGGCAGAAGGTTTGCTGTCCTTCAGGGCCGCACCCAAAATATCACCGAGTGACGCACCGGATTCCGTTGATCCGAACTCGGCCATTGCGGCTTTGTCCTCATCAATTTCACGTTGCTTGATGGAGAGTGTGATTTGACCTTTTTTGGAGTCAATCGCGGTGATTTTGGCATCAACTTTTTCGCCAACCGCAAAACGGTCAGGGCGTTGTTCGGACCGTTCACGCGACAGATCGGCACGTTTGATTGAGCCCTTCACATTTTCGTTAACGGAAACTTCAATGCCTTTGTCATTGACTTCGAGCACCGTACAGGTCACAACTTGCCCCTTGATCAATCCCGCCAATGCACCGGCGTTTTTGTCTTCGGTCAGTTGTTTGACACCCAGAGCAATCCGCTCTTTTTCCGCGTCAATATCAAGAATTTTGACCTTGATTTGATCGCCTTTTTTGTAGGATTTCAGAGCCTCTTCATTGCCGTCCCATGCCACATCGGACAAATGCACCATACCGTCAATATCGCCGGGCATCCCCACAAACAGACCAAATTCGGTCACGTTGCGAATCTCGCCGTCAATATCTTCACCGACTTTATGGTTTTGGGCAAAGGCAGACCATGGATTTTGCTGGGTTTGTTTAATTCCCAATGAAATCCGGCGTTTATCCATGTCGATATCGAGCACTTCGACTTCGACCTGTTGATCGGCATTGACGATTTTGTTCGGATGCACGTTTTTCTTGGTCCATGACATTTCCGACACGTGAACGAGTCCTTCCACACCCGGTTCCAACTCAACAAACGCACCGTAATCAGTGATGTTGGTGATTTTACCCGAAGTGCGCATGCCGGGTTTGAATTTACCGGCAACTTCAAGCCACGGATCGGATTCGAGTTGCTTCATACCCAACGAAATCCGCTGATTTTCTTCGTTGTAACGAATAATTTGAACTTCGATGGATTGACCCACACTCAAAGCTTCGGATGGGTGGTTGACGCGTTTCCATGAAATGTCGGTCACGTGGAGTAACCCGTCCACACCGCCCAAATCAATGAAGGCACCGTAATCAGTGATGTTTTTGACCACACCCTGAACAATTGAACCTTCGCGCAATTGACCCATCAATTCTGATCTGGCCTCTTCGCGGCTTTCTTCGAGAATCGCACGACGCGAAACCACGATATTGCCACGCGGACGGTCCATTTTCAGGATGATAAAGGGTTGTGGGGTCCCCATGAGCGGAGAGATATCCCGTACAGGACGAATATCCACTTGAGAGCCCGGCAAGAATGCGACAGCACCGCCGAGATCAACAGTAAATCCGCCCTTCACGCGCGAGAAGATAATACCCGTCACGCGTTCTTTGGCTTCACAATTGCGTTCCAGAACGGTCCAGACTTCTTCACGGCGCGCTTTTTCGCGGGAGAGAACGGTATAACCGTCACGGTCTTCCATACGTTCAACGAAGACTTCGACCATGTCGCCGATGCGAATTTCCGGTTCCTGCCCCGGCATAGCGAATTCACGTTTTGAGATGCGTCCTTCAGATTTTAAGCCGACATCAACGATGACCATTTCATCGGTAATGTCAACGATCCGGCCATTAAGGACCTGGCCAGAAAATTTTGCTTGGGGAGTCAGTGTTTCCGAGAGAAGAGCGGCAAAATCGCTTGAGTCTTCACGGTCTTGGATGTTAGAGGCTGCATGTGCCATAGTTAGTTTTTCCTTTGGAAATAAAATATGTTTCAAAGGCCAGCGGATAAGGTCAGGAAATCCCAAGCTTTCATAGCCGATAAAACATCACGGGTTTACGGGGTTTTCCCCATAAAAGCAAGGGAAATTTTGTAAATTGTACTTAGGGGCTTTTACTTGCAGTCGGCATAAAGCTTGGTATACCCCTCCGCCGTTTCGGTTTTGCGCAGCATAATATCCCCGCTTAAGCGGGTTTTGCAGGTAAAAAGCGGGATGATGGTGCGCAGAACCAGTTCAACCTTATACCCGTCATAAAACGGGCCGGTGGAGCAAATTTGAACAGTTTCCCCTTCTTCCAATCGAAAAGGCCCCTCATGACGCTGCGTGGCCCCACCCTTCACTTTAAACGGGGCCGTACGGATCACGCCCATGATCGTTTGATCGGACATATTGCGCAGGGTTGCGCATTCTTCAAACGGTGTGACTTCGCCGGCGTAAGCGGTGCAGCATAGTCCATATCCCGTTAAGCCACACCCCATCAGGACAAACAAAGCCCCCGCCGTCAGTAAAATGATGAGATGATAAAGGCTGGAAATTTTTATCAATGTCTATTCCCCTCCCTGAGTGGCCCCATCAGTTTTAGAGTCAGTTGGTGAGGTTGCGGGTTTTGCAGGCTGAGTCAGCAAGTCCCGGTTTTCATGCGCATTATCGTTAATGGGGGATATGGATGAGAGCAGCGTTCTATAAGTTTCAAGATTTTCTGACCATGCCCGGAAATCCTCTCCGCGCCCGATGGTCAAAAGCCGAATATAATATTGCCGCCCTTCAGTTTGCAGCACCGCCAGCCAATATTCATAGTCCACAAGGCCCAAACGATTTTTCTGCACCCCTGAAAACTGATTGATTTTCATGGCATCATCTTTGGGCGGTAATATGTGATAAACCAGCAAGTTTTTTGAAATAATTTGCGGATTGAGTTGGGGAAAATCATCATCCTTCATTGCGTCTTTGAGGATAAGCCCGCGCTTTTTCAATTCATTGCCAATTGCCGTGACCTCTTGTTCCGGAGTGGTTCCGACATATTTTGACACAATTGTAATATCAATGCGCCCATTGAGCTGCATGGCCGTGATGGCTTTTTGATCAGGATTTACAACACCTTTCAGGTTAATGATGGATGCTTCCATGCGGTCAATCGTCCTGATTCCAGAGGAATAGAGAATCCAATTTTTAGGATAGGAAAACTTGGCAATATCCACAAAATTATAATTGTTCAGTTGTACGGGCGTGGCTTCGTTGATCTGGTTGAGTTTGAAATCACGCATAGCCAAAATTTGAAAATCACGGTCTTTTTCGATATTTTCCTGATGGACCAAATATTCCGCCAAAATAATCCGCGACCCGGTGCGCATTAAAACGCCGCGCACCGAATAAGGCTCGCCATTTTCAAAAATCGTATATTGGGCTTCAAGCCGATTTTCGGATTTTTTTTCGACCCCTTCGGGGGTAAATCCCATTTGCAATAGAAATTCGATAAACCAGTTTTCGAGCGAGACCAAACTATCAAGTTCAATGCTCCTCACCCGAAACTCACTGGGCCGTTCAAGCCGCGCCGGCGTGGTATATTTCACCAGCATGCTAAAAATATCACCATCCTGATTGCCCGCGATGGAATAGTCTTTAAAGCCGCGAATATTACTGGCAAATCCGATTTTTTTGCCTTCATTTCCCTGCATTTCAGAGGATACGCCGCTTAAAACCTCCTTATTGGCCTCCATATCATAGCGCACCCAGTTTTTGGGCAAGCTAAAGCTCATCGCCAAATCCTTATTATCCATCGGCGTTTCCTCAATCGGCTCCATCAAAGACTTGAGCTGCGCCTCATCTTGGGTCAAATCATATGTCAGCGGCGGAATATCCTTGAGCGTCATAAACGCATAAGCCGGCGCGGAGAGCATCAGGCCGCACGCCATGAACAAAATACTGAAGAAAAGCCAAGCCCCCCCGCCCCACCGCGCCATCATCAGAGGGGGGGGCCGGGGGGCGAGGCCAGGGGCGGGCCGAGAGGCTAACCGGTGGGCGGGCCGGGGCGCAAGCTGAGCGGCGCGGATCATCTGATCATGAATGCTATTTGTCTGCCTATTGCTCAAAATCCCTCCGACTTAACTTTCACACATGTTTTCGACATTGTTTTTCGGGCCGATTTGTGATTGGATAAGCGGCCCTTTTTATTTCAAAATATGACTCGTACCCTTATCGTCCCTTTATCATACCCTTATAGAGATTATAGCAGAAAAAATTAAAAATGAGTGACTTGTTTTCATCGACCAAGAAAAAATCCGACGCATCGCAAAGCTATACCGCCTCTGATATTGAGGTTTTGGAGGGGCTGGAGCCGGTGCGCCGCCGCCCCGGCATGTATATCGGCGGGACCGATGAAAATGCGATGCACCATTTGGTGAATGAAATCCTTGATAATTCAATGGATGAAGCCGTCGCCGGCTATGCCAATTTGATTGAAATCCATTTGGCAAAGGACGGCAGCGTCACCATCACCGATAATGGCCGCGGGATTCCGATTGATTCGCACCCGAAATACCCGAAAAAATCAGCGTTGGAAGTCATTTTGACGGTGCTGCACTCCGGCGGGAAATTCTCTGACAAAGCCTATCAAACCTCAGGCGGGCTGCACGGGGTCGGGATTTCGGTGGTCAATGCACTCTCTGATGATCTCAATGTCGATGTGATTCGCGATGGAACCATTTACCGCCAAAGCTTTTCAAAGGGGCATAGCACAGGACCGTTGGAGGTCATCGGCAAAGCCCCCAAGGGTCGGCGCGGCACGGCGGTGCGGTTTCACCCCGATCCGGAAATTTTTGGCCGCCAGACATTTTCGCCCAAACGCATTCATGATTTGGCGCGCTCCAAAGCCTATCTGTTCCGCGGGGTGGAAATTGCATGGTCGTGTGATGAGGAATTGGTCGCAGGGAGCGAAGGGAAAGTCCCGGCCCGCGCCAGTTTTCACTTCCCCAACGGCTTGCTCGATTACCTCACAGGCGTAGTGGAAAATCAGGAAACATTGATTGCCGAACCGTTTTATATTCAGGCGGATTTCCCCGATCAGGATGGAAAAAACCTCGGACGGGTGGAATGTGCGCTGTCGTGGCTGTCTTACGGTGACGGATTTACCAAATCTTACTGTAACACCGTGCCAACGCCCCAGGGCGGCACGCACGAAGCGGGCCTGCGGTCCATGTTACTGCGCGGCCTCAAAAACTATGGTGAACTCACGGGCAATAAAAAATCAGGCCAGATTACGGCCGATGATGTGTTGGCGGGCGCTACGATCGTGCTCTCAGTGTTTATCCGTGAACCGCAATTTCAGGGCCAGACCAAGGATAAACTCTCAACGCCGGAGGTCACACGCTGGGTTGAAAATGCGATTAAGGATCATTTCGACCATTGGTTGACCAATGACCCAGCCCGCAGCACAATTTTGCTAGAGACCTTTATTGATAAGGCAGAGGAACGCAAGCGGCGCAAGGATGAAAAGGAACTTTCACGCAAAACCCCGACACGGCGGCTGCGGTTACCCGGAAAACTGGCCGATTGCGCCCGCAGTGCCGCCGAAGGTACGGAATTATTCATCGTTGAAGGGGACTCGGCGGGCGGGTCGGCCAAACAGGGGCGCAACCGTGAAACCCAGGCGATTTTGCCGCTGCGGGGTAAAATTTTGAATGTGGTGAGTGCCACACGCGATAAAATCCGCGATAATCAGGAAATTCAGGATTTGGTTCAGGCCTTGGGATGCGGCATTGGCTCATCCTTTTCACTTGATAATCTGCGTTATGAACGTGTGATCATCATGACCGATGCGGACGTGGACGGGGCGCATATTGCATCACTCCTCATGACCATGTTTTACACCCAAATGCCGAAATTGATTGAAAACGGCCATTTGTATCTGGCGCAGCCGCCGCTCTATCGTTTAACAGCGGGCAATTTAAGCCATTATGCAATGAATGACGAACATAAGGATGAATTGCTGCGCAGTGTCTTTAAGGGCAAAAGCAAGGTAGAAATATCGCGGTTTAAGGGATTGGGAGAGATGCCCGCCAAGCAGCTCAAAGAAACCACCATGGACCCCAACACCCGCACCTTGCTGCGCGTCAATATTTTTGATGATGAGTTGAATCTCTCCACAGATTCCCTCACAGATGCCAAAGGCCAAAAAAACCCGGAATTAGAGACTCTGGTCCAACGATTAATGGGCAAAAACGCCGAAGAACGATTTGATTTTATCCAACAAAACGCCAGTTTTGTGGATAATATTGATATTTAAATAGGGAATAATGCTCAAAAAACATAAAAAACTTTTAGGCTTGCTGATCGCTGTGATTATAATCGCGGCGGGGATTTTGTCTTCAGGCTTTATTTTGCGCTATGTCATTCAGGAAAAAATTCGTCTGAACGGTTTTCCCAATGCCAAGATTGATCATCTCTACCTCGCGCCCAATGGGATTTTAATTGATCATATTAACCTGGATGGCAATGATTTCAGCACGATTGAACAATTATTCGTGACCGTAAATTGGTTTGATTTGATTGTGAACCGCGATATTGCCGCGCTCACCATCAAAAAAATAGCCCTGATGGCGGAAATTGGTGAACACGGTCAATTTAAACTGGCGGGGTGGGATGCCAAAATGCCAAGCAATGGCGACGGCGGCGCGTTCTTACCCATAGGGAAACTCAACCTCCCCGCGATTATTTTGGATGTGGATAGCGAAGCCGGCGGAATCCGGCTTGAGGGAAAATTGCAGGTCACGAGCAACTTTGCTCCGGATGCTCAGGACAAAAACCCGTTACCGCATCAGGTGATGAATTTCTCGCTCTGGAGTACGCAAAATCAGCTGGATTTCAATATGAACGGCACGCGGACATTGACAAAAAAATCCAGCGATGTTTTTGAAGAAAAAATAGATGCGGAATTGTTGGAGGCGCGTGTGGATTTGCCGAATTTCCATGCCTCGCGCCTCTCCGGGTCTTTCCACTCTATGGGGGAGATTAACGGGGAGACAGGTCGCGTGAAGTTGCCGCAGGTCAACGGCCATTTGCTGGCGGGGAGCATTAAAACCCTCAACGGTTTATTTCAAAATGTCGATATGGCGATTGACACCGCAAAGGCCGAGCCGCTGGTGCTCAAGACTTCACCGGCCGGATATCCCAATGTTTCCCTGACGGGGCGATGGAATTTAACCCCGCCGCAGCAGCTTGAACTGACCATAGAGAGTGCGGACGCTGTTGATCTTTATAAAATCATCAATGAACAGCAAAACGCGGCAGTGGAGAGCTGGCTGGCACCGCTCTCGCCGCTCACGCTTCAATTCGCTCTGCGCCCGAGCATTTTTGATGAACCGATCAAACAAGCTGCCTGGGCCATTTATGCGGGAAAACAGCGGCAAAAATTGGATGGCACGCTCGATTACCACCCCGATAACGGGCATACGGTTATTCACCTCAATCCGTTGAAAATCGCCGCGGTGGGCCTTAACACGTTAACCCCGCTGGCTAAAAACCATGATCTGGCTTTTTCCAAGGGCACGATGAATGTGGATGGTGAAATCAGGTTTGAACCCACCGCCAATGCAGTTGAGATTAAGGGGCCGCTTGCGGTCACGTTTGACCGTGTTGCGGGGAATTGGAATAATTTCCTCTTTGCCGATCTTGGCGGTCCGCTCTACCTCGAACGCTTGGCACCCTTTATGATTGCGGCACACCCTGAGCGGTTACAACTCAGTAAAACCCCGCAAAATGCCAATAAATTTTCGCTCTCGCTGATGAATGATCAGGGCGTTTTGGCGAAGGGGAGTGTTGCGCTAGCTTCCCCGGCCGCCAATGTGATCAAGATTACCCCGGGGAGTTTTGACTTTGCCGCGGGAACGCTGGGTATATCGCCATTCTCCGTTGACCTCACTGCGCCCGGGAATATTGCCACTAAACTCTCTCTGAACAATATCGACATTGAAAAACTCGCGGGACTCTTGGGCTCACCGTCGCTAGAGGCCAACGGCAAAGTGAGCGGTATTGTGCCGCTGAGTTTTAAAAACGGGCAATTAAGCTTTTCACGCGGGCAGATTAGCAATAGCGGCAACGGATATTTTAAATATCAACCGGAGTCGATTCCCCCATCACTTCAGGGCGATGATGCCCGCATGCAAACCGTGCGCAAGGCACTCAGCGATTTTCATTTTGAATTGTTAAATTTTGAAATGGATGGGCCGATGGACGGGCATATGACCTCTAGCCTCAAGGCCAAAGGCACCAATCCGGTTTTTGGCGAACGCCCGATTGAGATTAATCTAAAGCTCGAAGGCGATTTGGGAAAAATTTTACAGCAAGCCTTGCAAGCGGGGGATTTAAGCTCTACACTTCGTTTAGGATCAAAGGCGGCACAGGCGAAAAAGCCGAAGTAAAGTCAAAGTAACGGGCGAATCTTTTTGAATAGGGGATCATCACTATGAATAAATTTTTGAAATTTGCGCGGGTCTTGATGATTTTGCCGATCTTGGGCTTAACAATTGCCTGCACCCCGACGGTGAAGGTGGAGGCCCCCGACAAACCGATTGAAATCAACATGAACATCAAGATTGAACAAGAGGTGCGGGTCAAGGTCGAACGTGATTTGGATCATGAAATGATGAATAATCCTGATCTTTTCGGGGTGCCGGCCAAGAAATAAATTCAGCGCAACCGCAATTTTCTAACGCCTAATTTTACGGAGGAATTCCATGACAATGTGTAACAATTTGAACCTTCAAAAATTTAAATTCTTGTGTGCTCTGCTTTTAATGTCTGCGCTGCTCTGCGCAACTCCTTTTGTGAATGCCTTTGCGGCGATGGATCTGGCGACCGCCAAACAAAGCGGATTGGTGGGGGAACGGGAAGACGGGCTTGTGGCCTCGGTTTTGCCCAACCCGTCACCTGACATTACCAATCTTGTCAATACTACCAATGCCGGGCGCATGGGGGTTTACCGCGATACGGCCGCAAAGCAATCCATTCCGGTCACAGATGTACAAAAAATCGCCGCGCAAAAAATCTTTAATCTTGCGGCACCGGGCGAATATGTGCAGGTCAACGGTCAATGGAAACAAAAATAATTAGATGATCTGCGGGAGAGTGACCATGAATAAGTTTCGGGCCAAATCGGGCGTATTAAGCGGAAAACTGAATTCATTTCGCAGTTTTGCAACCTGTGTGATGATCGGCAGTTCGGTCATCGGCGTTCTGGGTCTTGCAGCCTGCGCACCGCAGGGGCCGAATCAATGGATGCCGCGCGGGTATACCTATCAGGATGATACGCCGCTCTCATCCCCCGCACCGTCCTCGCCGTGGTTGAAGGAAGCCGAGCTGAAAAACACAGAGCATATGTCGGCCAATCATGCCGCGTGGCAGGGGGCCGTGTATGAAATTGTTGATCAATTGGATGGAGGATTGAGTGAGCGCACGAAGCTTGGCGCACCCGCCATTTTCATCGCCGCGGAGCCACCCGTCACCAATCATGATCAGGCATTGGATTATTATCTGCGTCAGGCCCTGATTCAAAAGGGGTATAAATTATCACCGCTGGCGGATGCTCATACACTCACAATAAAAATCAATGTGGCGGCGATGACGGATGCGACCGCCCGCGCAGAAGCCCAAAAATTTGCGGGCTTTCACTATCAAAAAAATATGAAATTGCAGGGGCTTTATCTCCTCTCCGCAGCCTTGTATGACGTCACCGCTCAGCCGCAAACGGGGCAAAGAGCGGAGCCACAAGCAAACCTGCCATCAAATCTGCCATCATACGGGCCGATTATCACCACCGCACGCAGCGTAGCCGCATTGCCATATGAAAAAAATGAGTATATGCGATTGCCCGGTGCATCCATTCAACCGGTGCGGGGTCTCAGTGCCCAACCGCAGACCCGTTATAATCCATAACAGATAAACGCTACGTTCAAAGCTCAGGAATGAGAGATTTGTGCGTTAATCTCCATGCTCCATTGGTCAAGTCCAATAGATACATGATGACCAAAGGCGTAAACCGCGCTGGCAATCGCCAATGCCAAACCCGCCGCGATCAGCGCATACTCGAGAGCCGTGGCAAAATTTTGTCTGGAAGGAGGAGGGGAAAAAGCAGGTTCTTGTGTGTTCATTTTTTTACCTCACCTATTTATAGATTTATGCCTTAAGAACCAAAAAATTACATTTTCAACTTAAAATATAATGACTTAGCCCCGCGACATTTTGTCATATTAGTACCCATATCACTAGAATAACAAGCGGATTATGAAAGTAGATTTAACAATATTTAAAGTTTCATCTAAATTTATGTCATCTTTTGTTAAACTTCTTGTGGGGCGGATTATGGGTTAAAAATCGCGCCGTCCTATCACCTCGTTTATGTCGTAACCCCGCCCCTGATGCGGGGTCTAGACCATTTTTGGTTTAAGTCGACTCAAAAAAAAATGGTCTAACTGACTTTCAAACTCTCAAACTTTTAAACTCTCAAACAATCGATCATATCGTATGGTCCACGGCCATTTCCAAAATTCCCACAATCTGGCTTTGCCGTTGGTGGAAAAGAAGATAAGTTCGGCGCGTCCTTCGAAATTATCGAAGGGGACATAGCCCACCAAACTGGTCACGCGGCTATCTTGGGAATTATCCCGATTATCGCCCATCATAAAATAATGATTGGCCGGCACCACGAATTGGTCTGTATTATCCAGTGGCCCCGTGTCTGATTTTTCATAGATTACATGTTTAACCCCATTCGGCAAAGTCTCCATATATTTTGTAACCTTGACCGTTTGATTATTTTCATTTTTATAATCCGCCATACCCAGTTCTTCGCGCGGCACAATTTCGTCATTAATATAGAGCCGCCCGTTAATCATCTGGATTTTATCCCCGGGCATGCCGACCAACCTTTTAACATAGTCTATGTTTGTGTTAGAGGGGAGTTTAAACACCACGATATCGCCTTGTTTGGGCTTTTCCTCCATAAAACGCCCCTCAAACTTTGCCACACCAAAGGGCAGAGAATATTGGCTATACCCATAGGAATATTTCGAAATAAACAAATAATCGCCAACCAATAAATTTGGAACCATCGAGGTTGACGGAATATTAAACGGTTCAAATAAAAATGTGCGCACCAATAATGCCAGAATAATCGCGATGAGGATGGTTTTAGCCGTTTCGCCAAGGCTTTCTTGCGGTGGATTCTGGCGTGATATATCCTTACAATCCGCAGGATTATTCGGGTCATCAAGAGGAGACGGAGAGTCAGTTGGTTTGGGGCTCATCATATTTATGGTTCCTCTTTATAGTTCCTCTTTATAGTTCCTCTTTATAGTTCCTCTTTATAGTTCCTCTTTATAGTTCCTCTTTATAGGTCCTTATGCGCTTCGATTATCACCTGCGCCATCGCCAGCGGCGGTTCATCTGTCAAGCTTAGCTGTATATGCGCGATTTTGCCCTGCGGTGTCAAGCGGTGCAGTTGCCTTAAAGCCCCGTTTTTAAGTTCAATCGTTGGCCGCCCCAACGGGTCATTCACCACCACAATATCGCGCATATACACACCCGCATTAAATCCTGTGCCCAAAGCCTTCGCACAGGCTTCCTTAGCGGCAAAGCGTTTGGCATAGGTAGCAATATGCGTGCCTGCGGCGCGCCGCCGCTCAGCCTTTGCAATTTCAATTTGATCGAAACATCGCGTGATAAAACGATCGCCAAAGCGCGCCAAAGTTTTTTCAATGCGGCGTATGTCAATCAAATCACTCCCTATTCCCAAGATCATCCTTGATCATCCCTCGAGTTTTTACGCTTTGAGTCCTCAAAAGATTGACCATCGTGAGGGTTTTTAAGATGGGTCAATTTGCGCCCGGCCTTATGAAGACGGTTTTCTTTCCAACGATGCTTTCCCGCCCGCGCCTGTTTAATCAGGTAATAAAATAAAATGTAGAAAAACGGCCAGCTCAAAATCCCCAAAACTGCGCCGCCACACACCCACGGCAGCAAGAGCGATTTGATATCGGTGGTGACTTCTTCGATCAAATTTTCAAAACTGAAATGAATCGGCATGGCCCGTACAGGGAGATTAAGGAGGGTGAAAATCCAATCTCCGACCTTATAGGATGCCCACCACATCAAGGGCAAAGTCCAAGGGTTCCCCACCAATGTGCCAATGACCGAGGCCAAAAGATTGCCGCGTGTGGCCCAAGAGAGTGCCGCCGCGCCCAAAATATGCGTCCCCGGCAACGGCACAAAAGAAATCCCGGCACCAATCGCCAAACCGTTGGCCACGGCGGCATTCGAGTCCTTTAAGCGCACCAAGCGATGTTGGATGTAACGTCCGGCCCGTTTCCACCCCATTCGCGGCCATAAAACTTGCCGCAACATTTCGCCGTAACCGGGCTTTTCTCGTCGTCCAAACATATGACCACTTTGCCGTTTCTGATTAAATGATTGCCCATACTTGATTCATAGTTTTATCGCCCCCGCACACCTGCTTTATCCACTACCGCCCCCGCACGCGCTCGACACTGATCACTTGCGGGGTGGCACGCAGGGCCGCCAAAATATGATTCAAATGCTTTGTATCCGTTACCACAACATCGAGATACATATCCCAAAAGTCAACACTGCGGCTGATAATTTTTAAATTGGTGATGTTGCTGGCACTTTTGCCAATCACAGTAGAGAGCGTTCCTAAAGCCCCCGGAGAGTTGGCAATAGTGACCATCAACCGCCCCACACGGTTTTCCGGGTTATCACGCCCATCGCCCCATGATACATCAATCCAGCGTTCGGGGGTATCGGCAAATTGTTCCAACGTTTCGCAGTCAATTGTATGCACCGTGACTCCTCGTCCGCTGGTGACAATGCCCACGATGCGATCCCCCGGAAGCGGGTGGCAACAACGCGCAAAATGCACCGCCATGCCGGGGATCAGCCCCTTAATCGGCATCGGTTGCAATTTGCCGCTGCGCGGTTGATTTTGGCTTTGCGGTTTCAGTGCGCCCAACTCATCAACCGGGGCGAGCTTGGCCAATTCCTGTTCCGATTTATGCGCGGGGAAAATCGCACGGAACACATCGCGCCCGACAATATTTCCGGCACCAATTCCGGCGTAAATATCATCAATATCCTGGCATTCCTGATATTGATCGACAACGCCGCTCACCGCCTTATCAGTGAATTCATAGCCCTCGGTTTTGAAGATTTTTTGCAGCATCGCCTTACCGAGCGTGATATATTCCGCGCGTTGCTGCTGGCGAATAAAGCGGCGAATATGCGACCTGGCCTTACCCGTGACCACAAACCGTTCCCAAGTCGGGGAAGGTTTTTGGGTTTTGGCGGTGACGATTTCCACCTGATCGCCATTTTGAAGCTTAGCATTGAGCGGTGCAATCCGTCCGTTCACCTTGGCCCCGATACAACGATTCCCGACATCCGAGTGAATGGCATAGGCAAAATCAATCGGCGTGGATCCGGTGGGAAGTTCGAACAAATCACCCTTGGGCGTAAAGACAAAGACCTGTTCCTGGAACAATTCCAATTTGGTGTTTTCCCAGAAATCTTCGGGGCGTTGATCTTGCTCCAGAATATCGAGCAATTCACGCAGCCAACGATATTTCTTAGCGTCCGAGATCGCGGCCTTCACGTCATTTTGCTTATACGCCCAATGTGCGGCCACACCCAAATCCGCCTCGGCGTGCATGTCATGGGTGCGGATTTGAATTTCAATGCGTTGGTTTTCAGGACCAATAACGGTGGTGTGAATCGAACGATATCCGTTGGGTTTGGGGGTTGAGATATAATCCTTAAACCGCCCCGGCACCACCGAATATTTGGAATGCACCACGCCCAACACATGGTAACATTCGGCCAAATTATTCACGACAATGCGAAACGCCATAATGTCTGAAAGTTGTTCAAACGCCACATTCTTACGCTGCATTTTTTTCCAGATGGAATAGCGCGTTTTCTCCCGCCCCGTGACTTGGGCCTGTATCCCTGCCTCGGCCACGATCTTATTCAATTCCCGAATGATCGTGTTGACGATATCCGTCCCCTCCTGCCGCAGGAAAGAAAGCCGATTGGTGATGCTATCCCTCGCCTCCGGGTTGATGTAGGAAAATGAGAGATCCTCAAGGTCTTCCTTGACCTTATGCAACCCGATACGCTCAGCCAGTGGGACGTAAATATCAATGGTTTCGCGTGCAATGCGAAAACGTTTTTCCGTCTTGGTAATATGATGGAGCGTCCGCATATTATGCAGCCGGTCCGCAAGCTTCACCAGCAAAACCCGAATATCTTCGGACATCGCCAGCAATAATTTGCGGAAATTTTCGGCTTGCTTGCCCTCCACCGTTTGGCTTTCGATTTTGGTCAACTTGCTCACGCCATTGACCAATTGCGCAACCTCAGGCGAGAATTGCTTTTCTATTTCCTCTGATGTTGCCGATGTATCCTCTAACGTATCATGCAAAATCGCGGTGATGATGGTGACTGTGTCCATGCGCAGATCGGCCAGAATTCCCGCAACCTCAAGCGGATGAGTGTAATAGGGTTCGCCCGATGATCTTGTCTGGCCTTCATGCTTGACCTTGGCGAATTCCACCGCGCGTTCCACCATCGCCCCATCGACATCCGGGTCGTAGGTTTTGATTTGTGCAATGAGTTCGGCGGCATTAGAGGTCATTGATATCGTGCCATTTAAACTGGTTAATAAAAAGATTAGAGTATCTCAAGTGTACAAGGTTAAAATTTTTGTAAATATATTAGATCGCATATATCATATATTAAGATATAATTTTTAAACAGCATTTCCGCCCTCAGTCCATGACTTTATAACTGCCTTTCCCTGATCTAACTGCCTACTTTTGCTCAGAAGTTTAATATTTGGGAAAAGTTCATTGGCATCACGCTTTATTTTCAGACTTTTCTCACAGGTCATTAACTTAGAATCTGTTGCATAAAACCACGACTGATACAGATCCATTGCGGTTGACGGGGCAGGTAGACTATTATTCTCCAATTTGTCCCTTAACAATTGAAAATCGTAAATTGCTGTAAAAAGTATTTGAGCAATAAAATCTTCATTAATAATTTTGCTTTCAAGGCCTGATCTAGCATGCTTTAAAAAACCCCACTCAGAGTTCCATTCATTCCACAAATCTCGTGAAGCTATATCATCCTTACTAGCTGTATCTTGCATAAAGTCACGAAAACATCCTTTATCCTTGACTAAATCAACTAAAATGCCATATGCAGAAAAAACAAGCGTGGCTACTACGGCCATATGTTCTTTGTTAAAAAAAAGCTCAACTGCACAGGATAGTTGTTGTTTTGCTACCTCAACATTTGAAATCGGCTCAGGAGTCATAGCGTCATCCAACGGGCAGTAATCGGGCGGTTTCATCGCGAATTTGCGCCAACAAAGCCAATCGGTTGGTTTTCATCGCCGGGTCCGGGTCGTTGACCAACACCCCGTCAAAAAACTCATGAATATAGGGCTGTAAATGATTTAAAAGCGTTAGCGAGTCAGCGTCATTTTGCTCCGCCACCAATTTATGCCATTTTGGTATAAAATCCTGAAGTTGTTGGTATAAATTATGCTCAGCCGGAAGTTGCAAAAGCTTTTGATCAAGTGTCGTGTTAGACAGAGTTGATTTTTTCCCTTCACTTTCCAAAATATTATGTACGCGCTTGAGGGTTTGAAGAACAGCCTGGCCCTGATCAGTTTTCATAAATTCACTTAAAGTTTTGACACGCCGGGTTAAGCCAACAACATTTAAATTGATCGCCGGACCGACAACCGAGTCTATAATGGTTGGATCATAGTTTTGCGATTTCAATAATCCTTTATAGCGGTCTTTAACAAAGTCAACCAGCCCATCCGGTATACCGGCTAATTTTGTTTTGCCTTCACTTCTGTACGCGTCCACCGCATAGTGTAAACACGTATCAATATTGATCTCAATCTCATTTTCCAGTAATAATCTTATAACCCCCAAAGCCGAGCGCCGCAAGGCAAATGGGTCTTTGCTGCCCGTGGGTTTTTCACCAATTGCAAAGAATCCGACCAAATTATCCAGCTTATCCGCCAAGGCCAAAATCGCGGCATCGCCCGTACGCGGACACGGATCATTCGGGCCAAGCGGGGAATAATGCGTACGTATGGCATCAGCCACCCCCTCGATTTCAGAGGATTTTGCGGCGTAATATCCGCCCATAATGCCTTGGAGTTCCGGAAACTCCTTAACCATCCCCGTTACCAAATCGGCCTTACATAATTGCGCTGCTTTTTCACAGACATCATGATGAGATTTAAAACCCGGAGGAGGATTAGAGGAAATTTCCAACTGCAATTTTGTAACAATATCTCCCAGCCGTTTCGTTTTATCCTGCATCGAGCCCAATTTTTCGTGGAACCGAATCTGATCCAATTTTTTGACATATTCTCTCAAAGGTTGTTTTAAGTCCTGATTCCAGAAAAACCGCGCATCGGATAATCGCGCCCGCAACACTTTTTCATTACCGTGAATAATCGTGGCCCCGTCATCCTTTGGCACCATATTGGCCACACAGACAAAATGATGATCCAATTGCCCATCCGCATTGATCACAGAAAAATAGCGTTGATTTTCGCGCATGGATGTTGTGATGACTTCCCGCGGGATTTCCAAAAATTGTGCATCGAAACTGCCCACAAATGGCACTGGCCACTCGACCAGTCCGACCACTTCATCGAGCAGCTTTTCATCCTCAAGAATCGTAAAAGCATGTCCCAATTGCCTGACCGCATTATTCACACCGTGCCAGACTTTTTCCCTACGCTCTGCGCGATCCAAAATCACGTAATTTTCAGCTAATTTCCGCTGATATTCCGCGAAATCCCGCACGCAAAATTGCGCGCCCGATCCCATAAAGCGATGACCCATGGTGTGATCACAGAAATTTAAAACAGCATTGTTACCCAGATCCAGACTGCCCGGAACAATTTCCCCGTCAAAGATCGCCAAAATACTATGAAGCGGCCGCACCCAGCGGAAATGATGTCCCCCCCAACGCATGGATTTTGGCCAACTCAGGGCCTCAATCGCCTGGGTGATCACTGCTCCCAATATTTCAATGGTGGGACCGCCGGCGGTCTTTTTTTCAAAGAAATAATAATCGCTCCCCTTAATGTTTTTGGTGATCAAATCATCGCGGTTAAGGATATTATTTTTCTTCATAAAACCGTCCAAAGCCGCCGGCGCGGCGGTGGTTGCGGGACCTTTAAGCTCCTCAACCTGTGCCGCCAACATCTTTGGTAATCCGGTCACATGCACGCACAAACGCCGCGGGGTGGAATAGGCTTTAATATCCGCAAATTCAATTTTTGATTTTTCCAAATTGGCGCGGATCAGGGCCGCAAAGCCGTCCTGCGCTGCTTGCTGCATCCGCGCGGGGATTTCCTCGGAAAAAAGTTCGATTAAAAGCTGAGAATCTAAAGCCGCCATGGTGAATACTTTGGTGTTAAAATGATTAGAAAATGACACAGGTCAAACAACTCCGGGCAACATCAAGTTTTTGCCCATCCCCTAGCCATAGCAAATTTTTACCCCAAATCAAATGCAAATAAAATATTGAACTCAGCCAAAGACTCCTATAAATGCTAGATTCTAATCATTACAGGCATTACAGGCATTACAGACTTTGCGGCCATTACGGGAGGATATCATGACCCAACACCACACGATCCTTATGACACCGGGCGACGGCATTGGCCCCGAAGTGATGGAAGAGGTCCGCAAAATTATCGCGCATCTCAATCAAAAAAACGCCACAAATATTGACCTGATTGATCGCCCTATTGGCGGGGCCGGAATTGACCGTGACGGCGTCCCCGTGACCCCCGAAACCATTGAGATTGGCAAAAAAGCCGATTGCGTTCTTTTGGGGGCCGTGGGGGGGGCAAAATGGGCGGATATTGACTATGCGTTGCGCCCCGAAGCGGGACTGTTGAAGATTCGCAAAGACATGGAATTATTCGCCAATTTGCGCCCGGCCATCGTGTTTGATGCGTTGATTGAGTCATCGACCATCAAGCCCGATGTGATTCGCGGCCTTGATATTTTAATTGTGCGTGAGTTGACGGGTGGTGTTTATTTCGGCGAACCGCGCGGGATTACCCCCCTCCCGAATGGCGAGCGTCAGGGGCTTAACACCCAGATTTACACCACATCGGAAATTGTGCGTGTGGCCAAGGTTGCCTTTGAACTCGCGCAAAAACGCAATAAAAGGCTTTGTTCATGTGAAAAATCCAATGTGATGGAATCGGGCAAATTGTGGCGGGAGGAGGTCGAAAAATTGGGCGCGGATTATCCTGATATTGCCCTCTCCCACATGTATGCCGATAATTGCGCCATGCAATTGCTGCGCAATCCACGGCAATTTGATGTGATTGTCACCGATAATCTATTTGGTGATATTCTCTCGGACGAAGCCGCAATGCTCACCGGTTCGCTGGGTATGTTACCTTCTGCGTCCTTGGGCGCGCGGGACGCATCGGGCCATCAAAACGCGCTCTATGAGCCGGTTCACGGCTCCGCCCCCGATATTGCGGGAACAGGTAAAGCCAATCCTCTGGCGGCGATTTTGAGCTTTGCCATGGCATTGCGATTCTCACTTGATTATCCGCAATTGGCCGATACGTTGGAGAGTGCCGTGCGCCAAGTTCTCAATCAAAAAATCCGCACCGCCGATATCATGGACCGTGAATGTGAATTGGTTTCCACATCCCAAATGGGCGATGCGGTGATAAAAGAGCTGGCAAAGGTTTAGGAAAACTGCGCAGGTTCAAATATCCGCCGAGAAACTATCCTGAACGGCGAATTTGAGGCGTATGATAACATCGTCGCGCCCCATACTCTCCATCGCAGCCGGAAGGGCGGGAGATGACGTACGCCCCGTCAATGCCGCGCGCACCGGCATCATGATTTTGCCCAATTTACCGCCCGCATGCGCGGCCGCCAAATCTTTGAAGGCTTGTTCAATCACGGGGGCCGTAAATTCATTGAGTTTTTCCAGCGCATCTATCACCAAATTGACCACTGATTGGCCATCCTCATTGAGTAAAGATTTTGCCTTCTCATCAAATTCATAAGGAATGGGCAGCACCAAAAATGCAGCATCATCGGCCATTGTGCCCAAATTTTTGCTGCGGGTTTTAAGTTCATCCATGCGCGCCAAAAGCCGCGCCCGCCCGCGGTCATCAACCGTGATACCACGTTTCAAATAGATATCCGCCAATAAATCCACGAGCCGTGCAGGGTCCGCAAGCTTAAGATAATATGCGTTGATATGATCCAGCTTGTCAAAATCAAATCGCGAGGGGCTGCGACCAATCCCGTCCAGATCAAACCATTCCAGGGCCTGATCCATCGTGATGATATCATCATCACCATGCGACCAACCGAGCCGCAGCAAATAACTGCGCATCGCTTCGGGAAGGTAGCCCATATCGCGATATTCCTCAACCGATGTCGCCCCGTGACGTTTGGATAATTTGGCCCCGTCGGGCCCCAAGATCAACGGAATATGCGCATAAGTGGGGATATTCCACCCCATGGCTTCATAAATCACATTTTGGCGAAAAGTGTTATTCAGGTGGTCATCGCCGCGAATCACATGTGTGACGCCCATGTCATGGTCATCCACCACAACGGCCAGCATATAGGTCGGCGTGCCGTCCGCGCGTAAAATAATAAAATCATCCAATTGTTCGGCGGCGATTTTGACTGTTCCCTGCACCCGGTCTTCAACGATTCTCTCACCCGTCAACGGAGCCTTAATCCTGATCACCGGTTGCACCCCTGCGGGGGGAGTGTCCTTAGAGTCCCGCCATCTGCGGTCATAAAAATTGCTGCGCCCCTCTTCTTTCGCCTTCTCGCGCATTGCCTCTAATTCTTCGGGCGTGCAGTAGCAATAATAGGCTTCGCCGCGAGCCAAAAGTGCCTGTGCAATCTCGGCATGGCGCGCGGTACAGGAAAATTGCGACACCACATCGCCATCCCAATCAATCCCCAGCCAATGCAGACCGTTGATAATGGCCGTGACTGCGGCTTCGGAGTGTCGCGCACGATCAGTATCCTCAATGCGGAACAACATCTTACCGCCAAAGCGGCGCGCATAGAGCCAATTGAACAACCCGGTGCGGGCCGTGCCAATATGCATGAATCCGGTGGGCGAAGGTGGAAAACGGGTTATCACAGTCATTTGAAATTGCTATTAGGTAAGAATGATAGAGGCCAAAGAAATTACCGCCAAACTTACACAATATTTTGCCCAAGCGCAAGACAGCGTGCTGATTTGGGTTGCGCTGTGTTTAGGCATTGGTTCGGCGGCTTATTTTGCGCTTGACCGGGAACCAAGTTTTGCAATCACAGGAATGTTATTGGGATCAAGCCTGTTGCTCTGGTTAAAACTCCATAGTCTTTATCACCGCTCAACCCTCACCCAGCATTTTGATCGGCAGAATTTTATGTTTCTGGCGCGGCTTTGCGCGCTGGCGTGCGTGCTGATCGCAACAGGTTTCGGGCTGGCGCACCTGCGCACTTGGATGTGCGCGACACCGATGATTGCGAGCGAAACCAAACCGCTCAAGATCACGGGAACGCTTGAGTCCACCGGGAATCCTCTTATCCTAAAGGACTTGATGATTGAGGATAAATTCAACGGTCCATGGCCCGTGGAAAAAACGCCGATCAAAATCAGATTAAGCACGAAAATTCCGCAAGCCGGTCAGCCAGGAAATGATCATTTTCAGACCATCAGGGCAGGAGATCGCGTAAGTTTGCTCGCGAAATTAACGCCACCCATGCGCCCCACACTGCCGGGGGGATATGATTATGCGCGGCATTATTATTTCGAATCGGTCGGCGGGTCGGGTTTTGCGCTCTCAAAACTTGAAAAAATCACCCCTAAAAACCAAGATTCCGGCCAATCACAGCCATTATGGCCAAATTTCTTATCTTGGCTGGAAAATTCGCGGCAGGAGATCGCCCAATCCATACGCGCCACCATCCCGCCCCAAACCGCCGGCATCGCCATTGCCCTGATGACGGGCGAACGCGCCGACATTGCCAACGAAGATTGGACGGCGTTGCGGGCCTCGGGATTGGCCCATATCATCTCCATTTCAGGGCTTCATGTGGCCATGGTGGCCGCCCCGGTGTTTTTCATCGTGCGGTTTTGCTTGGCATTATTTCCTGCGATTGCGTTGCGCTACAACATCAAAAAATGGGCGGCGTTTTGTGCGCTGATTGCCTGCAGCCTTTATGTCGGATTTGTTGAACCCAGCGTACCCACCACGCGAGCCTTGCTGATGACCGGAATTGCCTTGGTCGCCGTGATGTTTGACCGCTCACCGTTTTCATTAAGGTTGATAGGATTTTCAGCGATTGTGATCCTGATCACCGCGCCGGAGAGCGTCTGGTCAGCCAGCTTTCAAATGTCGTTTGCTGCGGTGACTTCTTTGGTGGCGGGTGTGAATTATGCACAAAAATATATTAAGGGAGCGCAGCAAAAACCCGATCTTATCTCCAAATTTGCGACCTATATGCTCACCGCCATTCTCACCAGTTTTGTGGCAAGCCTCGCCACCGCGCCGTTTGTGTGGTTTCATTTTCAACAATTTTCAACCTATAGCATCTTGGGAAATTTGCTGGCGATGCCGATCTCGGGCCTTGTGATCATGCCCGCCGTGATGCTCGGGTTATTGTTATGGCCTTTTGGCGCGGCGCATTACCCCGTCCTTGCGCTGGGGTGGGGGATCGAGTGGCTGCTGGCGATTGCGAAAATGGTTCAGGAACTCCCCTATTCTTACCTCACAGGTCATATGAGCCCGTTTCCGGCCCTCATTTCCATCATCATAGTTGGCTTTATTCTTTTGCTGGCACAGGGGCGTTGGAAATGGACCGCCCTACCGTTTTTAATGTTTTCACTGGCCGCCACTATTTTCTGGCAACCACCAAAATTGATGGTCTCCAATGACGGAAATTTGCTTCTGATAACCGCCGAAAATCATAGCAAAAATACGGCCTATGTTTCCACCCTCAGGCGCGATAAATTTACCCTCAAAAATTGGACGCAGCATTTGGGGATTTCAGATGCGCAAGCCATACCGTTAGAGCAGCAAATTACATTGAATAAAAATGGAGATTTTTTCCTCTGTGATGCCCATTTATGCCGCATTGAAATCGCGCAGCAAAAAATAGCCTATGGCCGCTCCTACCCTGCGCTTTTTGATGCTTGTGCGTGGGCGGATTATATCATTAGCCAGAATTACTTACCCAAGAATTTTTGTGCGCAGCAAATCGTGAAAAAACATCAACCCTATATCATGGATCGCGGCTATTTTAAAAGGCACGGAGCCATTTTATTTGAAAATAAAAAACCACTATTTGCCCCGCAAAAACTCTCGGTTCTGACAACCATCCCCCTACAGGATAACCGCCCTTGGCACCGAAACTAAGCCATTTTTGGTTTAGGTAGACTCAAGAAAATGGTCTAGCTATTTGTTTTGTCGCATTTTGTGACGATTAACCGGCCTCCACTTAATCGCAAAATGCTATAAACCTACAAAAAATTCTGCGGGTCGATATCAATATACACACGAATGGCGGAGGGTACTTTGACACTTGCAAGCCACTGCGCAATCATTTTTTGGATATTGAGATTTTTATCAGCAATGATCAAAAGCCGTTGACGGAATTTGCTGCGGATTTTATACATTTGCGCCGGTGCGGGGCCCAGGATGCGGACACCATCGGCTTTGGGGGCTTGGCGTCCAATTTCGAGTGCAATCGCACGAGTTTGCCCCTCATCCTTTCCCGCAACAATGAGCGCAGCAAGGCGTGAAAATGGCGGCATGTGCGCGCCCTCGCGTTCCTCAAGCAAACTATCCAAAAATCCGTTACGATCATTGCGCGTGAGCATCTGCATAATCGGCTGTTCGGGGTTATAGGTTTGCAGGAAGACCCGACCCGGAAACGCCCCACGTCCGGCGCGGCCTGCGACCTGCTGCAATAACTGGAAACTATGCTCGCCTGCGCGCAAATCACCGCCCGACAATCCTAAATCCGCATCAATAATCCCGACGCACGTCATATGCGGGAAATGATGGCCCTTGGCGATTAACTGCGTGCCGATAATCAGATTAACCTCCCGCGCATGAATTTTGGCAAAGGCCGCAGCCATCAACTCCGGCGTGTTTAAAATATCGCTGGCCATGATCAGCGGCCTGGCCGCGGGCAAATATTCGTCAATTTCCGCGGCAATCCTCTCAACCCCCGGCCCACACGGCACGAAACTGTTGGAGTCTGCGCATGACGGGCAGGCAGAGGGCAGCTTGATTTTATAGCCGCAATGGTGGCATTCCAAACTTTCACTGCGGCGATGTTCCACCAACCACGCGGTGCAGTGCGGACATTCCAAACGGTGTCCACAGCTTCGGCACAGCGTCAACGGCGCAAAACCGCGGCGATTGAGGAACAAGAGAGCTTGCCTGCCCTCCGCCAAAGTCTCACTTAAATGCTGCAGCAAAATCGGCGAGATAAAACAATTTTTCGGCGGCGGGTTTTTGCGCAAATCCAGTAAATGCACATCGGGCAACTGCGCATCGCCAAAGCGTGAAGGCAAGCGAATTTCATCATATTTGCCGTCCATAGAATTCTTCACCGTTTCAAGGGACGGCGTGGCAGAGCTTAAAATGATCGGAACCTGTTCGGTTGCGGCCCGCAAAACCGCCATATCCCGCGCATTATAGATTAAAATTTCCTCTTGTTTATACGCACTTTCATGCTCTTCATCCACCACGATCAACCCCAAATTTGCATAGGGTAAAAACAGGGCCGATCGCGCACCGACAATCACTTTTGCCTCGCCATTCACAATGCTGCGCCAATTTTTTCGCCGCGCAGCCGGGGTAAGAGCCGAATGCCACAAGGTCGGCGCGTGGCCGAACCTGGCCGAAAACCGGTCAATAAATGCGTGGGACAATGCAATTTCAGGAAGCAGGACGAGAGCTTGTTTCCCCGCAGCAATGACTTTGGCCACAGCTTCAAAATAGACTTCGGTTTTGCCCGATCCTGTCACCCCATCCAGCAAAATGGGCTTATATTTTTTGTGCGGATTTTGTGCAGCCGGGTCAATCAAATCACAAAGTTTTTGCGCAGCAATTTGTTGTTCGGATGAAAGTTTTACAGGCGTAAAGCGGATGGGAATTGGCAGAACGCGCGCCGTCGATTTTGCAAAATTTTTAATGATCAGGCCGCGCTTTTCAAGCGTTGCAATATGGCTGCGTTTACAGGATAATTCCTGCATTAATTCCGCCATCGTGGCCGCAGAATTTTGCAAATATATCCTGATCGCTTCATAGACACCGCGTGTTGATCCCTTGCACCCATGCGCAAAGTCCCACCATGTCGCATCATTCTCTCCTGCTTCAGTGAGCTGATAAACAGCCACGGCTGGCGGGTCATCAAGGGCAGACGCCACAGGCACCGCCAATTTCAGAACACTACCTCTAGGGGCCATGTTATAACTCGCCACCCTGTCAACAAATTGCCGCATTGCGTTTGAGAGCGGCGGGAGATCATACACATGAAGAATGGATTTTAACTTCTCCGTACTCTGTGGCGTCCCTAACTCTTGCGCAGTTTCCATCCCCCAAATCACCCCCGGAATTTGCTGCCCGCCAAAGGGAATGAGCACAAAGCCACCTATTTGTGGAGCCTGAGTCCCATCCCCTTCAAAAATGTAACTGTAAGCTTTATCAATAGGGGCCGTGGGTAAAACTGTGTAAATGGTGCGGCTAGTTTCGTAACCCCGCACTTGATGCGGGGTCCGGATACAGCTACCGGGTGTTTCATTCTCCCCGTCTGTCAAATTCTGTTCCCGCTCACTTGATGCGCGGGCCGGATACGGAAGCTGGACCCCGGATATGCAAAGAATCCACACAGATTCGGCTTTTTCTGTTTCGAGGATACGGAATGATTCCAAAATTGACGGCTGGTGAGGTGCCCCATCTTTGGAGACTAACTCGGTCTTGATTTCCGGTGCTGCGTCAGGCATGATACGGGCGTTTACTATCAAATGATTGTGAAGTTCGTCTTTACGAATATCTTATTTTTTACATGTTTAGGATGTGATTGCCATGAAATTTTTTGTTGATACCGCAGATACGAACGAAATCAGGGACCTCGCCGCAACGGGGTTATTGGACGGGGTGACAACCAACCCATCGCTCGTGCTCAAAAGCGGGAAAAATTTTATTCCGTTGATTGAGGAAATCTGCGGCATTGTCGATGGCCCCGTGAGTGCCGAAGTCGCCGCCACGGACTATGAAACCATGTGGAAGGAAGCCGATAAATTGCGACAAATTGCGGATCATGTGGCTGTCAAGGTGCCACTCACCCCGGCAGGACTAAAAGTCTGTAAAAAATTATCCGACGAAGGCACAATGGTCAATGTCACGCTGTGTTTTTCGGCAGCGCAGGCTATTTTGGCCGCCAAGGCCGGTGCAGCTTTTATCTCCCCCTTTGTTGGGCGGCTTGATGATGTGGGCGAGGAAGGCATGAATCTAATTGCCGACATCGTTGAAATTTACGCCAATTATCCCAATTTTCAAACCGAAGTGCTGGTGGCCTCAATCCGTAACCCAATGCATATCGTCAACTCCGCGAAATTAGGAGCCGATGTGATTACCTGTCCACCATCGGTGATTCGCCAACTTTATCAACATCCGCTCACCGATAAAGGTTTGGCGAATTTTGTTGAAGACTGGAAAAAAACCGGCCAAAGCATATTATAATTTCACCTAGTCATTATAATTTTTATTCTTGAGGGCAACGCTCTCTTAAACTCAACAATCAATCAGGTTTTATAATCTGAATAGAGGATTTTTTATGCGCATTTCTCAACATGGGCCATCTGCCGGCGGGGCTCCGCAATCTTTAGTGATTTTACTTCATGGCTATGGATCAAACGGCGAAGATTTAATCTCGCTTGCCCCCTATTGGGAACGTGATTTACCCCATACTTTATTTTTATCCCCCGATGCACCGTTCGGGTGTGAGATCGGCTTTGGCTATCAATGGTTTTCGCTCCAAAGCTGGGCGCCATTGGCCATGCTGTCTGCGGCAGAGCGCACAGCCGCCTTGCTCAATCAATTGATTGATGAACAAATGGCGGAGCATAACGTAACCGCAGACCATGTGGCGCTGGTGGGGTTCTCTCAGGGAACCATGATGTCGCTTTATGTGGCACCGCGCCGCAAAGAAAAATTAGCCGGGGTAGTGGGGTTTTCCGGGGCATTGCTGGGTGGCGAATCCTTAATCGGTAACTCCACCATTTCACGCTGCCCCATCCATCTTATCCATGGTGAAATGGATAATATTGTCCCCGTTGGAGCCTGGCTTCACGCGAGCGAAACTTTGCGCCAGGCAGGATTTACAGTGAGCGGTCATACCACCCCGAATCTTGCGCATTCCATTGATGAAAAAGGCATCCATGAAGCCGGCGAATTTTTGAAATCTGTGCTTCAACCATAGAGCACTGATATTTCCTTCCTCATTATTCCAGCATATACCGCCCAGATAACCTATTAAAGCAAAACCCCTCATAATGAAATGAGGGGCTTAAAAACTGTTGAACAATTGAATAAATTCATACCTGTTTTTAGAAGACCTGGCAACGACCTACTCTCCCATGCCTTAAGACATAGTACAATCGGCCCGAAGGTTTTTCACAGTCCAGTTCGAGATGGGATGGCGTGTTTCACACTTGGTAAAGCCACCAGGTCATCAAAAAACAGATCTGAATATAGGTTATTATTTATCAAAATTTAATCACTAAGAAATCATCACCTGAGCGGATTTACCGCTGCGCATGATACTATGGACAAGCCATAGCGTAAAAAATTCAAGCCGATCGAACAATTAGTACTGGTTAGCTTCACACATTACTGCGCTTTCACATCCAGCCTATCAACGTGGTGGTCTTCCACGGTTCTGATAGGGATACCTAGTTTTGAGGGAGGCTTCACGCTTAGATGCTTTCAGCGTTTATCCCGTCCACACATAGCTACCCAGCACTGCTCCTGGCGGAACAACTGGTACACCAGAGGTGTGTCCATCCCGGTCCTCTCGTACTAAGGACAGCTCCTCTCAAGTATCCTACACCCACGGCAGATAGGGACCAAACTGTCTCACGACGTTTTGAACCCAGCTCACGTACCTCTTTAAATGGCGAACAGCCATACCCTTGGGACCTGCTCCAGCCCCAGGATGAGATGAGCCGACATCGAGGTGCC
>JAEUKN010000039.1 GCA_016794305.1 Alphaproteobacteria bacterium | reverse complement strand
TTCTTTGTGTGATGCGCAATAATGATACCGGCATTCGGATTGATTTTCTGCCGCAAAGCCTCGACACGGCGCGACAGAAAAAACATCATCGCGTCATTGTCGTTTTCCCCGCCGAATCCACCGCCATCAAAGACGTTTCTGAGCGGATCAATGACGATAATGTCAGGCAATGTGCTGCCGAAGCGTTCTTTCACCGATTGCGCGACACATTCCACGCCATTATCGTCCAATGTCACGCTTATCTGCGGTGTTATCACGAAGTTATTGTGAAGTTTCGAAGCATATTCGCGGACAATGTGTACATTGTTCACACGTTCTCGCAGATAATCGTACTGAATTTCCGCCTGAAGATAGAAGATTTTCAGGGGACATTTGGGCGACATTCCAAGAAACGTCACACCGGCAGCCATATGCGTCAGCAAAGAAATGAGGAAGTCGCTTTTCCCTACTTTTGGCGCACCACCGAAGACCAGCGTACCGCCAGGCGTGAGAACACGAGGCGCAATCAGATCATCAGGTATCGGGCTTTTATCGGCCTGCAGCTCGGTAATACTGTACATCGGAATGGATGTGCGTTTGGCAGGCGGCTCTTTAACCGCCACCCGTTCCCAGCGCCGCAGGATGTCCTCAATATCCAGCCCTTCCTCCACCGCGTCTGCTGCATCCCATTTGGGCGGTTTTTCAGGGGGGATTTTCAGGATTTCAACCTGCACCGCACCAGCGCGGGCAGCGGCACTGGCAGCGCGGCGGGCATATTCCATCCCTGGCTCATCATGATCCGGCCAGATGATGACCTGTTTTCCCTGGAGCGGAGACCAATCCGTTTTATTGACCGGCGCTTTTGCGCCATTCATGGCGGTGGTGGCGCAAATGCCTACAGAAATCAGAGCCTGTGCGCATTTTTCGCCCTCGGCCAGCACCACCAGCGCGGCATCTTTCAGTCCGACCTGATTGTAGAGAGGGCGAATATCAGGCGCACGCATCACCCCGCGCACGGCATCCCAGGGCCTGAATTCTTTGCGGCCATCAGAATCATACCGATACACACTGGCGATGATATTGCCGTGCGCATCGGTATAATCCCATTTGGCTGTTGGCTTTCCGAGCTTTCTGTTTTGCCCCTGTGGCTCAGGTGATGGTGGCTTATAAGGCCGCATATCAATTCCAGAGCCAAGGTGAGTTTGAATATCCTGTAGCAGCGCAGGAAATTGCGTTTGTCGGTCAAAGCCTTTGATAGCAGCCCACAGATCAATGATGTCGCCCCCAGCGCCTGTGGCAAAATCATGCCAAAGCCCAGCCTTTGCGCCGTTCATCTCGACAACAAGGCTATCGCCTTTGTCGCCCTGGATGTTGCCGACCATGAATTTTCCGCCGCGCAGAACACCGGCAGGCAACAAATAATACAAAATGGATGGCAACGCTGCCAACAAACGCGTGCGCAATTCCGAAGCCGTTGGCGGCTTCAGAGGCACGACTTTTGACGGTATGGCGATATCCTGCGTCATAGGCTTCAGGCCTTGTCGCGTTCTATAGCCTTGAGCTTTATAACCCCTTCAACCCAGTGCAAAGCGCGGCCAACTTCCCGCACTTCCTTAATAAGGGCTTCTCTCACTTCCTGAAGGCGTTCATCCGTGAGAGCTTTAAGCTGCCCGACAGGGGTGTGCTGCACCCATTTGAACATTGCCGTATCGTTTTTCTGTGCCTGATCCATACCAGTTCCTTTCATGTGTGATGTCGTCACACAGCACTGGTTTGCCGTCGGATCGAAAAACGACGATGGAATTTCAAATTTTTTTTAGCCCATCTTACCCTCGATGTATTTCTTGAGCTTTTTCAATCGGCTAGACATGGTTGTACGGGGAATGCCCAAAAGCTCTGCTGCCTCACTGACGCTATATTCTGTCAATAAGCTGTAGGTTTGTCTTAAGTCGTCCGGCATTTCGCTCAGGATTTTCTCGATATCCATATTTTGCTCAGCCACAATCTGGCTCTGGGCAAAAAAGACATCACCCCAAATGCTGCTTTCGCCTGTGATCATGTCTGCCAGTGTGTTGCCATCATCCTCATCACCGATCTGGAATGACAAAGAGAAATTCTGTGCGCCAGTCCAGCGTTTTTCTCTTTCAGCGTCACGCACCAGCATCAACGCCTTTCGATTAACAACCGTTTTAATGAAGCTGCGCTTGTCACCTTTTTGCGGGTCAAAATCTGGCATTGAAAGTAGATAATAAAGCAGCATGTCCTGCTCTAAATCTTCCTGATCATCCCGTGAAAACATAGGCATGCGGATTAAAGTTCTTGCTTTATAAGCAATAAAAAAAGCGGCGTAGGAATCCACGCCGCCGTAACGATTACTTGACATTTTTCTACTCCTGGTTGGTGGTCAGGAGTAAGAAAATGCAAATGATGCAACTATTTGAAGAAGCTATATTAAATCAATTATTTGTATGATGAAGTGATCGGCTCAAAGTCTTTATTTTCTGAGGATTTAAGGGGTGGGTTTACTTTGGTGATACCTACTGCTGTATGATCAACATGCATGTATTTGTATGCCGCGAATTAATGATTACTGTTTGCGAATCCGAATTTCTTTTCTTGCTCAGACCAGATCGGAGAAAATGCCTTCTCAACATCGGTAAGGGCGAAGCCTTCTGGCTGCTGTCCGTTGAGAACGGCATCAATGATACGCGGTGATAACAACATGATCCGCATTATGCGCTGGAGATAGGATTTATTGATATTCTCTGCTTCAGCTAACTCGGACACGGACTGATATTGTCCTATCGCGATCATTTTGTGCCAGCGATATGCACGACCCAGCGCCTTGAGCAGTTTTTCATCTTTGCGCACTTCTAAATCAAGGTTTCTTAAATCTTGACCTTGCGGGCCGACCAAGACTTTCTTCCCACCCCAGCGCCGCAAGTTGATTGGAATGCGCACAATGATTTTTTGATCTTCTGCGTGGTATTGTAGATTCATACTTCAGCCCCATGTTTAATTTTGTGTTCTATTTCCTGCTGCAATTGGGAGAGAATGTCCTCGATACCATTGGCGCGATATTCTATATCGATGCAATTACCATGCACCGCGACACGGTCGATCAATAAGTGTGTGATGCGCTTCTGCTCGGCTGGCACAAGCAGGCTCCACAAAGACCCCATACGCTGTATCGTGCTGTGCAAATCTGCTTCGTTATAATTGGGAATATCGGTTTTGACCTTCTTCCAGACATCGACGATGACTTGAGGCTTTACAAAGATGCTCTGTAGCTGGCCTTTGACGACTTCTTCGATTTCACCAGCGGGGATACGATTAGCAGGGCAAAGTTCGCAAGATTGACGGCGATAGGAATTCGCCGAATAATAATGGTAATTCTTCTTGCCCTTTTTTGTGTGGGTGGGGGACATCGCACCGCCACAACCACCGCAAACTAAAATGCCTTTTAGTAGGGCTTTTGATTTGGCCTGAAAAGTCCGCTTACGCTTGCCTTTGCTGTTTTCGGCAAAGATTGCTTGAACCGCATCAAACTGTGCTTGCGTGATAATAGGCTGATGCTGACCTGGATAGTATTTGCCTTTATGATGGACTTCACCGAGGAAGAGGCGGTTCTGCAAAAATGTGCGCAGAGGGTTTTCAGTGAAGGGTTTTCCGCCCACCGGTTTCCCTGTGCGGCTGATATAATACTTGGTGCGATGACCTGCTTTATTCAATTCCTGCGCTAATAAGGCGATAGACCCCAGCGCAGCAAAGCGATCAAATATAATATTGACCAGTTCGACTTCCTTAGGATTGGTAACGAGCTTGCGATCTACGACATCATAACCCAGCGGTGGCGGGCCTCCCATCCACATGCCCTTCATTTTAGATGAGGCGAATTTATCGCGGATGCGCTCGCCAGTCACCTCGCGCTCAAACTGCGCAAAACTCAGTAGAATATTGAGCGTCAGACGCCCCATCGAATCTTTGGTATTAAAATGCTGGGTCACGGACACAAAGCTCACGCCGTGTTTGTCCAGAATTTCCACCAGCTTGGCAAAATCCATCAAGGAGCGTGAGAGACGATCGACCTTGTAAACAACCACAATATCAATGCGGCCAGCCTTGATATCCTCAATCAAACGCTTGAGCGCGGGGCGTTCCATGTTCCCACCCGAAAACCCGCCATCATCATACAGATCAGGAATAATACGCCAGCCTTCATGCTTCATCGCCTCGACATATTTTTCACCTGCCTCGCGCTGGGCATCCAGCGTGTTGTAATCCATATCGAGGCCTTCCTCGGTGGATTTGCGGGTGTAGATCGCACAGCGCAGGATTTTCTTTTCCTCCATCATGACCGTGCCTTTCTGGCGCGATGATAGGTACGTTTTTCGCTGTCCTCTTTCTTGCCCAAGCCAAAGAATGCATTGCCGTTCCAGCGCGTGCCGGTAATCGCAAATGCAACACCAGACAGGCTTTTGTATTTCAGTCCCTGATATTCATAGCCGTCAGCCAGCACATACACATGATGCTCAACGCCTTTGACCTCCCGCACCAATCGTGTTCCCACCGCCAGGCGACCAACGTCACTACGACGCTGCTGGACTGTTTTGCCTTCGGCCAGCGCTTCCAGACGATCAATCGTCGATTTGGTCAATCCGCCATAAGTCAGCTCCTGCATCCGATAGATGATCTGATTGATCAGGTAGGGGCGATTATTGCGTGACTGGGGAGGCACATCAAAATGCCGGTTCCAGACCTGGAGCAGCTCTTTGGTCTCCATCGCTTCCAGCGATGCATACTCTTTTAATATGTCTATTTTCATTGTTTTGCCCCTTTCTCCGCTCTCACTCTCAAAGGTTTGCGGCTGGGACATGAATGCTTCGAAGCAGAGGGAAGTCCAGTCAAACTTCTCTCATTTTCCGAGCTATTTAATTGATTATGCTGGTAAATCTGGTGGCGTACAATCGCGCCCGCCAGGATCGTGATGATCTCGGCATAACGCTCTGAACCCGTCATGTCATCTGGATTGCGTACTGTGTAATCCATAGAGAAGAACCTCCTTCAAATTTGTTCTTCTCCTCTGGTTTGCCGTCGCCCTTCAAAACGACGACGACGAAATAAAAAAAGTTCGAAACATTGTTCGCGTGCATCATTTTATCTTTGCAAACCGTGTTTTTAGGAAGTTGTTCTAAATCAAGGCTTTGCCATGACCACTAAATATGCGCTTAGTAGCCAGAGGCCGTGAGAGAATGTGAGACTTGAGAGAGAATTTCGGCTGAATTTGCGTTCTAAAGGTATGCAGGCGAAAGGCAAAACCGCGCGAATATTGGGCTTTTGCGCAAAGAAAAACCCGTCACGCTGGACGGGTTGTAGAATAAATGGTGGAAGGGACAGGATTTGAACCTGTGTACTCGTAAGAGGCCAGATTTACAGTCTGGTGCCATTAACCACTCGGCCACCCTTCCACGTGTGGGAATGCTATACATGGATTTATTTATCTTTTCAACAAAAAATAGCTGGACATCTTTAAAATATCGGAACAAAAAGAGGAAGCGGAGAAATTAGTCTCTCTCCCACTCCATCAACGGCCTATGTAAGGAAATATGTAAGGAAAAAAGATGAATTCAAAAAATAATTTTGGCCGTGGCGGAGGACGTAAAAGCGGCGGATATGCCGGAGGGGCCAATCACACAGGCGGGAATCATACGGGTGGTAATCGCACGGGTGATCATCGCGGAGCGGGAAACCGTTCATCAGCACGCCGCACGCGCGATGGCGAAGGATTTGAGAGCAAAGCACCCCGCGATTCTCGCAGCGCATATGATGGCAAAAAATCAAAATCCGGCGCACAGGGTGAGCGATTTGAGAAAAAAGATCGGCGTCCGCCGACCCGTCAAGGTCCGGGAAACGGCCAAAAACCCGATGCGTTTCGCCGCCATGACAAGGAATCGCGTCCGCGTGTCCGCATTCATTTATTTGGATTTCATGCGGTTTCGGCCGCACTGTCCAACCCCAACCGCACGGTGCATCATATTTATGCTACGGAGCAAACCGAACTCGAAGCCATGGACATGGTCGCGCGTGCCACACAGATCAGGGACGAATCAGGTGGCGATGCACTTCCGCAAATTACATTGCTTGAGCGGGAAAATTTCGATCGCGCCCTCCCCAAAGGCACGGTGCATCAAGGCATAGGGATTGATTGCGACCCGTTGCAGGATGTTTTTATGACGGATTTAATTCATCAGATTGAGGGCAAAAAAAATTCCGTTGTGGTGTTGTTGGATCAAATCAGCGACCCGCATAATCTAGGCGCGATTATGCGCTCTGCCTGTGCTTTTGGTGCGGATGCGATTATTGTTCAAAATCGCCATACGCCCGAACTCAATGCGGTGGTTGCCAAAATTGCCTCCGGCGCTATGGAGCATTTGCCCGTGATTTATGAAACCAACCTTGCGCGTGCGATTGAAACGCTTCAGGATCACGGATTTTTTGCTGTGGCACTTGATGAACGCGGGGAAAAGACACTCGCTCAAACCCCGCATTATGACCGCGTTGTGTTGGTATTGGGGGCCGAAGGACAAGGGCTGCGGCCGCTTGTGCGCAATAAATGCGATTTGATGGTTAAGCTCCCTACGGGCGGTGCATTGTCTAGTCTCAATGTCTCCAACGCCGCCGCGATTGCGTTATATGAGGTGCATCGTTCAAGTACGGAGTGAATGAATTTCGGGGCAGTATATCGCTGGGGTTTTATAGCCCCCAAGTCACGGCAAGATCAGTCTGAAACTCCCCCTTCAGCAGTCCGTAATGATGCTCATCAACGATGCCGCGATCCCAAAGATTGTGGCATTTCCTCAACACTCCCTCTTTAACAAAACCGGTTTTTTGTATGACGCGTTGAGAGGCAATATTTCCATCGGCATGATACGTCGCAACTTTGGTGGCATCCAATACCTCAAAAGCATATTTGGTTAGTGACAGAGCTATTTCCGTACCATATCCCTGACCTGCTTTCCGGCTATGGACCTGAAAGCCTAATGTAAATAATCGAATGTGCCAATCACAGTTGTGGAGCCCGCCGGCACCTATCATTTCACCGGTCCACCTATCCACAGCCAGCAAACCGATTCCCTCATCTTTTTGAAACTTATGAAACTGTGCTGCACAAAAATCCTCTTCGTCTTTTACCGTGCGAAGGGGAATATGCGGATGATGGGTCCAAACTCCCCATTTAATCAATTCACCCCAATTTTCCTGCTTATATTTCAGGATTATCTCACCATCGCCCGGCTGGATCAGACGGATTTCAAGTCGTGACGATGTTATCGGTAATGGTATGCTGTGCATTTTTATGTACCTTGGTTGATGTATCAAACGCCCGTATGGGGTTCATAAGGGATGATGACATTTCACGGCGTATCCATACAGATGAATGTTTGAGTATTAATGGATCCATCGGTATTGAGTTTGAATTCTAAAATTCTGCTGCCGCATTCGTTGAATTGCCAGGGCCGACACCCATCAAACGAAATCGTGCATATCCGGGGGCCCTTATCATCATTGCCTTCATGGTGAGGGTCGCATCCAAAGCTCACACGGTTTTTATGCCCATTATTGTTGAATATCAGGAAGCTGCCCAATACCGCGCCAACCGTATGATCCTTTAATCCTTCGCATGAAAAATGATCGTTTGTGATCATTGCGCCCTGCGTTTTGAGAAGATTGCGCATCGGAAAAATGGCTGAATTTTTTGCTGAATTTTCCGCTCTATTTGTCGCCGGAAATTCGCGTTCAAACTGCCACCAAGCATAAGCTTGCCCGACCATAAAACCGGCCACACATAAAGTTAAGGCCAGGACACTGCGCCCAACCCGCGCCACCATCACACCCTCATCACACCATCGCCATACCGCCATTGACATGGATCGTCGTACCGGTGACGTATCCGGATTCTTCGGCGGACAGATAAGTCACCGCCGCCGCGATGTCGCTCGCAGCCCCCATGCGGCCCATCGGGATCGTTGCCGAGATTTTGGCCTTTTGCTCATCATTCAAAACTTCGGTCATTGAGGTTGCAATAAATCCCGGAGCCACGCAATTGACCGTGATGCCGCGGCTTGCGACTTCTTGTGCCATGGCTTTGCTCCACCCGATCATCCCGGCTTTTGAGGCCACATAATTACATTGCCCCGGATTGCCCGTGACGCCGACGACCGAGGCAATATTGATGATCCGCCCCCATCGCCGTTTCATCATGCCGCGTTGGACCATTTGCGCCAATTTGAACGTCGCGGTCATATTGACCTTGATCACTTCGTCCCAGTCCTCAATTTTCATGCGCATCGACAAATTATCGCGCGTGAGCCCGGCATTATTCACCAAAATATCAATCTGACCCATGGCGGTTTCCGCGCCTGTAACCAGCCCATCCAGCGCATTGAGATCAGAAAGATCGGCCGCAACAACATGCACGCGGTCTTTGAGTTCCGCCGCCAATGCCGTGAGTTTATCCAGATTACGGCCCGAAATCGCCACCACCGCCCCTTGGGCATGCAGCGCGCGCGCGATTGCCTCGCCAATGCCACCTGTCGCCCCAGTCACCAAGGCATTTTTACCCGTTAAATTAAACATGCGTTTATCCTTTCTAAAATAATCTTTGCTCGCACAGCCATGAATTCACAGCCGCAATAAATAAGTGGTTACTCTCAAGATATTCTACTAACTTTTCCGGCGTGGAATAGCTTTTGATCAATTCCTCTGACTCTGCGCTTGAAAAAATATGGGTTGGATTAACTGCAATTTTGGTGGATGTTAAACCATCCCATTCCGCAATATTGAACCCCGCATTGCGAAGACCCGCATCCCAGGTGGGATCGCAAATTACCCATTGTTGAGTCTCAGGGATAAAAACTTCCGTAAACATGTGAGTGGTATCTTTATCAGCATCAAGGGCAATGATAGAGGGTGGAATAGGCGTTGCATCCCATTCAAACCGACAAATCATAAACCGTGTTTTGAGCCCCAAATTATTCATCAAATCGGCCAAAAATTCGGCCTTGGTTGAACAACAATAATCTTGGGTTTCTAAGTTCGGCGCAATTTTATAAGGAATATCCCTGATAAATTTAAACGCCGCTTTTCTTCTCTCTAACAAACTCATCTTCATCTGATGTCACTTAATTGATAATTCAGGCCATCAGTTTCTTCGCCAAATCTTCGATTTGCTGCGGGGTGTTGATGCTCTCCGCCGCGATGTCTTTATCAATGCGCTTGATAAGGCCGGAGAGGACTTTGCCCGCGCCGAGCTCATACATCTCGCTCACGCCCTGCGCTTTCATCCACATCACCGATTCACGCCAGCGCACCATCCCCGTGACCTGATCAACCAGATATTGCCGGATAAGGTGCGGTTCGGTCACCGCCGCCGCCGTTACATTCGCCACAATCGGCACAATGGGCGGGCGGATGGTTGTCTCACTCAACGCCGCCGCCATGGCGTCCGCCGCCGGTTGCATTAAGCGACAATGGAATGGCGCACTCACGGGGAGCGGAAGGGCGCGTTTGGCACCTGCGGCACTCGCCAATTCCATAGCAATCGCCACCGCCCCGGCATGGCCCGAGATTACAACTTGCCCCGGTGAATTATCATTGGCCGACTCCACCCATTCATTGTTTTTGTTATCTTGATTGGCTTGGAGTGTGATTTTTTGCACCTCCGGCAAATCAAGCCCCAGGATCGCAGCCATAGAGCCGACACCCACCGGCACCGCGCGCTGCATGGCCCTTCCGCGCAGCTTCAAAAGCCGCGCAGTGGTGGCCACATCAAAGGAATCTGCCGCCGTCAATGCCGCATATTCACCCAAGGAATGCCCCGCCATAAAGGTAAGATTTTTCGCCAAATCCACCTTCATATGCTGCGTCAAAACCCGCACCACAGCCATAGAAACCGCCATGAGCGCAGGTTGTGTGTTCTCAGTGAGGTTCAAATCACTCTCCGACCCCGCCGACATCAACTGATACAAATTTTGCGAGAGCGCATCATCAATTTCGGCAAAGACTTCGCGCGCATCAGGATAAGCCTCATACAAATCCTTGCCCATTCCGATAAATTGCGACCCCTGACCGGGAAAAACAAATGCACGCATCTTTGGTTCTTTTGGTCCTCAAAATTTTAAATCTGACAGAAAAATCCGGAGGATGAGACTTTAAAACAAGGCCTCTGTCAATGCGATAATGAGGAGAATCATAAGTTAACCACAGAAAAATTCGCCAATATAATTTGAAAACGTGACGTATCGGTTAAAAATTTCTTTACATTCTATAAAATGTTATATATTATAAAGTTATAACCAAAAAGAAAAATAAGAAATTTAAATACTCTGTCGCAAATTTTGATTTTATACAGAGGTCGGTTAACGCGCATGGATGAAACTATCATCCATTCTGCCCAACGCGCGGTTCAATTGAGTGTGTCCATCGTTATTATAATAAACACGGAGGTTATAACATGGAAAACTTTATGAACTGCCAGATCATTCACAATTCGGTCCGAAGCGTGCTGGATGACGGCCAAACTGCGTATACAACTATTATTGAGTCAGGCGGAGTACCCAATATGGATTATGCAGGATATTGTGTCCATATTGCGCTCAACCGTCTGCGTCAAAGCTTGAACTATCCTGACCTCACCGCTGAGCAATTAGAAGGGCTATTGCGGCGCGCGGCGCGCAAATATTCCTCTGAAGAACCGCAAAAAAGCTGGACATCAGTGATGGCGCGATATTTGCGTCGCCATGTGAACAGCAACGAGTCTGTGAGCCATTGAGCCTGAGAATTATCAAACTTGCAAGTCTCCAAGCATCCAAGACATTATATTTTCCCCTGACTATTTATCCCGTCGGACCAAAACCGGCGGGATAATTGTACTAGACCATTATGTACTTGGAATACTGAATTGCTGGTGACGGTCCAAGCGACGCAGCGTAGGGAGACCACGCTAGGCTCGAAGTGACAACGTCTAGGAGTTCAGTATTCCAAGTATATTTTGTGCATAATTGCCGTTTTTGCTTGTACATGACATTTGAACCAGTATGATAAACGCAGAATTTAAATTTTAAAAACGAACAATTTGTGAGGATCAAAACTATGGATTTCAAATCTCTCAAAGACATGGATGTCGAAGGCAAAATCGTCTTGCTGCGGGCCGATTTGAACGTCCCCACCGATGGTGCGGGGACCGGAGCCGATGGAACGGAAATCACCGATACAACGCGGATTGATCGCCTGAAAGACACAATTGACTTTCTGGTCCAAAACGGCGCAAAAACTTTAATTCTGTCGCATTTTGGCCGTCCAAAAGGCGTAAGCCCGGAATTTTCATTGCAATTTATGGTGCCCGCATTGGAAAAAAGCTGGGGCACTAAGGTTGAATTCGCAATGGATTGCGTAGGGAGTGAAGCTGAAAAAGCGCGCGAATCGCTTAAAAACGGTGATGTGGTGCTCATGGAAAATGTGCGTTTCCACCCCGAAGAGGAAAAAAATGATGTCGGCTTTGCCCGTCAACTCGCGGCACTGGGGGACATTTATTGCAATGATGCGTTTTCCGCCGCACACCGCGCCCATGCGTCCACCGAAGGGCTCGCCCATTTCCTTCCCTCTTGTGCCGGATTTTTGATGGAGGCCGAATTAAACGCGCTCAATAACGCACTCGAATCCCCTACCCGTCCGGTTTTGGCCATCGTTGGCGGATCGAAAGTTTCCACTAAAATTTCCGTACTCGAAAACCTGGTTAAAAAAGTTGACTATCTGTTTTTGGGCGGCGGCATGCAGAACACATTTTTCTATGCCCAAGGGATTGAGGTCGGAAAGTCGCTGTGTGAAAAGGATATGGCCGATGAAGCGCGCCGCATCATGGACGCCGCCAAGGCCGCCAAATGCCAAATCATCCTGCCGATTGACCGTGTGGTGGTTGAACAATTCGCTCCCGGTGCAAAATTTGAAGTGGTCGCCGCCGCCCATATGCCGAGCGACCGCGAAGCCGTCGATGTCGGCCCCGCCAGCATCGCCAAATTGCGCGAGATTTTGGCACAATGCAAAACGGTCCTGTGGAATGGTCCGTTGGGCGTGTTTGAAGTTAAACCCTTTGATCAGGGTACAAATGCCGCTGCGATGGCGGTGGCGGAGTTCACCAAAAACGGGACGATTATCAGTGTCGCCGGGGGTGGGGATACGGTGGCGGCCCTTGATCACGCCGGATGCCTTGACCAATTTAGCTATGTCTCCACCGCCGGCGGAGCCTTTCTTGAGTGGATGGAGGGCAAGCCCCTGCCCGGCGTGGTGGCACTCTGCGCCCAGAAAAAGGCAGCCTGAACCATATAGGGCACAAAGAATTTTGGGGTTTCTTTAGCCACTAATTTTCACGAATAAAAGTGAATATCCACGAACTCTAAAATTCAATATGACAGATAAACTTTATCCCCGACCGTCATCCCCGACCGTCATCCCCGACAAGGGAGGCGTGCCGACCGCTGTTCGGGGATCCGGATAATAACCTCAGCTTGAGCGCACAAGATACGGATCCCCGCTTCCGCGGGGATGACGGAATATCTATGGAATATTTGGGGTAAGAGAATATTTACGGGCATAACTTTGACTTAGTCCGTACCCCCGACTCTACTTTCACAACCCCGCGCCCACTCGTAACCCCGTGCTTGACACGGGGTCTCAGTTTTAAAACCGCAAAGCCGCAAAGGGTTTTGAGGTTTCTTTAGCTTTGAGTGATCACGAATGTATTTCTGTGTTTATGATCGACTTGTTAGAACCTGTTCATGATCTCGCTGCGGCACAGGATTTTTGCGGTTGCTCAAAAACCGCATCGGATCGTACATAGATGTACGTGGACAAGGAAGCGCAGAAATACCGTGAAAAGCCAACGCCGGAGTAGAGACCATGAACAGGTTCTTAAAAAAAACTACAGAGATAAACAGAGAGCACAGAGAAAATAATTCCAAGAAAAGATTTTTCTACCCCCAGAGTCGTTATTTTCCGCCCCCACCCTGCCTCCCCCCCTGAAAGGGAGAGGAGATAGAGGGCTCCTCTGAAAGGGAGAAGATAAGGGAGGGCATATACTCAAAAAAATTGATAAAACCGGAACGCGCAGCGTTCAAAAAAAGCAATTTCACAACAGGATAAGTCATTGATTTTTAAATAAAAAAACTCTTGTCCTCTGTGTACTCTGCGGCCTCTGCGTTTAAAAATTAAAAAGCGAAAACAGCCCAAAAAAAACTCCCTGTAAGAAACATAAAATGTCCCGCACCCATTCGTGATCTTGCCATCCCTCAATTTTCAAATCAACCCGTAACCCCGTATGACAAAAAGTCGAATGAATGAGACTTTTTCGCATATACGGGGTCTGGAGAGTAGATTCAGACCCCGTGTCAAGCACGGGGTTGCGAAGGTAGAGTCGGGGTTACGAAATTTGACGGGTGGTGGAATTCGCGTTTATTAGTGATCACTCAAAGCTAAAAAATCCGCGAAAACCTTTGCGGCTTAATGCTTACTGCGGCTTAGAATTTGCCGGGCCATCGCCAAGGTGATTCGGTCATAATAGGCCGCGGCCGTATTGATATGATTCAGCGTCAATTTAATTTCTGCATCTGACAATTTCCGAGTCATGCTATAAATGACCAAGAAATCTTCTTTGCTTAACTGAATGGCTTTGGCCAAAACCGCCAAGCCCTGGCCGCTATCTTGTTTCAACATTTCAAAAATCAAGTCACAGGATAAACCGACATATACGCTCAACTGTGCGATAAAGGATGCGATTTGTCCGCGTTTCAGGGTGCGCACCATCAAATGCGGTTCTAATTTTCCCTGGCCCATAAACATTTCGGCTGCGCGTAGCATGGCCGCGGTCGGCTTATAATCTTCTTTACTCGCCCCCGCCAGTTCCCCTACAACGTCATCAACCACCTGACGCACTTCGTGGAGCGATTGGATATTCTTATTTTCTTGCTTACCGATTTCTGCCCCATATTGCCGCACAATAAATTCCTTCACCACGTCCCCGACAAAGCCGTACAATTTACGCACCAATTTTTCGGGAATATCACTGCGACTCAAGAGCGGCTGGGCTAGCTCCTCGTGCGTTTCCGCCAATTCTTCCAATAGTTCAGCGGCATAAAGTGAAAGCGTAATGGTTTCATTGCCAATCAATATCGTGGCCGTTGGCACATCCTGAGTTTCCGCCAGCGCATCCACCACCGATTCGGTTAAGCGCGCCCGCGCGGCGATGGCTTGCCAAAAATTACTATCCCGCGATTGAATGATATAGAGCAAATCAAGATCATTGAGCACCGGACTATTTTCCAGCAAAGGCTTGGCAATGGAGATATCATCATTCACCAATTGCAAAACCAGACGCAACGGCGCATTATCAAGCGCACAGATACGGTCCGCTAGGGCGGCTTTTAAATCTTTTGTGGCCTGGCGCAACAAAGTCACCAATACATCGGCCACCATTTCACGTTCTGAAACTTGCATGGAAACTGAAAGCAAATGCGCCATTTGATCGCAAAGTTGTTTGCGATGCTCTAAAGCTTGCTCCGGGGCCCAATCAGCATCTTTCCCACGATTTTGCTCGTAAAACCGATAGGCATCATAGAGCCCTACCAGCATGGGATTAATTCCCGCAGTCCCCCCCGCAGATATGAGGTTCTCCTCATTCATGGATTTATATTCCCTTAAGTGTGCATTCATGACGGTTGTACGCTCCTACGCAGATACGCAACATCCCTGCCGCCCTAGGATGTCAATTGTTTTTATGAAATTATCTTGCACACCCTCTATCTTTAGTGTGCCAGATAATTATTGATAATTGGTAAACGGATATAACTCTTTGGTTATGTAAAACTATATAAACCCTACCCCCCTTGTATGGTAAAATGAATGATGCTATATATAATGAACAAGACCCGAGCAAATTTCTTTAAGCGACCTAAATATTATAAAAAATACGCTATAGCGAGCCCCTACTCTGGATTTCCGTAGCTTTGAAATTATATACAAATAAGAGTAATGAGCTTAATTTGCTAAAAAAATTACCGAATCAACAACAATAATTATTACATAGTTGCAATATGTTTATACACACCGACCCTACCCCTAACCCCAATACCATGAGATTCCTGCCGGGGATGGCGGTCACAGGTGGCGGCGTTCATGAGTTTTTAAACGCGGAGCAGGCAAACGGCCGATCCCCGCTGGTTGAACGATTATTCGATATTGAAGGGGTGGAGTCGGTCTTGCTCGGTGCTGATTTTGTGGCGGTGAGTAAGCAAGAAAACGCAGATTGGACCGCTATCAAGACCCTTGTGCTTGGGGTGATGTTTGAACATTTCTCGTCAAACCAAGCAGTGCTGAATGAGGCCGCCACCGCGCATCACAGCCCCGCCGGTCACCCGGATTTTCAGGATACCGAAACCACGCTCAAGATTAAAGACTTGCTCGATACGCGCGTGCGCCCGGCTGTGGCGCGCGATGGGGGGGATATTGAATTTTATAATTTTGATCGCGGAATCCTATGGCTTAAAATGCGCGGTGCCTGTTCGGGCTGCCCCAGTTCCACCATGACCCTCAAAATGGGGATTGAGAATATGATGCGTCACTATGTCCCGGATGTGTTAGAGGTTAGAGCGGTTGAGGATTGACATATACCACTCCTCTATTAGCCAAACATAAGGGCTTCCCTTTGAGTACCTTAAAGCTGCATAATTTTAATATTCCTTCTATAATTTCACGATCAGATTTACTCGCATCTATGAAACGTGACTTAATTGACATTTTGGCCGCATACATACTAAGATCAGCACGTTGATCTACGGCAGCATAATCCTCCGCGCTGCTTAGTGGCGTTTGAGCAACACCAACTGAGCAAGCCCCGACAAGGTTTACTCTTTCGCCTTTGTTATTATAATACGAAAATTTAATAATAAG
>JAEUKN010000038.1 GCA_016794305.1 Alphaproteobacteria bacterium | reverse complement strand
TCTCATACCTATCTTTAGAATCAAAAATCCCCCCCAAGTCAACCCATTTCTTCGGGTCATTCATGAATCAGGGTATATAAAAATAATTAAACTTTATTCAAAACTTATTTGTCCTGCACCCAACGATCGTGTTGTTCGTTTTTCTACACTACCTGAATGAGTTATTTGGCCGCTCCCTATTACAGATGCTTCATAACTACGTACATTGCCTCTTGTTGTTATCTGTCCAGAACCTGTAATTTTAGCTTCCACTTCAGCAGAACTAGCTAAGTTTGCAAATAAATTTGAAGCTCCTGTAATACGTACATTCAAGGAACTTAATCCACTGACTTGGGCTGTATTTGCGCCAGTTAATTCAATTGTTGCATGATTGGCAGAAAAATCTAATTGTGAATTCCCAACAGCTGTAACAAAAGCATTACTAAAGTAAACTTTTCCGATAAAAGAATAATCACCGTTCATAGACAGTTTAAGATCTACTCCTTTGGGAACTGTTATAATAGTTTTTATGGGGTTAAGAGGCGCTTGAGGATCAACAATTTTACCATCAACGTAAACTCTATTATTAATAATTACAACATTTCCGCCTCTCGCATTAACCGTAACTCCGCCGCTTTGGTTTTTTGTGACTATAGGCGTATTGTCACCATTAGCATCACTTAAAGTAATTCTTAAAGTAGATCCTTCGGTATGAGTTTCTATATCCGTATCTGGATTATCAATATGTGCATAAACATGAGCATGATCATCACAACTCTCGACAATTGCCACATCCCCAGGAAGATTAACATCTAACAATAAGTTTGAACCCACACTATTATCATGGTGTTGGGTTGTACTGAAATTTGAAAATTTTTCTCCAAGTGAGTTTAAAACATCACCTGTTGCAGTACATAGCTGAACACTTTGTTCTCCGTTACCATCCCTACCAGCATGGCCTAATTGGTGCTGATCATTGATTTTATCGCAGCCTCCAAAGAGTGAGCAAGCAGCGACCAATAAAAAAGAGGGCAGAACATTATCAATATCAATAGTTCTTTTTTTCATACAAATTGTTTCCAAAATAATTTAGTTTAAATTTATTTAAATTAAATACCATTTTATATTTTATGTCAACAAGTGTTTTTGTTGATTTGAATTGTTTCGTGCAGAGCAATTGCGGAACAAAAGGTCTGTATCCATAAATTATCGCAACAATAAAGATCAAATTCGAAATAAAACTTCAAATTTTTGCGGCGGCGCGCATAGCAATTTCAGGTCGCATAGGGATATAATGGAATATGACTGAATCACCACTCAACGGGAGGCCATAATATGGACATAACCGCATCAGATATGAGTTCCACCAATCCTCAAGACGGACTAAAAAAAGAAGAGCGCAAAGTTATTTTTGCATCCTCTTTGGGGACCGTTTTTGAATGGTATGATTTTTACCTTTATGCCACGCTGGCACCGTTTTTTGCGGAATTGTTCTTCCCCAAGGGCAATGAAACTGCGGCCCTGCTTTCTGCCTTTGCGACCTATGCGGCCGGGTTTATCGTGCGGCCGTTTGGCGCGCTTGTTTTCGGGCGGCTGGGCGATATGCTGGGGCGCAAATATACATTCCTGATCACCATTCTGGTGATGGGTATCTCCACCGCTGCAGTTGGGATTTTGCCGACCTTTGAAACCATCGGATGGTTTGCGCCGCTCATTCTTGTGACGCTGCGATTGTTACAGGGCTTGGCGCTGGGTGGGGAATATGGCGGCGCGGCGACATATGTGGCCGAACACGCTCCCGATGGTCAACGCGGAAAATCTACCAGCTGGATTCAAACCACGGCCACAATGGGATTTTTCCTCTCTCTCCTCGTGATCGGTGTATGCCGCATCAGTCTGGATGAGGTCGCCTTCAAAGAATGGGGATGGAGGATGCCGTTCCTTGTATCCATTATTTTGTTGCTCTTCTCGCTTTATATCCGCCTGAAACTGAACGAAAGTCCCGTGTTCAAGCGGATCAAGGCAGAGGGCAAAGCATCAAAATCCCCGCTATATGACAGTTTTTGCCGCTATCCTAATAATAAATATGTGCTGCTGGCTCTGCTAGGGGCCACGGCGGGGCAGGGCGTGATCTGGTACACGGGGCAGTTTTATGCGCTGTTCTTCCTTAACATCACCCTCAAGGTTGATTTCATCACAACCTATACGATTGTGGGGACAGCCCTATTGATCGCAACGCCGTTCTTTATCATCTTTGGCGCGTTGTCGGATAAAATTGGGCGGTTGAAAATCATCTTGCTCGGCTGTTTGGTTGGCGCGGTGAGTTATGTGCCGCTCTTCCAAACCCTCACACATGTGGTCAATCCTGCGCTCGAAACCTACCAAAAAACCGTGCCGATATCGGTCGCGGCGAGTGATTGCGGCTTCCACGTGTTTGTGTTGCCCACCACCAAATTCACGAAATGTGATCAGGTGAAAGATGTCCTGACCAAGGCCGGGCTTAACTTTGAAACTCTGCCTGCTGTGGATGGTCATGAAGTCGTTACAAAAATCGGTGATGTCACGCTTGAGGAAGTGGCCGATGGTACAAAAGTTGATAAGGAAAAATATTTATCAGCGTTAAAAGCCAGCGGTTACCCTGAAAAAGCCGACAAATCTGCCATTAACTTCCCTGCGGCGATCGGCATCATTACACTTATGGTGCTCTTCGTCACCATGGTCTATGGCCCGATTGCGGCGTATTTGGTGGAATTATTCCCATCCAATATTCGTTATACCTCCATGTCGTTGCCATATCACATTGGTAATGGTTGGTTTGGCGGGATGTTGCCGCTCATCGCCACCGCGATGGTGGCCGCCACGGGGAATATCTATGCCGGGTTGTGGTATCCCATCGGGGTTGCGATTATGACCGTGTTTATCGGGGCGATTTTCCTGAAGGACACAGTGCATAGCAATATGTTTCACCGTGATTCGCATGATCATGATCAATGAGCTTCATAAACTCCTTGTAAAATAAGCAACTCAAACCGGAAGGAAACTTCCGGTTTTTTTTATTAATGTTGAGTTTTTTCCTTGAAGCGAGTGGGTTTTTTGCGTATAAGTCGTGGCGGAAGGTCGGCGCGGGCGAAAATCTCGCCAATCCGGTCAGGGCCGAAAGGCAGCAGCCGCAACGAATCTTTTTCGGGTCGTGTCCGGCCTTCCGCTTTGTCACCTTGGATGAAATCGTCCTATATAAATTCGCGATTATCACTTGATTATTGATGCGAGTTTGTATATGAACAGGGCACCAGAATTCCCATTCATTTTGATGGGCCCATAGCTCAGCTGGGAGAGCGCTTGCATGGCATGCAAGAGGTCGTCGGTTCGATCCCGATTGGGTCCACCATTTTTCCATTATCGCAGATATTTTGAACAATCGGGTGAATCGAACCGAACTGTAAAAAAGCACGCCTGCGCGCGTGCGGTCGATCCCGATTCGGTCCACCATTTCTTCAATGTTCATTTTTTCAATGCTAAAGATCGCATCAAATCATATGAGCGTCAGAGCGTGGGAAAAAACTTCATCACCATGAAAATTTTGGATGACAGAGAAAATAAATTAGTGTAGAGACATTGCACATTAGTTTTCTAGAGTTCTCTAGAGCATTTTGCGATTAAGTGGAATCTGGTTAATCGTAACAAAATGCGACAAAAAATGGTCTAGGTGGTTTTTCAGGTCGCTGCTGTAGCTCAGTGGTAGAGCACTCCCTTGGTAAGGGAGAGGTCGAAGGTTCAAGCCCTTTCAGCAGCACCAGTCCCTCCGTTCTTATTCAAATTTTTTTGCTATACTTGGAATTCTGAATTGCCGGCTGGGAACAACCCAACGCAACGCATGGATATGCGTCAGGGCGAAGCGACAACGTTCCAGAGTTCAGTATTCCAAATATATAATATTCAAAGGCTGGCCATATCAATCACAAAGCGGTATTTCACATCGCTTTTGATCATGCGGTCATAAGCTTCGTTAATCTCTGACATTTTGATCATTTCGATGGTTGAAACAATGTCGTGCTTTGCACAAAAATCGAGCATTTCTTGGGTTTCCGCGATGCCCCCGATCAGTGATCCGGCCAAGCTGCGCCGCTGTCCTATCAGGTTAAAAACCATCGGGCTCGGGTGCGGTTGTGGAGGCACGCCGACCAAAACCATTGCGCCATCGCGTTTCAAAAGCGTTAGGTAAGCATCCAAACTATGCGGTGCCGCAACGGTATTCAGGATAAAATCTAACTGAGTCGTGCATTTTGCCATTTGGTCGGGGTCGGTTGATATGACCACCTCGTGCGCACCTAAATCAAGCGCAGCCTGTCGCTTGGTTTCAGATGTTGTAAGCGCCACAACATGCGCACCGAGCGCCGCGGCCAGCTTAACCCCCATATGACCCAGCCCGCCAATTCCAACGATTCCCACCTTTTTACCCGGCCCCACACCCCAATGACGCAGCGGTGACCAGGTTGTGATTCCCGCACATAAAAGCGGTGCAACCGCCGCGAGTTGATCCGCGCGATGGCTTACCTTCAGCACAAAATGCCGATCCACAACGATTGCGGCCGAATATCCGCCATATGTGTTGGCATCCCCGCCACGCAAATGGCCGTTATAGGTGCCCGCAAAGCCCAGTGGACTCTCGCAATATTGCTCTAAACCCTCATCGCAGGAATGGCATTGGCGGCAACTGTCAACCATACACCCAACGCCCACAATGTCGCCGATTTTATGGTCCTGAACCCCATTACCAACCTCACGGACGCGGCCAACGATTTCATGTCCGGGAACACAGGGAAATTTGACGCCGCCCCATTCACCGCGTGCCGTATGCAAATCAGAATGACAAACCCCACAGTAAAGTATGTCTATCGCGACATCTTGCAGCCCAATGGCACGCCGATCAATCGTATAGGGTGCTAAAGGCGATTGTGCTGAGAGCGCGGCATAGGCTTTGGTTTTCATGTCATACCTCGTAAAATTTCACGAATATAGATAGATACGAAGACCCCCTCAATCAAGAGGGGGTGCCTTTTAGTTATCTTACGCGCTTTCTTTATCGTTGCGCCTATCGTCACGGGGTTTTGAGGCGATGGCTTCGCCCGTTTCCTGATCAACACGTTTCATCGATAATTTGATTTTGCCACGCTCATCAAATCCGGTTACCATCACCTTGACCTCTTGACCTTCGGAAACAATATCCGTGGTTTTGGCCACGCGATAATCCGCGAGTTCCGAGATATGCACAAGCCCGTCACGTGTGCCCATAAAATTCACAAATGCCCCAAAATCAACGATTTTGACAACCTTACCGTTATAAATTTTATGCATTTCCGGTTCGTCGGTGATCCCGCGAATAATATCAATGGCCATATCAATGGCGGCACCATCCACGGCGGCGATTTTAATCGTCCCGTCATCTTCAATATCAATTTTGGTGCCGGTGCGTTCGATAATGTCGCGAATCACCTTACCACCGGTTCCAATCACATCACGGATTTTATCGGTGGGGATGTTGAGCACAGCCATTTGCGGCGCATGTTGGCTGATTTCCCCGCGGGATTGGGTAATGGCCTTGGCCATTTCACCCAGAATGTGCATCCGGCCCTTTTGCGCCTGTGCCAACGCAATTTTCATGATTTCTTCAGTGATGGAGGTAATTTTGATATCCATTTGCAGGGCAGTGATTCCGTCCTTGGTCCCCGCCACCTTGAAATCCATATCACCCAGATGATCTTCATCACCCAAAATGTCGGATAACACGGCAAATTTATCATTTTCCTTGATCAATCCCATCGCGATTCCCGCCACCGGCTTGGTCAACGGAACCCCGGCATCCATCAGTGAAAGAGAAGTTCCGCATACGGTTGCCATAGATGAAGAACCGTTTGATTCGGTAATTTCCGACACGACACGCAAGGTATAGGGGAAATCTTCTGCGGTTGGCAACATCGGGTGAATCGCGCGCCACGCTAGCTTGCCATGGCCCACTTCACGACGCCCCGGCGCACCCATGCGCCCGCATTCCCCCACGGAATAGGGTGGGAAATTATAATGCAGCATAAAGGTTTCGCGGTATTCGCCGGTAATTGCATCGATAATTTGTTCATCCTGACCGGTGCCAAGAGTAGTGATCACAATCGCTTGAGTTTCCCCGCGGGTAAAGAGGGCCGAGCCGTGAACACGCGGCATGACGCCAACTTCACACATAATCGGGCGAATATCCACCGTTGTGCGACCATCAATCCGCGATCCGGTATCCAGGATTTTTCCGCGCACCAATTCGGCCTCTAGCTTATGACAGAGCCCGGAAACCCTATCCTTACAAATTCCTTTTTCTTCATTCACCATTTCGCTAAGTGCGCGATCCTTGACCTGGCCCACCTTCTCATAACGTGATTGTTTAACTTTCTCGCTATAAGCGTTTGTAAAATCAGCAGAATATTTGGCCTTGATATCCTCATATAATGCTTTAACAGATGGGTCGGTTTGCGGCACGTCCCATGGCTCCTTCGCGGCTTTTTCCGCCAACGCAATGATCCCGTCAATCACAGGCTGGAACGCATGCCATCCGGCCATCACCGCGCCCAACATAATGTCTTCTGGGAGTTCCTTGGCTTCAGATTCCACCATCAAAACCCCTTCCTTCGTCCCGGCGACAACCAGATCCAATTCAGATGATTCCATGTCAGAAATAAGCGGATTCACAAGATATTGACCGTTTTTATACCCAACGCGGCATCCGCCAATCGGCCCCATAAACGGAATTCCCGAAAGCGTGAGCGCAGCCGATGCGCCAATCATCGCAACAATATCGGGCGAATTTTGACCGTCATGCGCCATGCAGGTACATACAATTTGCACCTCGTTAAGGAATTCCTCGGGAAAGAGCGGACGCACAGGCCGATCAATCAGGCGGGAAATCAAAGTTTCCCCATCGCTTGGTTTGGCTTCGCGCTTAAAAAATCCGCCAGGAATACGGCCGGCGGCGTAAAATTTTTCAAAATAATGGACGGAAAGTGGGAAAAAATCCTGACCTTCTTTGATTGATTTTGCGGCCACAACGGTACATAATACGGTTGTGTCACCCATGCTGGCCATGACGGCGGCATCGGCTTGGCGGGCAATTTTCCCAGTTTCCAGAGTAACTTTTTTTCCTGCAAAATCAATTTCTTGACGATAAATATTAAACATTTAAATAACCTTTCATTGGTTTGGTTTTGGGCCATCCGGCCCCCATATTAACAATTTCCCCATGCCATAAATTTACAGATTTCGGCAGACACTTCATCGCAGCTCTATGCGTACTTTTCTTTTGTACGTTTGCAAATTGACTGCGATCAACCGTCAACCGAACATTCCTTCGATGACACAAGACCAGCCGATTTTGTCGCATGCCCGCATATAAAAGTCAAGGCAACAACTCAAATTCAGATGGTTTTTTTGGCGGCCTAAAATTTTTGATTATTTTGGTCATTCGCGACTTGCAGAAATCTAAAAAATTCAGTATTGAGAGAGCGCATGCCCAACATGCTTGATGCTATTTATTATGCCGCAGTAGCTCAGCCGGTAGAGCACATCATTCGTAATGATGGGGTCGGGGGTTCGAATCCCTTCTGCGGCACCATTATTTATGTGGATTTTCGACATTACTTTTTTAAGAACCTGTTCATAATCTCTACTCTGGCGTTGGCTTTTCACGGCATTTCTGCGCTTCCTTGTCCACGTACATCTATGTACGATCCGATGCGGTTCTCGAAAAACCGCAAAAATCCTGTGCCATAGCGAGATTATGAACAGGTTCTAAGCGATTCCCATGCTTCATCGTCTGCTCTTTCTTCCCATTAGGGATGTTTATGTCTGGCAGACTCTGTCAAATTTTGGACTATTTTTCGGGGAGCAGGTCAAACATGCATAAGTAATTGCGAGGCTGGTAAGGATGGTAAGGCAAAAAAATATCAAAATTTGCATTGCATCAGCTTATGAAATTGGATATGATCCCTAAATGGATTTTTTGTTCTCCATTCACGATGCCGCGATACCCGCCGAAAACATGATCGGTGCGGGGGCATGTTGTGCGTCTGCGGCAGCGGGGGCCGCATGTGCGGGTTAACCCGCAAAATCTTTACCTTTTATCCTCCATTTTCCCATATACTATAATTTTCATCCCATAACCGATATTGGTGCCAGAATGCTTTTATCCCATGATGACCGCGACCCGGTCAGACCGTCCGCGATGCTTGAAACCTTTCCCATCGTCAAAAATACCTATCGTGATTATTTCAAAGTGACCGGCGAAAACAAGGCGGCGGAGTTGTTGCGCTATGGCAAAAGCAAGCCGGGCTGTATTTCACTGGCGCAAGGGGAGGGGACTTTGCCCACCCCCGAATTTATTTGCCGCGCGGTGAATAAGGCGTTAGAGGATGGCAAGACATTTTATAGTTTTGGCGCGGGGCATCCTGATTTGCGCCAAGAAATTTCAACTTATTATGCCCGCATTTACGGCGTGAGCGTTCCCACCAACCGCATTACGGTGACGAGTTCGGGCACGAATGCCGTTCATTTGGCGTTGATGTCGATTTTGGAGGACGGCGATGAAGTGGTGGCTGTGACCCCCATTTGGAAAAATCTGATCGGGATTACCGAACTGGCGGGGGGGAGCATCAAGGAATTTTCGATGGAGGAGAAAGACGGTGCCTGGACGTTAAATCTGGAGGATTTATTTGCGGTTTGTTCGGCCAAAACCAAGGCGATTATGATTGTCACGCCGAATAACCCGACGGGCTGGACCATGACGGGGGCGGATATCGAAAAATTGACCGAATTTGCGCGATTGCGCGGGATTTGGGTGATTGCCGATGAAGTTTATGGCCGTTGCACCCATAAATGCGCGCGCGCGGCTAGTTTTCTGGATTATGCGCGCGAGGATGATCGGTTATTTGTGATTAATAGTTTTTCAAAAACTTGGGCGATGACAGGCTGGCGGCTCGGTTGGCTGGTCATGCCGGCGGATGCCGAGGGCAAAATCCGTGATTTGATTTTATATGAGAATATGGGGGCGCCAACCTTTACCCAATGCGGCGCGATTGAGGCATTGCGCCATGGCGAGGATTTTTTGGAGTTTCAAAAGAAATTATGGGCTGAGAATCTGGACCTCCTTCTTCAGCGATTGCCGCGCCTGAAGGGCGTGAGCATGTCCGTGCCGCCCGCGGCCTTTTATGCCTTTTTTCATGTGGATGGGTGCGAGGATTCCTATGCCATGACCCGCGAAATGATTGATGAGGTTGGTTTGTCGCTTTGTCCCGGTGCGGCCTTTGGCAAGGGGTTGAAGAGCTATTTACGGCTCTGTTTTGCCGTATCGCCGGAGATTTTAACCGCGGCCCTTGACCGGTTTGAGGAATTTTTGTCGCGCAGGTAACCATTCCGCTTGCGTTTTAGGCCTTAAAAACGCTAAGAAAAGGGGGAGATATACTCGGAATACTGAACTTCTGGACGTTGTCACTTCGCTCCTTACGTAGAATCCCTACGCTGCGTCGCTTGTTCCTAGCCAGAAATTCAGTCTTCCAAGTATATACTCTGCCCCTTTATTTATTTTCAGGATCCATCATGGCCCATACTGCACATCAAGCCGCACAGCAAACCTCACAGCAAACCGCGCAAGAGAAAAATGAGCTCACCCGTTCAAAACCGCAGGTGAAAGAGCCGGAGATTACCTCGGAACTCGCGAAATCATTCGGACTGAATGCGGAGGAATTTGAGTTGGTCAAAACCATCCTGGGCCGTATGCCGAGCTATACGGAACTGGGCATTTTTTCCGTGATGTGGTCGGAACATTGTTCGTATAAATCATCGCGCATTCATTTGAAAAAACTTCCCACCACTGGCGCGTGCGTGATTCAAGGGCCGGGCGAAAATGCCGGGGTGATTGATATCGGCGATAACCAGGCCGCCATTTTCAAAATGGAATCGCATAACAAGCCATCTTATATTGAGCCATATCAAGGCGCAGCCACCGGTGTGGGTGGGATTATGCGGGATATATTTACGATGGGCGGGCGGCCGATTGCCAATTTGAATGCTTTGCGTTTCGGCAGCCCTGATCACCCCAAAACCAGATCATTGGTCAAGGGGGTTGTGGCCGGTATTGCGGGCTACGGCAATTGTGTGGGCGTGGCAACCGTGGGGGGCGAAACCAATTTCCATGCGTCTTTTAATGGTAACGTTTTGGTCAATGCGATGACGGTGGGATTGGCCGATCAGGACAAAATTTACTATGCGCGCGGGGCGGGTGTGGGCCAACCCATCATTTATGTGGGATCAAAAACCGGGCGTGACGGCATTCACGGGGCCACAATGGCTTCGGCGCAGTTTGAGGATGGAAAAAACAAGCAGGTTTCCGCGGTTCAGGTGGGCGACCCGTTCACCGAAAAACTCTTGATTGAAGCGTGTTTGGAACTGATGCAATCTGATGCCATTATTTCTATTCAGGATATGGGCGCAGCGGGGTTGACGTCCTCGGCGGTTGAGATTGCCTCAAAGGGTGAAATTGGCGTTGAACTCATCCTTGACCATGTGCCGCAACGTGAAACCGGTATGGTGCCGTATGAAATTATGCTTTCAGAATCCCAGGAACGCATGTTGATGATCTTGAAACCCGGATCGGAACATATCGCGCGGTCCATCTTTGAAAAATGGGATCTGGATTTCGCCGTGATCGGGCAAACCACGGATGATCAGCGTTTGCGGTTGATGATGTATGGGGAATGTTGGTGCGATATTCCTGTGCCGCCTTTGGTGGATCAATCTCCGCTTTATGATCGCCCCAGTGTGAAACCTTTGGCGCCAAAGCCGCTCAATGATCAGGAATTTGACAATTTATATGCGGACGGGGCCAGTATTTTGGCGGATTTGCGGCAATTACTTGGTTGCCCTGACCTGGCGTCAAAACGATGGATTTGGGAACAATATGATTCGCTGGTGGGCGGGGAGACAATTTTCTCCCCCGGGATTGCGGAAACCCAAGCCCTTAAGGGCGGTGACGCAGCCATCGTTAAAATTCCCAACCATGATAAGGCATTGGCGTTGAGTTCGGATGTCACACCGCGCTATGTTCACGCTAACCCCTATGAAGGCGGGAAACAGGCCGTGGCCGAAAGCTGGCGCAATATCACGGCAACCGGTGCAACGCCGCTGGCGATTACCAACAACCTCAATTTCGGCAACCCTGAAAAACCTGAAATTATGGGCCAGATTGTGGCGGCGCTGGATGGAATGGGCGAAGCATGCCGCGCGCTGGATTACCCAATCGTTTCAGGCAATGTGTCGCTTTATAACGAAACATCGGGCCGGGCCATCCAACCCACGCCGACCATCGGCGGGGTGGGGTTGATCGGCGATTATCGCCGCAGCTGCGGGCTCGGTTTTACCCATGAAGGCCACACGATTCTGCTGGTGGGGAATGGGCGTGACGGCCATAGGGGGCATTTGGGGCAATCGCTTTATCTGCGTGAAATTCATGGGCGTGAGGACGGCGATGCCCCTCCTGTCGATCTGGCTTTGGAAAAGAAAAACGGTGATTTTGTGCGCCAATATATTTTGGCGGGTAAAATTGCCGCTTGTCATGATGTCAGTGATGGCGGATTGCTGGTGGCGGTGGCTGAAATGGCCATGGCGACTTCTATCGGTGCGGTGATTGAGGTCCAGCCGCAACACCCGGCGCATTATTGGTTCGGTGAGGATCAGGCGCGATATGTGATCACCACCGATGACCCGGATATGATAATGGCGCAGGCGAAAGAGGCCGGAATTTTCGTTGAAAAAATCGGTATTACTCACGGGCGCGATTTAACCTTAAAATCGTCCGCTCCTCATCCGCAAAGCTGCGCGGTGTCTGATTTAATTGCCGTGAACGAAGCATGGCTGCCGAGCTTTATGGAGGAATAAGTCCCCGTAATAACAGCCCGTAATTACAGCCTGTAATAAAAGTAAATTTTAGCATATGGGGCTTTGTAGAATGCAGTCTATGAGTGCGGTTGATCAGCTTTATGAGTCTCGCGGAGATAATTCTTATGTTCGCTATGGCGGGCGCGGTGTGGTGCGTGTTGAAGGCGCCGAGTCATCTGATTTTTTGCAAAAAATTATAACCCAGGATATAGGCAAAGCCGATCAGGGCGGGATGCTGCGCGGCTGTTTGCTCACGCCGCAGGGGAAATATCTGCATGATTTTTTTATCTCTCGCGCAGCTGAGGAGCAGGGTGTATTTTACCTTGAATGTGAGGGCGGCGAACGTGCGCACGATCTCGCGCGGCGGTTGATGATGTACAAATTGCGGGCGGATGTGCGGATTGAGGTGAGCGAGGCAATGGAGGTTAAAATCTTTAAAAATTGCCGTACTCATGAACACAACCCAATGCCCGCACAAAAATATGGCGAAGAAATCCCGTTTCAAGAATGGGACAGGGCGCGCATCGCGGACGGAATCATGGATGGGGCGCGGGATGCCGAAATTGGCGGCTCAACCCTTGCGGAATTAAATCTGGATGATAGTGCGGTGAATTACCAAAAGGGATGCTATATCGGCCAGGAATTGGTGGCGCGGATGCACCATCGCAATTTGGGTAAAAAACATCTGGTGGGGGTCAAATTTTGTGGTGATTTGGATGGTTTTTCGGGCTATGAGTGGGGACATGAATTTGACGATCTGGGAATTCTGCGGTCCCATGTTCGTGTGTCGGATGATGAGATATATGCGCTTATGCTCATGATGCGGGCGCGGGAACAGGCTTTGATAGAGGAAAAGACAATAAAATATGGTTCAATGGAATTACATCTTTTGGGATTGTGACAGCACACTGCTCGATAATTCGCGGCTGCATTGGGAAAAACATGTGGCGGTGACGGCGCGTCACGGGGTCAATTTGGACGCGAAATATCGCGCAGAATTTTACCACAATAACGGCGAACAGAATTGGCAACTCATGCATCGCGAAATCGGATTTGATGTGCCGATCAATCAATATTTGCAGGAAATCGATGATTGGTATCATGCCAAAATTCTTGAAATTCCGCTGCGGGCAGGGGTTTTTGAAGCATTGCAGTATTTTAAAGATAGGCACGCGCGGCAATGCGTGGTGACAAACGCCCGTAAGGCTTCAGTTTTGCCTATGATTGAAAATAAGGGATTGATGGATTTCTTTGAATTTGCATGGTGTAAGGAAGATTACCCGAATCGCAAACCGCACCCTGCGCCCTACCTTACCGCCTATGATAAAATGTGCGAAATTGTGGGATGTGCGATTGATAAGGGCGAATGTTTGGCGATTGAGGATGATCCGTATGGCGTCACCGCCGCCGCCGCCGCCGGCATCCCGGTTCTCCATCGTCGCCTCTATGACGAAACCCCGCCGGCACCGGGGGCATTAGAGTCGCTTTTCAGTGAGGAGGATTTTTTGAGGTTTTTATCTCAACAATAGACTTCATCAGATTTCATCGCGCTAAAGTAAGCTCAGGAGCGGACGTTTTGGGGTCAGTAATAAATGTTATCCCCTTAACTTCATAGGTTCCATCAGGTGCGCCCGGTGTTGGTACCAGCATTCCGCCGAATCCCGATGAGCCATTGGGGGAGTCGCATCTCCCAAAGAATCTACCATCGTGTTGGCCATTGACTACTTCACCGGAAAGACTCAAACACGCAACATTGCAAGCTGTGAAGTCGAGTCCATTTTTTTTCGCATCTTGAACGAGCCTATACACGTTTACTTGCCTTGGACAAGCATTAGGGCGGTCAGGTGGTATTAATATTTCGACACCTGCGTTGCCAGTGAAAGTTGTTTCCAGGACGTTAGGGTCTGGATTGCCAAGTGATGTGCAGGCGCCGGCGGCAACTAAAAAAGCTAACATTGGTCCTACTAATATGCAGGGCAGAATCTTAAATTATTAAGATATTATGATTAGTATATTTTGTATAGAATTTAGAGCGAGAAAAGATTCTACTGGTTGGGAAAGGAACCCTGACCATGACCATAAAATTTCTGGATTATATAGGCGGGATCAATGATTATCGTGTCCCCGGGATGATCACGTATCCGCTAGAAGAAATTCTTTTTGCGACCTTTATTGGCCTCTTGTGCCGGGCTGAAGATTTTGACGACATCGCGTTATTATGCGTTGAGGAGTTGGAATGGCTGCGCATTTATTTGCCGTTCCGGGATGGCATCCCCCAGCCCCAGACATTTCGAAAAGTCTTTGCCTTGCTTGATCCTCAGGCGTTAGAGGATGCTTTTGCGGGGTGGGTTGGGGCCTTGCAGGAACACATACAAGGGGTTGTCGCCGTAGACGGGAAGGCGTTGCGAGGATCAAAGCAGAGGAGCGATGGTACAGGTGCATTGCAGGTCGTATCGGCCTGGGCTTGTGAGGCGGGGCTTGTTCTGGGGCAACGAGCCGTGGCGACGAAGAGTAATGAAATTACGGCCATTCCCGAGCTGTTGAAATGTCTGGCGCTGGAAGGTGCCATTGTGACGATTGACGCAATGGGCACGCAAAAAGCCATCGCAGACACGATTGTCGCACGTGGTGCTGATTACGTTCTGGCCTTGAAGGGAAACCAAGGCACGTTGCACGAAGATGTTGCCGCATGGTTTGATGATCCCGCTCTGGCGGGCCCATGCCCAACGTCCACACAGACAACGGCAGGACATGGCCGTATCGAAGAACGAACCTGCCGTGTTGCAGAGGCATCATGGCTTCTGGGCAAGTACGGAGGCAGGCACGAGGGCAGGCACGAAGGATGGACAGGCCTGGCAACAATCGCACAAATAACAGCCGTGCGCACAGATAAGAAAACGGGCATCACAACAACAGAAAAACGCTTGTATATCTCGTCTTTGCCACCTGACCCACAGACCATCGCGGCCGCCGTTCGCGCGCATTGGAGCATCGAAAACAATCTCCACTGGCAACTTGACGTGACCTTCAGAGAAGACCGCAACCGCACCAGAAAAGACTTTGCCGCACTCAACCTCACCATTATGCGGCGTTTCGCACTCAACACCCTCAAGCGGGACACAGAAAAACTCTCCCTAAAACGAAAACAGCTCAAAGCCGCCCTCAATAAAGACTTCCGTACAAAATTGCTTACCTGTTAACGATTTAGTATTTTGCCCTGCATCGCTGGTGTTGTAACTGGATCTGTGCGACAATATGCTTGATCAAGGCGCATCTTATGAATTTTAATATTTTCTCACTCACAAAAATTTTTAAGCTTTCTCCAAGCGCTATCTTTTCGCTGGCGGTTGGTGTCCCACTAACTTTTTATGCCACTAAGCTCGTTTTTGATTGGTGGGATTTATCAGCAACTGACATTCCTAAGTCAGCTGTAGGGTGGCTAATTATTCCAGCCATTTTTATTGGGGCGGTTGCTTGGGTAACGTCCATTATTAATTTGATTATTTGGATGGCACATTCCATCCATAAATCTTGGAAGGGACATGTAGCCAAAAAGCAGGAGGAGAAACGTGCAATCCTTTACTTCAACGACGATACAAGTTTAATGGCACTAGAAGTTGCGCTTTTGGTTAAGCAAAAAGCAAAAGGGACAAAGATTTTTCAAGCGCGGATTATTGGTGCTGCGGACGACTTAGAGGAAAAAGGAATCTTGATTAGAAGGAAATATATAAACGCTATCATAAATGAATATGAAGTGCCTGACTTTATCTGGAACCATCCCAAGCTAATTAATTTATTGTCACAGCCAGACAAAGTAAGAGATTTTACAAAGTTGTATGATGATTGGGAAAAAGAGCGAAAGCGCGGCAGTCGAATCTAAATAAGTTCAATACTTCGGCCAATTAACATCAATTGCCATTCAGGCTTTTATACCTTAAACTGGCAATAGAACTGCGAAAAAGGTAGTTCTGGGGCTTCTAATCTGAACACGCATTGCCCGGCTTCGCTCTATCGGACGTTCCCGCCGGAGGAAGCGCGGCGGCTTGTGGAGCGGT
>JAEUKN010000037.1 GCA_016794305.1 Alphaproteobacteria bacterium | reverse complement strand
ACATCTATGTACGATCCGATGCGGTTTTTGAGCAACCGCAAAAATCCTGTGCCATAGCGAGATTATGAACAGGTTCTAAGATATTCATTTGATTCCGTTTTATTATACACTCGGAATACTGAATTTCAGGCATATGTGATTTGTCTGGGCGATCTTCCGCCATTCTCGCTGAAATCTGTTCAAAATTTTTTACAATTTTTTAAGAATCCTCTGGACAGGTTTTAAAAAATCAGATATCTAGGTGCGCTCTGGCAAAAAAGCGATTTTTTGTCAATTTATGAATTTGCGGACTGATTATAGAGAAACTCAAGCCTATTTCACGGAATTGTTATTTGCTCGCTCCAAGCAAAGCCGCATGCTTGACGGGATGGTAACGGGATGAATCGGGTTTGGCGCAACTCACCACTGTTTTAACATACCGCGTTTAACATACCGCGCTAGGCTCTGCTTGGTTCCCAATTTTAAGGGGATTAACATGGAATAGGCGGGTTTTTGATAGGGTTCATGATGAAAAAAACCGCTGCTGCAAAATCTTCCTCCTTTGAAAATAGAAAAAAATCTTCGCCCGTCCTGTCGCCCGCCGCGATTGTCGATAATTTTACCGGACGCAAACGGATTCGCCGCTCATTCGGAAAAATCCGCGAAGTCGCCGCGATGCCCAATTTGATTGAGGTGCAAAAGGATTCGTATGAACAATTCCTGCAGATGAATGTGCCGGCCGATGACCGCAAAATGCAGGGGCTTCAGGAGGTTCTCTCAACCGTTTTCCCGATCAAGGATTTCTCGGATAAGGCCGAAATTGATTTCGTGAAATATGAATTGGAACAGCCAAAATATGACGTTGAAGAATGCTATACGCGCGGAATGACCTATGCTGCGCCGCTGCGCGTGACCTTGCGTCTCTCGGTCTTTGATGTCGATGAAGAAACCGGCTTGCGCTCCATTCGCGACATTAAGGAACAAGATGTCTATATGGTTGACATGCCGCTCATGACCCGCAACGGGACATTTATCGTGAACGGGACGGAACGGGTGATTGTATCGCAAATGCACCGCTCACCCGGTGTGTTCTTTGACCATGATGGTGGTAAATCCCATGCATCTGGCAAATATTTGTTTGCCGCGCGAATCATTCCGTATCGCGGTTCTTGGCTTGATTTTGAATTTGATGCCAAGGATATTCTCAACGTGCGGATCGACCGCCGCCGCAAATTGCCGGTGACGACGTTCCTGCGGGCTTTGTATGGCGGGGAAACTGAGTCCTATATTCTGGAGTGTCAGGATAAAGGCCGTGAGATTGATCCGCTGTTGGTTCAGGGGATGAGTAATGAAGAAATGCTCTCCACTTTCTACAAACGCGTGATTTACAGTCTCGGTGAAAATAGCTGGAAAACTGCGTTTGATGCCGAACGTTTCCGCGGCGTTAAATTATCCTATGATTTGGTTGATGCCAAAACCCGCAAAGTTGTTGCCGATACGGGCACGAAAATTACCCCGCGTTTGGCGCGCAAACTCATGGAAGACGGGCTCAAAGACATTGAAGTGAGCGAAGATGTCTTGATCGGCGGATATCTGGCGAGTGATGTCATGGATATGACCACGGGATTGGTGCTGTTCGAAGCCGGTCATGAGCTGAGCCAAGATGATATCACGAAATTGAAAGATTTGGGCGCGAAGGATCTGCCGTTATTGGGGATTGATCACCTGAATGTGGGGCCTTATATTCGCAATACGTTGCTTGTGGATAAATGCGATACGCGGGAAGAGGCATTGGTTGACATTTACCGCGTGATGCGCCCGGGGGAGCCGCCGACCGTTGAGTCTGCCGAAGGGCTCTTCCACTCGCTGTTCTTTGATCCTGAGCGTTATGACCTCTCTGCGGTCGGGCGCGTGAAAATGAATGCGCGTCTTGACCTCAAAACCGATGACCAATTGCGGGTTTTGACCAAGCAAGATATTCTGGCAATTTTGAAATATCTGCATGAACTCAAAGATGGTCGTGGAGAGGTTGACGATATCGACAACCTTGGAAACCGCCGCGTCCGTTCTGTTGGGGAGTTGATGGAAAACCAAATGCGCATGGGGCTCATGCGGATGGAACGGGCCATTCGTGAGCGTATGTCATCGGTTGATATCGACAATTACATGCCGCATGATTTGATCAATTCCAAACCGGCGCAGGCCGCGGTGCGCGAATTCTTTGGTTCGAGCCAATTGTCGCAATTTATGGACCAAACCAATCCGCTCTCCGAAATCACCCATAAACGCCGTCTTTCGGCTTTGGGACCGGGGGGCTTGACGCGCGAACGTGCAGGGTTTGAGGTGCGTGACGTGCATCCGACTCACTATGGTCGTATTTGCCCGATTGAAACGCCGGAGGGGCCGAACATTGGTCTGATCAACTCTCTCTCTACCTTTGCGCGGGTTAATCAATACGGGTTTATTGAATCGCCCTATCGTAAAGTTGTTGAGGGTAAAGTCACGGACGAAGTGATTTATATGTCAGCAATGGAAGAAGCCAAATACACAATTGCGCAGGCCAACGCAGAATTGGATGCGACCGGTAAATTTGTGAGCGATTTGATTTCCTGCCGTAAAGCCGGTGAGAACTTGATGTCCACGCCAGAGCATATCGAATATATTGACGTTTCGCCGAAACAAATTGTCTCGGTTGCGGCGGCCCTCATTCCGTTCCTTGAAAATGATGACGCCAACCGCGCGTTGATGGGATCGAACATGCAGCGTCAGGCAGTGCCGTTATTGCGCTCCGAAGCTCCGTTGGTTGGCACCGGAATGGAATTGCCGGTGGCGCGGGATTCAGGTGCGGCTGTGGCTGCGCGGCGTTCCGGGGTGATTGTCGAGGTTGACGCCAACCGTATTGTGGTGCGGGCAACTGAAGAATTGCGATCGGATGAGCCGGTGGTGGATATCTATAAAATGATGAAATTCCAACGCTCTAACCAATCCACCTGCATCAACCAGCGTCCGCTGGTGAAGGTTGGGGATGAGGTCAAGGCCGGTGATATCATTGCCGACGGACCATCGACTGAACTTGGTGAGTTGGCTTTGGGTAAAAACGTGCTCGTGGCCTTTATGCCGTGGAACGGGTATAATTTTGAAGACTCGATTTTGCTTTCTGAACGGATCGTGGCTGAGGATGTGTTTACCTCGATTCACATCGAAGAATTCGAAGTGATGGCGCGCGACACCAAATTGGGGCCTGAGGAAATCACACGCGATATTCCGAATGTTGGGGAGGAAGCTCTCAAGCATCTGGACGAATCGGGGATCGTGCATATCGGGGCCGAAGTCGGACCGGGGGATATTCTGGTCGGGAAAGTCACGCCGAAAGGCGAAAGCCCAATGACACCGGAAGAAAAACTCCTGCGGGCGATTTTCGGGGAAAAAGCGTCCGATGTGAAGGATTCTTCCATGCGCTTGCCGCCGGGAACGCAAGGGACGGTGGTTGAGGTGCGGGTGTTCAATCGTCGTGGTGTGGATAAAGACAGCCGTGCGCTTTCGATTGAACGTGAGGAAATTGACGCCCTTGCCAAGGACCGTGATGATGAGCGTAAAATTCTCGAAGACGGGTTCTATTCTCGTTTGAAAGAATTGCTCTCGGGGCAAAAAATTGTGGCCGTGCCGAAGGGCGTTAGTGAACTCAAAAAAGGTGCCGTGATTAACGGGGCTGATTTGGATCAGGTTGAACGCCGCGGATTCTGGCGTCAAATCGGCATCGAAGATGAAGCGGTGATGGCGGAAATTGAAGCCATCGGCAAAACCTTTGATGAAGCCGTGGATAACGTCAAGCAACGTTTTGAAAACCGTGTGGAAAAATTGCAACGCGGGGATGAATTGCCCCCCGGTGTGATGAAAACTGTGAAGGTGTTCGTTGCGATTAAACGCAAAATCCAACCCGGTGACAAAATGGCCGGACGCCATGGAAATAAAGGGGTTGTCTCGCGGATCATGAAACGCGAAGACATGCCGTTCCTGGAGGATGGAACCCCTGTTGATGTCGTGCTCAACCCGCTTGGGGTGCCGTCACGGATGAATGTGGGGCAAATTTTGGAAACCCATTTGGGATGGGCGTCGGCGTCACTTGGTCGTCAGATCGGGGACATGATTGATAGCTTTAATAACCCAAAACATCCTGCCGCGGCTGACATTGAAAAGCTCAAAACCAAGCTCCGCGAGGTGTATGGCGAGAAAGAGTTCAATGATAAAGTGACCTTGCTCGACAATGACCAAGTGGTGGAAATGGCCGGTAATCTGCGCCGCGGCGTGCCGATGGCAACACCGGTTTTTGATGGTGCGGATGAAACCGACATTACGGCATTGTTGGAAAAAGCAGGGCTTAACCGCTCCGGCCAGGTCAAATTGATCGACGGTCGTACGGGTGAACCATTCCATCGTCCGGTGACGGTTGGGTATAAATATATCCTGAAACTGCACCATTTGGTGGATGATAAAATCCACGCACGCTCGATCGGGCCTTACTCGCTCGTGACGCAACAACCATTGGGCGGTAAAGCTCAATTCGGTGGTCAGCGTTTCGGGGAGATGGAGGTCTGGGCTCTGCAAGCTTACGGTGCGGCCTATACGCTTCAGGAGCTGTTGACCATCAAATCCGATGACGTGGCCGGACGTTCGAAAGTTTACGAAGCGATTGTACGCGGCGAAGATAACTTCGAAATCGGCGTGCCGGAATCGTTCAACGTGTTGACCAAAGAGTTGAAAGCTTTGGGCCTCAATGTTGAAATGAAACAATCGGATGAATAAAACCCAAGTGCCCCTTTAATCTTTTAGAAAGGGGCACTGGAATTTTCTTGGTATTACGTTTAGCTATGGCCAAATTAAATCAAATCATTCCTGGCGCTGTCTTTCGCCACTATAAAGGTCAGGAGTATAAAATTGTGACTTTGGCTAAAAATGAGTCTAATGAAGAGGATGTGGTGGTTTATGAGGCGCTTTATGGCGATCATAAAATTTGGGTTCGGCGGTTGGAGAGTTTTTGTGATGATGTCACAGTTGATAATGTGGGGAGGGAGAGGTTTTCCCTCCAACAAGGTTAAATTGGTTTGAATATGGATTCTATGAAACAATATATTTTGCCATTTTTGTCTGCTACGATTGTCGCCGTTGGAATAGCGGGGGCGGGGTATTTTGTGAATTGCGGCTTGCGGGCAGCCTATAGCGATAATCGCAGCGTATCAGTCAAGGGATTGTCAGAGCGTGATGTGCGGGCGGATTTGGCTGTTTGGCGCATTTCTTTTGAGACGGAAAGTGAAAACCTCCCTCAGGCTCGAAGCGAAAATATTGATCGCGAAAAAAAGATTCGTGAGTTTTTATTAGCACAAAAAATTAATCCTGAAAGTATAAACGTTGAATCAATTACAGCCTCAAAATCACGTGAGGAAAACGGTGAAGATGAAAGGGGTGCAACCCTATATAAGCAAGTATATTCCGTTGAGGAGATCTTGGTTGTTAGATCGACTGCCATAGATGATGTTTCACAGGCAACGCAAAAAACGGCAGATTTGATTGATCAAGGGATTGTTCTGTCCCGTTCTGACGTCAAATATATCTTTACAAAGCTGAATGAGATTAAGCCTGACATGATTGCCGAAGCCACAAAAAATGCGCGGGCGGCGGCTGATCAGTTTGCCAGAGATTCGGGAAGTGAGGTGGGTGGTATTACTTCGGCGACCCAAGGATGGTTTAATATTTTACCGCGCGACGGATCAAGTGATTATGGAGAGGAAAATTTTATTGATAAACGCGTGCGCGTTGTGGCCGATGTGAATTTTCGGTTGAAGGATTGATGGTCATTATAAAACATTCGAATGAGATACTAAAATATACGAAATGCTAGATGATATATTGATGTCCTTGAAGTCCAATGAAGCTGCACTGAAACGCCGCGGAGTTATTCATGCATCGGTTTTTGGTTCCTTCGCGAGGGGGGAGCAAAAAAATGATAGTGATATTGATATTTTGATTGATTTAGATGAAGGGCGGAAAATAAGTATTTTTGACTATGCCGAGATCAAAGACATGATTTCTGCGATGGTTGATGGTCGTGCGGATATTGTCACCCGGGGAGGGCTAAAGCAGGGCTTACGAGAGCGCGTGGAAAAGGAAGCGATTGATGCCTTTTAATGATCCGCGCGCCGCATTGACGGATATTTTAGAAAATATTGTCTTGGCAAAAGCATTTGTAAAAGATATTAGTTTTGATGAATTTGTTCAGAATCGGCTTTATTATTATGCAGTTACGCGGGCGTTGGAAATTATATCTGAAGCATCGCGCAAATTGCCGGGTGAAATGAAAGATAGACATGCAACAATACCATGGAAGCAAATCGCAGGATCGGGTAATATTTTCCGCCATGATTATGAAGATGTGTTAGAGCGAATAGTGTGGGATACGGTGCATATGGCGCTTGATCCGTTAGAAGATGTAGTGAGACAAGAATTATCGTGATATATAAGTTTTTTAAAGGAGCGCAGACAATATGAATGAAGTAATGAATCTTTTCGGACAGCCTACGGGGCTTCAGAATTTTGACTCAATCCATATCTCGGTGGCCAGCCCGCAACAGGTTTTGTCATGGTCCTATGGTGAGGTGAAAAAGCCCGAAACCATTAATTACCGTACCTTTAAACCGGAGCGGGACGGATTATTCTGTGCGCGGATTTTTGGCCCCGTGAAAGATTACGAATGTTTGTGCGGCAAATATAAACGCATGAAATATAAAGGCGTGATTTGCGAAAAATGCGGCGTGGAAGTCACGCTCACTAAGGTGCGCCGTGAACGCATGGGCCATATTCAATTGGCGTCCCCTGTTGCCCATATCTGGTTTTTGAAATCATTGCCAAGCCGTATCGGATTGATGATTGATATTACGCTCAAAGATCTGGAACGGGTTTTGTATTTTGAAAATTACATCGTGGTGGATCCGGGGCTCACTGCGCTCAAGCCTTTGCAGCTTCTCTCCGAAGAAGAATATATGGATGCCCAGGATGAATATGGCGAGGAAAATTTCCGCGCCGGTATTGGGGCCGAAGCAATCAAGGAAATTCTTTCCGTTGTCAATCTCGAAACTGAGAAGGTGAAAACTGAGGAAGATTTGAGAGATTGCAGTTCGGAAACCAAGCGCAAAAAATTGGTTAAACGGCTGAAATTAATCGACTCCTTCCTGATGTCGGGCACCCGGCCCGAATGGATGATTATGGATGTCGTGCCGGTGTTGCCGCCGGAACTCCGCCCGTTGGTGCCGCTGGATGGTGGCCGTTTTGCGACGTCTGATCTGAACGATCTGTATCGCCGTGTGATCAACCGTAATAACCGTTTGAAACGTTTGATGGAATTGCGCGCGCCCGATATTATTGTGCGCAACGAAAAACGTATGTTGCAAGAGGCGGTTGATGCGCTCTTTGACAATGGTCGCCGCGGTCGCGTGATCACCGGGGCCAATAAACGTCCGCTCAAATCTTTGTCCGATATGCTCAAGGGAAAACAAGGGCGGTTCCGTCAAAACTTGCTCGGAAAACGGGTGGATTATTCGGGTCGTTCTGTGATCGTGGTGGGGCCGGAACTCAAGCTCCATCAGTGCGGATTGCCGAAAAAAATGGCTTTGGAGCTGTTCAAACCGTTTATCTATCATAAATTGGAACTTTACGGCTTGGCGACAACCGTGAAGGCCGCCAAAAAAATGGTCGAACGCGAACGCCCCGAAGTTTGGGATATCTTGGAGGAAGTGATCAGGGAGCATCCTGTGCTCTTGAACCGCGCGCCGACCCTTCACCGCCTTGGGATTCAGGCGTTTGAGCCAACCTTGATTGAAGGGAAAGCCATTCAATTGCACCCGTTGGTTTGTACCGCGTTTAACGCCGACTTTGACGGGGACCAAATGGCCGTTCACGTGCCGCTTTCGGTTGAAGCGCAGTTGGAAAGCCGTGTGTTGATGATGTCCACCAATAACATCTTGTCTCCGGCTTCGGGTAAACCGATTATCGTGCCGTCACAAGATATCGTGTTGGGGCTTTACTACCTTTCCGTTGTCCTCGACGGGCAACCGGGTGAGGGGATGGTCTTCCGCGATATGGGTGAAATTCAGCACGCGTTGCAAGAAAACGTGATTTCGCTGCACGCCAAAATCAAATGCCGTTATCACACGGTGGATGAACAAGGCGAGCCGGTGACCAGAATCATCGACTCAACGCCCGGCCGTATGATGCTCGCGGATTTGCTGCCGCGGAATAAAAACGTGCCGGTGTCGGTGCTCAACACGACGCTCACGAAGAAAGAAATTTCCAACCTGATTGACGTGGTTTATCGCCATTGCGGTCAGAAGGAAACCGTGATTTTCTGTGACCGTATGATGAAGCTCGGCTTCCGTTATGCCTGTATCGCCGGGATTTCATTCGGTAAGGATGATATGATTATTCCCGCCGCCAAGGAAAAATTGGTGCTTGAGGCTGAAAATAAGGTCAAGGAGTATGAGCAACAATATATGGACGGCCTGATCACCAAGGGCGAGAAATACAACAAGGTGGTTGATATCTGGTCGCGCTGTACCGATGAAGTGGCCGATGCCATGATGAAGGGCATTGCCAGTTCCGCCAGCGGTGTGCCGAACTCGGTTTACATGATGGCGCACTCCGGGGCGCGGGGGTCTGCGGCGCAGATCCGCCAGTTGGCCGGGATGCGCGGTCTGATGGCCAAACCGTCGGGCGAAATCATTGAAACTCCGATTATTTCGAACTTCAAAGAAGGTCTGTCGGTTCTTGAGTATTTTAACTCGACCCACGGTGCGCGGAAAGGTCTGGCGGATACGGCGTTGAAAACCGCGAACTCCGGTTACCTCACCCGTCGTCTGGTGGATGTGGCGCAAGATGCCGTGATCTTGGAGGAAGATTGCGAAACCGAACGCGGCATTACCATTCGCGCCGTGATGAACGGGGCCGATGTTGTGGTCTCGCTCTCTGAGCGTATTTTGGGCCGTACGGCGGCGCAGGAGATCGTTGATCCGCTCTCTGGTTCAGTAATTGTCGCGCGGAATGAGTTGATTGATGAGGTGAAAGCCGAAGCGATTGAAACCGCTGGTGTGGATTCGGTGCTGGTGCGCTCGGTGCTCACTTGCGAAACCCAAATCGGTGTGTGTGCGAAATGTTACGGACGTGATTTGGCGCGGGGAACCGAGGTCAATATCGGTGAAGCCGTGGGCGTGATGGCGGCGCAGTCGATTGGGGAACCGGGAACTCAGCTCACCATGCGGACCTTCCACATTGGTGGCGCGGCTCAGCGTGGCGCGGAAAAATCATCGGTGGAATCCACCATTCAGGCGAGTGTCGAAATTCGCCATCATAACGTGGTGAAAAACTCGGATGGTGTGAATATCGTCATGGGCCGTAACACTGAATTGGTGTTGCGCGATGCCAAGGGCGCGGAGAAAGCCATTCACCGCTTGCCATACGGGGCGCGTTTGCTGGTCGAAGACGGCCAAACTGTAAAACCGGGTGACAAAATGGCGGAATGGGATCCGTTTACCGTGCCGATCATCACCGAAAAAGATGGGGTCGCCCATTATTTCGATATGGTCGAAGGCGTGTCGATTTCCGAAAAAATGGACGAAGCCACGGGGATTTCATCCAAGGTCGTTGTGGACTGGCGGTCCCAGCCACGCGGCGGCGATTTGAAACCGCGTATTGCGTTGCTCGATAAAAAAGGTGAGATTATCACCCTGCCGAACGGGCTTCCCGCCAATTACTATATGTCGGTGGACGCCATTCTTTCGGTTGAAAACGGGCAGGAAGTGAAAGCCGGGGATATCCTGGCGCGTATTCCGCGTGAAACTTCCAAAACTCGTGATATTACCGGGGGTCTGCCGCGTGTGGCGGAGTTGTTTGAGGCACGCCGTCCGAAGGATGCCGCGATTATCTCGGAAATCGAAGGTCAGATTGAGTTTGGTAAGGACTACAAAGCCAAACGCCGCCTGATCGTTCGCCCAACCGATGCCACGCAAGAGGCACGCGAATACCTCATTCCAAAGGGTCGCCATCTGGCGGTTGCCGAAGGGGATTATGTGCGCAAAGGGGATGCGTTGCTCGATGGCGCGATGGTGCCGCACGATATTCTGGATGTGATGGGGGTTGAGGCTCTGGCTGATTACCTGATCAATGAAATTCAGGATGTGTACCGTCTGCAAGGGGTGAAAATCAACGATAAACATATCGAAGTGATCGCCCGCCAAATGTTGCAGAAAACGGAAATCACCGAAGTCGGCGACACTACCTATCTGGTCGGTGAACATGTTGAGCGGGATGAGTTTGAAATCGAACGCCAGAAATATCTGGCCGATGGCAAACGCCCACCCGAAGGTCGCCCGATTTTGCAGGGGATTACCAAGGCATCGCTGCAAACGCGTTCCTTTATCTCGGCGGCATCGTTCCAGGAGACAACGCGTGTCTTGACGGAGGCTGCGTGCCAAGGTAAATCCGATAATCTCAACGGATTGAAGGAAAACGTGATCGTGGGGCGTCTCATCCCTGCGGGTACGGGGGCCTATGTCAACCAGATTAAGAAACTGGCTGTCGGACGTGATAAATTGGCCATTGCCACCCAACAACAAACCATGGCATTGGAAAGTGATGTGAGCCCCGCCGCCGATTTAAATAGCGAGGAAAACTATTCCCCGATGGCTGAGGCAGCAAATAGCTAATTCGAAATATCATCTTAAGAAAACCTTTGGCCATAAACCGGCCAAAGGTTTTTGCTTTTTTTATAGCGGCAAAAATTTTTCCGGAAAAACTTAAACTTATCCACAGAAAAAAAGAAAAAAATATTGACTTATTTGCGCAAATGCTTAGTATGCGCATGTTCTAAAGAGTTTAGAGATGGCCGTGGGCATAGTGCCTTTGGCGTAAGTCTTTGATTTTATTTAGAATATTGGTATACGACCCGGCGTTTTAGTAAGCCCTGCGCGGGCAATAAAATTTTACGGATCGGATTGAAATCAAATTTAATAGATAAAGGAGTTCAAATATGGCCCGTATTTCCGGTGTCAATATTCCTGATAATAAACGCGCGATTATTTCGCTCACTTACATTCATGGGATTGGTCGTTTTACTGCGGAGCAAATCTGCCGCGATGTGGGGATTGATTTTTCCCGCCGTATGAAAGATTTGACCGAAGATGAATTGAATCAAATCCGTAAATATATCGAAAGCGGAAAATTCCTGATTGAAGGGGATTTGCGCCGCGAAGTTTCTCTCAATATTAAACGTTTGGTCGATATGCAATGCTATCGCGGTATTCGTCATCGTCGCGGGTTGCCCGTGCGCGGTCAACGGACACGCGGAAATGCACGGACACGTAAAGGTCCTGCAAAAGCTGTTGCCGGTAAAAAAATCGTCAAAAAATAATTGAAAATTGAGAGGAATTGATCATGGCCGCTAAAGAAAAAGCCAAAACCGGTGCCGGTGCGCGCAAAAAAATCGTTCGTAAAAATATTGCGATCGGTGTCGCCCACATTAATGCATCATTCAATAATATTTTTATCACCATTACCGACCCGATGGGAAATACGGTATCGTGGTCATCTGCGGGGATTGTCGGGTTTAAAGGATCGCGTAAATCCACACCGTTCGCGGCACAAATGACCGCTGAAGATGCGGGCCGTAAAGCCCAAGAACACGGGTTGAAAGAGGTGGATGTGTTGATTAAAGGTCCGGGAGCGGGACGTGAATCCGCCCTTCGTGCCTTGCAATCCATCGGATACACGATTCGCTCAATCAAGGACATTACGCCGGTGCCGCACAATGGATGCCGCCCGCCGAAACGTCGCCGGATCTAAAAAGAGTATTTCAGGAGCTTCCCGGCGATGGGTAAGCTCCTGTTCGAATTTAAGTTTGTCAATGGTATGACACTTTAGCGCATGGTGAAAGGGACGAAGCATGCTGATTCAAAAAAACTGGCTCGAATTAATTAAACCCAACAAAGTTGATCACAAAACTGATAGCCGGAATTATGGCAAGATTATTGTGGAACCTCTGGAGCGCGGATTTGGCTTGACTTTGGGCAATGCTCTGCGCCGTACGTTGTTGTCATCCCTTCAGGGGGCGGCGATCACCGCCATCAAAATTGCCGGCGTGCAGCATGAATTTTCGACAATCGAAGGTGTGCGTGAAGATGTGACCGACATTGTATTGAATATTAAGGCGATTGCCGTACGCATGCATGTTGAAGGCCCCAAAAGAATGCGTTTGGTTGCCGAGGGTCCATGCGAAGTGACCGCCGGCATGATCGAAGCCGGGGCCGATATTGAAATTATGAATCCTGAACTTGTGATTTGCACCTTGGATAAAGGCGCAAAACTCGACATGGAAATGACCGTGAACACCGGAAAAGGATATCGCGCGGCCGCTATGAACCGTCCGGAAGATGCACCGGTTGGGCTGATTCCTGTTGATAGTATTTTCTCTCCCGTTCGCAAAGTATCCTATGAAGTTGAGGATACGCGCGTGGGGCAAATTACTGACTATGATAAATTGACGCTCACCGTTGAAACCAATGGCGTGATTTCTGCTGATGATGCCGTGGCCTATGCCGCCCGCATTTTACAGGATCAATTGCAAGTCTTCATCAATTTTGAAGAGCCAAAAGAAGCCAAAGCCAGCGATGTTGAGGAATCCTTGCCGTTTAATCGCAACCTCCTCAAAAAAGTGGAAGAGCTGGAATTGTCGGTGCGTTCGGCCAATTGCCTCAAAAACGACAATATTATTTATATTGGCGATTTGGTGCAAAAATCTGAAGGTGAAATGCTGCGCACGCCTAACTTTGGCCGTAAATCCCTGAATGAGATCAAGGAAGTTCTGGGCATCATGGGGCTGCATTTGGGAATGCAAGTGGAAGGATGGCCGCCGGAGAATATTGAGGATCTGGCCCGCAAATTGGATGATCCGTTCGCGCATTGAGTGCGGGCTGTGATAGAGTGATTTCATATAAAATAGTGTCCTGTTTTATATGAAATTGTACCGAGCAAGGCGAGGCGGGCGTTGCCCGTTAGCGTGCCCGGCGCTTGAGGGCTTCGTTAAAAATGTCTTATTTTTAACGAAATAGAGTGTAAAAGTTTTGAGCATAGGGCTCAACCTTACGGTTAAACTTAAATTTTGGGTTGCCGCAAGTTGATATGATGATGACTCTGCGGAGTTATCGCAACAAAAGAAAGGAAATCGCCATGAAACATGGTTTAAAACAACGTAAACTCAATCGTACCAGCGCGCATCGCCGGGCATTGTTCGCCAACATGGCGTCAGCCCTGATTAAGCATGAGCAAATCGTGACCACCCTGCCAAAAGCAAAAGATTTGCGTCCGTTTGTTGAAAAATTGGTAACTTTGGGTAAAAAAGGCACTTTGGCTGATCGCCGCGCCGCCTTTGCTATTTTGCGGAATGATGAGATGGTGGCCAAATTATTCTCCACCCTTTCCACCCGTTATGCTGATCGTCAGGGCGGTTATACGCGCGTCTTAAAGGCTGGCTTTCGATATGGTGATGCCGCGCCGCTCGCGGTGATTGAATTTGTGGACCGTGATCCATCCGCCAAAGGTCAAGATAGCGGCCGTGATTTCACGCAAGAGCAAGATAATACGGCGGACGCAGCCACCAATGAATTGACGCTTTCAAAAGAGTCCGTTCAAAAAGCCAATGCCGAAATTGCGCGCAAAGCTGATGAAAAATCTGAATAATTTTATGTGATATAAAATAAAAAATTCAAAAGCGGGAACTGTATGGTTTCCGCTTTTTTGCAGTAAAATTCGTAGAGTCTATAGAGTGATATGCCAAAAAAATGGGGGGGATTTTGGGTGCTTATAGGCACGTTGATCGGCTGGGGGATTAGCGGCGGGATCAATGGCGGGGTCGGCGGCGGGATCAGCACCGGAATCAATGGTGGCGGGGGATTGGTCGCGCATCAGGCATTCGCTGCGGAGGGGGCATTTTCCCGCTCTGCGCCCGTTCCTTATACACTCTCGCCCATTTTGATACAATCTCCCTCCGCGCGGATGGAGGGAGAGGGGAGTTTGGTCGTTCAATATGACTATGGCAAGACTGCGGAAACCGCCCTGATCGGTGCACAACTGACCCCGAGTTTTTTCCTCGGGCTTCGTCAAACGGCGCGGCGATATGGCGATGATCATCTCTTTCCCGGGATTGATTGGAAATATTTGGTTTGGTCGGAGTCGCGCACGCGCCCTGCGGTGGCGGTGGGGGCGAAATCTTTCCTCGGGGCACGCGCGGTGGCGGGCGAATATGTGGCACTTTCCAAACATTGGAAAAATTGGGACGGATCGGTCGGGCTTGGCTGGGGCCGCTTTGGGGCCAGTGATAACACGAGTGATGGTGCAGGTGGTTCAGGCGATCTATGGCCGACACTGGGCGCGCGGCATAAAATTGATGAAAACCCCAGTACGCCGCAAGATTGGTTCCACGGTGAACCCGCAATGTTTTGGAGTGTGAGTTACACGCCCCCGATTTTGCCCGGTGTGGGATTTCATGCGGCCTATGCCCCCGAATATAAAGGCGAAGCCGCCGATCAAAATGCGCAGATTGACGCGTCCGGCCCGTGGAATTTGGGTGTGTCTTACCAACCTCAAACCAATTCATTTTCTTGGGTGCGCGTGGGGGCCTATTGGCAGGGGGATCAAGATTACCTTGCGCGCGTGGCCGTTGTATGGAGTCCGGATTTTCATCGCGGCGTCATGGACCCACCTCATGCACACAACAATGAACGTGAGTATCAACCGCCGCAGCGTAGCGCAGGGCAGGGGCGGGTTGTGCCATTTGACCTTTCAACTTTCTTGGGGCTCAGCCCCGGAATTTCGGCGCAAAGATTGGCGCAGCATAAATACGGGCTTTCGCATATCGAACTTTTGCCTCAGGCGATTTTTGCGGAATTGGAGCTTAACGCCGATCAATTTGTGCCAACGCAAATCAAACAGGCGGCGCAGTATTTGCGGCAATTGAGCATGGGAAGCAAAGCAGCGATCATCATTCAACTCACCCATCACGGGGTCAGGGGGCGCGAGGTCACATTGCGCGGGGCTGATTTTGACTCAACGCTGCCCCGTGTGGGTGGCCCGTTTGTGATCTCGGATGAAGAGCTATGGAGCCATGCAACGTGGCGGCGGGGCGGGGCTACGGCAGCTCAAGATTTTTTAAAATATTATCAATTCGAATTGGATTGGCGCAATGATGTCTCGCTCAGTGAAGATGATAACGGCGTGTTGTATCGTACCGCGCTGATTCCGCGCATAAAATATTTCCGCCGCCAAAATAGCGAGAGCGTGACCGCGTTGCGGATCAATCTGGCCGATAATTTGGCGCATTATCGGGACTATCGCTATGATAACCCCGATTATGATTATGCGTTGCCGGTGCGGTCCGACATTGACCTGTTCGCACAGCAACGATTGATTTTGGAACGGCAATATCGCACAGTTTTTGCCGATTGGGGGCATGATGTCTATGCCGCCTATACGTTGGGATATTTAGAGGAAATGTATGCGGGTGTGAGCGGTGAAATGCTCTATCGCCCCTTTGGCAAAAAATATGCGTTGGGGTTGGAATTGGATCAGGTGTTTAAACGTGAACCGCAAAGCTTGGGGGCTTTGGCACTCAATGGTGATCATGTGTTGAGCGGATTTTTAAACGGATATTATGAATGGGATGATGATAAGACTTTGACGCTCAGTGTGGGGCGATATTTGGCCGAAGATGTAGGGGCGGAGGTTGGTTTTTCGCGCCAGTGGGGGAACGGTGCGCGGATTACAGCCTATCTGAATGCCACCGATGCCGGCGGGGATAGGGGCGCGCAAGCGGCCTATGATCGTGATCTCTATGGCGCGAAAATGAATATGAATGGGGGGATTGAACTCTCCCTGCCGCTTGATTTTGCACTGACAAATCCGGTGCGGGCGCGGGTGGTGAACCGTATCGGACCCATGGGGCGGGAACGCGGGCAACGGCTCGATCATCCTGCCCCGCTTTATGATATGACCGAACCGCTTTCCGCCCGCGCGCTGCGCTAAACCATTTTTCGATTCTACGTGACCAAAAAAATGGTCTAACTATTTGTTTTGTCGCATTTTGTTACGATTAAACGGCTTCCACTTCATCGCAAAATGCTCTAAGTATTTCAAGTATAAAAAAATTCTTGACAAATTGCGATGAGGACAGGTAGTGTTCTAATGTTCTAGCATAATAGAACATTAGAACACTAAAACGTAAGAACCTGTTCATAATCTCTACTCTGGCTTTGGCTTTTTACGGTATTTCTGCGCTTCCGCTTCTCACGTACATCTATGTACGATCCGATGCGGTTCTCGAAAAACC
>JAEUKN010000036.1 GCA_016794305.1 Alphaproteobacteria bacterium | reverse complement strand
GTCGCGCAACCGTTGCAGATAATGCAACACGGGGTCATTGATCGGCAATTGGAACATCTCTTGCCCTTTGATAAAAAATTTCTCCCGCCCCGCATTGCGGTCTTCGCCCTTGGCAATGCCCACAATCGTGAGGTGGTCTGACACGCCGAGCGCATCCAACACTTCATGCACTGCATTGAGCTGCCCCAATCCCCCGTCAATCAACAGCAATTGCGGCCAATTTTTGTCAATCTGGCCATAATCCGCCGGGTCAATTTTGCCGAATCTCCGCTGCATGACTTCGCGCATCATGCCGTAATCATCGGACGCGGCGGCCATGCGGATATTAAAGGTGCGGTATGATTTTTTTTCAAACCCCTCCGGCCCCGCCACCACCATCGCCCCCACCATATTGGTGCCCGATACGTGGGAATTATCATAGATTTCAATGCGTTGCGGGATATCATCCAACCCGAACAACGCCGCGACATCCTGCAGGAGTTTTTTATTGCTCCCCCGTTCGAGCAAGTGCCGCGTGAGGGCTTCTTGCGCATTACGCCGGGCAAAGTCAATCAATTCGGTCAGTTCGCCGCGTTGCGGAGTTTTGATTTTAAAGTTAAAGGCTTCCTCCAAAACCGCCACATCATGCGGAATCATATTGGTAAAAATTTTGGGCGGTGCGGGCCGCGATTGATAGAGCTGGGCCATAAATCCCGCAAGGATTTCCGCCAGATTGCCCGAACTTTGGGCCACCTGATCTTCGGTTAGGAAAAAGGGTTTGTTGCCGTAATTTTGCGAGGCACGGAATGAAAAAAGCTGGATGCACACGCTCCCCTCTCGCAACACCGCGGCAATCACATCGGCATCCCCCAATCCCATGGAATTCAAGCCCTGCAGCGATTGAATTTGCGTGAGCATCTTCACACGGTCCCGCAGTTGCGCCGCGAGTTCATAATTTTCAGCCACCGAGGCTTCCTGCATCTGCGCAACCAACCGGTCCTGAATATCGCGCGATTTACCCTTGAGGAAATCTGCGGTATCCTTGACTTGCTGGCCGTATTCGGCAACGCTTACTTTGCCCACACACGGCGCCGTACAGCGTTTGATGTGATATTGCAAACACGGGGATTTACGGGCCGCAAAATAAGAATCCGAGCAATTGCGCAGCCGAAAGACACGTTGCAGGAACGACAAAGTTTCACTCACCGCATAACCGCTGGCAAAAGGGCCGAAATATTTGCCCCCATCAATCGCCTTGCCGCGGAATTTCAGCAATTGCGGGAACTCATGATCGGTTGTGAGTAAGATATAGGGATAGGATTTATCATCCTTAAGCAAGACATTATATTTCGGCTTGAGCGACTTGATGAGGTTGGCTTCGAGCAATAACGCCTCGGCCTCCGTCCGTGTCGTGATAAACTCCATCTTAAAGGTGAGGGCGATCATCCGCTGGATGCGCTGCGGGAGCAAGGTGGGCCGCGTATAGCTCATCACCCGTCGGCGCAGATATTTGGCCTTGCCGACATAGAGCACCTCACCGCCTTCGCCCAACATACGGTAAACGCCCGCATGTTCACCCACTTCGGCGATTTCTTTCAGGATAACGTCAACCCCGCGGCTGAGCGATGGGGGCCACATCTCTTTTGACGACTCTTTCGACGACTCTCTCGACATTACTCCGGCGCGCCAACTAACAAGATCATAAATCGTTCAAACACACGTTTGAAAAATCCCGACTGCGGTACGTCCTCGGCTGCGACCAGATTGACCTCTTCACTCCGCCCACCGGGCAAATCAAGCTTGAGAACGCCCAATGGATCGCCTATTTTCACCGGGGCCACGATGGGCGAATTATAGGTGATTGTGCCCTTGATTTCATCGCCTGCGAAGGTGGGCAGTGTCAAAAACACCGATCTGTCTGTTTTAAGCGCGAGTTTTCTCGTTTCACTCATCACCACCGGCACATCCGCCACCGCTTGGTCCTTAAGGACGGCATGAACATTTTTAAAGGATTTGAGCGCCCAATCCATCAATTTGGCGGATTCATCCGCGCGGGCCTGCATTGAGTTTGTGCCGTTAATCACCAGCACAACACGGCGATTCCCCGCCACGGCCGACCCCATCAACCCATAGCCGCCATCATCAGTATGCCCGGTTTTAATCCCGTCAGCCCCAATGTTTTTATACAGCAGAGGATTGCGATTCCCCTGTTTGATATTGTTATAAAAAAATTCCTTTTCGCTATACATTTTATATTCCTGGGGGTAGTTGCGAATAAGATAGGTCCCAAGCATCGCCAGATCATGCGCAGTGGAATAATGGTTGGGATCGGGCCACCCGTTGGAATTCATGAAATGGCTGTCCTTCATGCCGATTTCCTTGGCTTTATCATTCATCATCACCACGAAATTTGCCTCTGACCCCGCGATGCCCTCGGCCATAACAATGCACGCATCATTGCCCGATTGAATGATGATACCGCGCAATAAATTATCCACGCTCACACTGGAATTTAAATCCAAAAACATGCGGGACCCGCCGCTTTTCCAAGCATTCTCACTCACCGGGAACATTTGATCACGGCGAATTTTGCCCGACCTAATCGCGTCATCAGCCACAATGGTGGTGAGCACCTTTGACATCGAGGAAGTCGGCATACGTTCATTGCCGTTTTTGTCATACAAAACGGTACCCGTGTCAAAATCGACTATATAGGCTTGTTTGGCCGCGGTTTCCGGGGCAGCGATAGCGGGTGCATTGATATCCGCCGCCAACGCCGCGCACCCGTGGAACGCGCCGCCCATTAAAACCATCAAAACGGCAAAAATCTTCACACCAAATGTGCGCGCGGTGAACAATTTTTCAAACATAATAACACCTCAAAAAATCAAGGAAACTGCAGTTTAGTCGCGCATATTTGCGCAAAATAACGGAATCATTTTATTGAACAACGATGATGGCATCTGATTGTCCCGATGCCAAAACTTTGGACAATACACTATCGGCTTCTTGGACCGTGTCAAGGGGGCCCAATCGAACTTTATACAAGGTGCGACCATTATACGGAACGGGGTCCACATGCGACGCGCCGATATGGTTTAAATTTTGCGCCAATCGTTCGGCATTTGCCGATTGACCGAAGGCCCCGACCTGAACATACAATTTTGTAGCCACGACAGGTTCTTGTGTCACCACAGGATTGGGGTAGAAATGCCCGTTATTCACATGGCCCGAAACTGCTTGGTTTTGGGCTTCTTGGGCCATCATGGCCTCACCCGCATTGCCAATCGGCGGAATTGCAGTATTGTAAGCGGCATCGCTTAGGGTTGGCGAATTGGCACCCCCGTTATTCCCTCCCCGCGCGCTGATCGGTAAGTATCCTTTTTCATTATAGGCAATTTCCATGCCCTTGGTGGTTGTGCCGCTGCGTGCCAGTGCCGCCAAAGCGCGGCTTTCATCCGCCAACAAATCCAACCGCACCCGCGCCGTCCCGGCCCCGGTCATATCCAGTAACCGCGCGGCTTTTTCGGACACATCCATAATGCGCCCCTTGGAAAACGGTCCGCGATCATTCACCCGCACCACGACCGATCGCCCATTGGCAAGGTTGGTTACACGCACGAGTGAGGGCATCTGCAACGTACGGTGCGCAGCCGTTAGCTCATTCTGGCTATAGGTTTCCCCGCTCGCCGTGCGCTTGCCGTGAAATCCCGGCCCATACCATGATGCAATGCCGGTTTCGCTATAATTATAGGTTTCCTTCGGATAGTAAGTCCGCCCCATCACCGTATAGGGTTTACCGACCTTAAAATTGCCTGCATTGGCGGTGTTTTCCGGCCCCTCAAGACTTTTATAAACATGGGAGCCAAACTCAATTTCAGAGCAAGCCGAAAGCCCGAGCAAGAGCGGCAAACTTAAAAGCAACAAAAACACATGATTCAAAACAAACTGTTTAAAATTTTTATACATTAAAAATCTCTTTTTAAAAATGATGGTCCAAATTTTTTCTAATGATTCTTTTTGAATTTGAGTGATTCCTTTTTGCCTTAGTCGCTTGCCTGAGCCGCTCTAGGGATTATAGCCTGAAACACCGGAGTCCGCGCGGCCCTGCGGACTTGGTTGCCGTGCCACCAAATCACTCAAAATCCCAACCGTGAGCGCAAAATAATCGGATTTATTCCATGTCCTGATCACATCAAAATTACTCGTGACCAAATATCCGCGCCCGTTTCCACCCTGTGGCACCACCAACCGCAACGCAAGATTACCAAGCCTGGCACCTGCGCGCGCATCATCGCTGCCCCGTATCCTCACCCCCATTTTTTGCCATTGCGCCAGGGTGAATTTCGATTTTTGCTCAATATAACTCGTCGGAATATTTTCAAACCCCACCACTTGCCACCCCCATTTAAACGCGGGATTCCAACCGTTTTGCGAGAGATAATTTGCGCTGGAAGCAAACACGTCCCCCTCACTCTCCCAAATATCCTTATGCCCGTCGCCATTTTCATCCACCGCGAATCGTTTCCAACTCGATGGCATAAATTGATTCTGCCCCATGGCCCCAGCCCAAGACCCGCGGAATTCGGCGCGCTCTACGTGACCGTTTTGCAGGATCATCAACGCCTCCATCAACTCATTTTCAAAATAACTGCGCCGCCGCCCCTCCCATGCCAATGTCGCCAACGCCGCAATCACGTCAAACCCGCCGGTATTGGCGCCGTAGCTCGTCTCAAGGCCCCAAAGCGCCACAATTACCTCCGCCGGCACGCCGTACCCCCGCGCGGTGCGCTTAAGCATCTCATGATACGCCGCATAATTCTCCCGCCCGCCATCAATGCGATTTTGGGTGATAATTTTGCGCAAATAGGTTTCAAACCCCATCGGCGTGCGTTCGGGCTGCTTTTGGTCCAATTCGATGATGCGGGCAATCGGCTGGATTTGGTCAAACGCCGATTGTAACGTCGCGGCCCGAATCCCGTTGCGCAGTGCCTTATTTTGAAATTCACTCAGCCAAATCGAAAAACTGCGATTGGCCGCGCTTGGTTGATCAAGCATCTCGGCCGCCGCAGCGGACTGCATGCCGCCACCAAACGCGCCAAAGATCACGCCGAAACCGACGATAATAAGGGCCAAAAAACTGCGGGATATATGATTTAGGTACATTTTAAAAAAACCTTATAGAATCCGGATCATCAGCTTTCAATTATGACTTAATCTTGCCGCTTAAACTATATCCTATGATACCCACGATTTCCTTTGTGGCAACATGCAATTGGTAAAAATTGTCCAAAACATCGAAATTCGGCCAAAAATGATACCCCCCATCGCTCAAATATCCCGCCGGATAGGGGATCACGCTCCACCCATGTGATTCGAAAATGGCCACTGCGCGCGGCAAATGAAACGCAGACGTCACCAAGATCCATCGCTCTCCCTCACGCGGGTTCACCAATTTTTGCGAGAACAAATAATTCTCATAGGTGTTTTTGGATTGATTTTCAAAGATCACGCGATCCGCATTAAACCCGATATCCTTGAGCAACGCCCGCACGATTTTCCCCTCTCCTATGCCCGATTGCTTGATCTGGCCGTCACCGCCGCTGAAGATAATTTTGGCATTCGGGTATAGATGACCGAGCTTGATCATCTCAAAAATCCGCTCGGCCCGCTCATTGACCTGCGGTTGGCCGAATTTGGCTGATTGCGCGGACTCAACCACCCCGCCCAACACGATCATCCCGTCAATGTCATGGGGCAATAAGCGCGGCAGTTGATAGGTGTTTTCAAGGTAAAAAAGCAGGTTAGGACCAATCGGCAAAAACCCGAGCAGCAGAAAAAGCCCGGCCGCCAGCCGCAGACTCACTCGTCCCCATGTTTTACGCCACGCCAATAGGCCCAGAAAAATGCCGATCGCACAAAAGGTCAATGGCTGCACAAGCGCCCAAAAAATCTTCGAAAAATAAAAAAACGCCATGCGATTCTAAAACCACGGGGAAAGCTGCTTTACATGCGGTCAACTCTCACGGATATCACCACAAAAATCAAAGCTTGTTCCACTCTTATCCACAGATATAGCCGACATATTCGGGGGCCATATTTTGCGATTATAAGCTTGGACCATTTTTCGGTTATACGGAATATTGGGGGATGAGAGACTATTTATGGACACGGCGATAACTCAACCCGCACCCCAGCCTCCACTTTCACAACCCCTCCCACTCTTAACCCCGTGACTTACACGGGGTCTGGTGTTTTAACCGCGAAAGCGTGAAGATTTTTTAGAATATGATTGATTCTTCACCACGAAGTCACGAAGCTCACGAAGAGGACACGAAGCTTTTTATTTTAAGCCGTGTGTGAAGAAAGCAAAGATTTTTTATACGGAATTACAGAGTTTTTTTGCGGCTTCCGCTTTTTAATTTTTAACAACAGAGCAAACTTTGCTCTTTCTCCAACGTACAAGCCGCTTTTCCCATCAATATAGCCGTGCCCATGAATATCCCGTCATCCCCTCGAAGGCGGGGATCCGTTATCTTGTGCAGCCAAGCTACCCTCATCATCTGGATCCCCGAACAGCGGTCGGCTTTGCCTTCCTTGTCGGGGATGACGCCCAAAGATAAAGTTTACTTGGAATACTGAATTTTTAAAATTCGTGACTATTCGTGAATATTAGTGGCTAAAAAATCCGCGAAATCTTTTGCGCCTTCGCGGTTTTAAAACTAAGACCCCGCATCAAATGCGGGGTTGCGAAAGTGATGGAAATATCCTTTGCGGCTTTGGGGTTTTGCGGTTAAAAATAGTCTTGAGAATTATAATGTGACTCTGCGAGGGTTTTGACGCATAAGAGCCTGTTTATGATCTCGCTGCGGCTAAGGATTTTTGCGGTTTTTCGAGAACCGCATCGGATCGTACATAGATGTACGTGAGAAGCGGAAGCGCAGAAAATCGCTAAAAAGCCAACGCCGCAGTAGAGATCATGAACAGGTTCTAAGAAAAAGGGAAAATAAATATCATGACAGTGGCAGCCGAAGTGACGGATTACAGTGCCTATGCCGAAGATGTGGCGGACAAAGATGCGGGAGCGCAGCCGGTGGACGGCAAGGCGCATGGGAAAATGGACGGGAAAGAGGGAGAGCTTCATTCTTTGTTGCTGATGGTCGATGGGGTGCATTGTTCGGCCTGTATTCAAAAGATTGAATCTGCCCTGTATCAATTGCCCGCCATTCGCAAGGCACGATTGAATTTTTCAACCAAGCGTTTGAGCGTGGAATGGCGCGGGGAGAGGGAATTCGCCAATCATATTGCGCACGAAATTGAGGCGCAGGGTTATCGCGTGCAACCCTATGATGCCAAGGCCATTCAGGCGGATAGTGATGAGGAGGAACGTCATTTGCAGATTTGCCTCGGTGTGGCGGGGTTTGCGGCGGGAAATATTATGATGATTTCCATCGGGTTGTGGACTTCGACGCTTGAACTGATGGGGATGGGAACACGCGATTTGTTACACTGGATATCGGCACTTATCACCATTCCGGCGGTTTATTTTTCGGGCCAGCCTTTTTTCCGCTCGGCTTGGTCGGTGTTAAAACGCGGGCGGACCAATATGGACGTGCCGATCTCACTTGGGGTGATTGGCGCGGTGCTGATTAGTCTATGGCAAACCTGGACGCATGCCGAAGATGCGTATTTTGATTCGGCGGTGATGCTGCTGTTTTTCCTGTTGATTGGGCGTTACCTTGATTTTCGGGCGCGGCGGCGGGCGCGGGGGGCGGCGTCCGATTTGCTCGCCATGATGTCGGGGACTGCCATTTTGATACTGGAGGATGGTTCGCATAGAGCCGTGCCGCTGCGGGATCTGCGGGAGGGGATGAAGGTCAGTGTGCCGATGGGGCAACGGATTCCTGCGGATGCTGAGGTGCTGGCGGGAAAATCAGAGATTGATACGTCGCTGGTGACGGGGGAAACCGCGCCGCGGGCGGTGAGTGTGGGGGATAAGGTTTTTGCGGGGACGCTTAATCTCTCCGCGCCGCTGGTGTTGGGGGTGCGCTCTGCGGTGAAGGACTCGCTCCTCTCCGATATCGTACGTTTGATGGAAAAGGCCGAGCAAGGCCAGGCGAAATACGTACGCTTTGCCGATCGGGCTGCCCGGTTCTATACGCCAGCCGTGCATTTCCTCGCGGTCAGTACGTTTTTGGGGTGGTGGATTTGGGGGGGCGTAGATTTTCCCCATGCGTTGTTAATTGCGGTGACGGTGTTGATTATCACCTGTCCCTGTGCGCTGGGGTTGGCGGTGCCTGTGGTGCAGGTTCTGGCAACGGGTCGATTGATGAAAAACCATATTTTGGTGAAGTCAGGGGATGCGTTAGAGCGTTTGGCCGCCATTGATACCGTGCTGTTGGATAAAACCGGGACGTTAACGCTGGGTAAGCCCGTATTGCTCAATGGCGAAGAAATTGCGCAGGATCATTTGCAATTGGCTGGGTCATTGGGGCGGCATAGTCATCATCCGCTCTCCCAAGCTATCGCTCAGCAATGGCGCGGGGATAGTGTGGAGTTAACAAATATTGCCGAGTTTCCCGGTGAGGGGATCGAGGCCGAATGGAACGGCGTACGCGTACGCTTAGGGTCGCGGTCGTGGTGCGGCGGGGCGGGGCAGGCGAAGCTTCAAGATGGTATTCAGGAAGTCTGGTTGGCTATTGATCATCAACCCGTCGCGCGTTTTTGTTTTCAGGATCAATTGCGCAGTGATGCGGGCGAGGTGATGGCCTATTTCAAACAATCACAGATTACGCCGATGATTTTATCGGGTGACCGGGTGGCGGTGGCGCAAACGATTGCGCACCAATTGGGGGTGGAGGAGGTGCGGGGTGAGCTCACTCCGGTAGATAAATATAATTATATGGAAGCGTTAAGGGCGCAGAATCATCAGATTTTGATGGTGGGGGATGGGCTCAATGATGCGCCAACCATTGCGGGGGCGAATGTGTCGATGTCGCCCTCCACTGCGCTGGATATGACCCAAAATGCGGCGGATATCGTGTTTATGGGCGATAAAATGGGCGCAATTGTTGAGGCCTATCAAACGGCGGTGTTTTCCAATCGCCTGGTGAAGGAAAATTTTATCCTGGCGATTTTGTACAATGTGATCGCGGTGCCCGTGGCGATTGCGGGTCTGGCTACCCCGCTCGTGGCCGCGATTGCGATGTCCTCATCCTCCATCATCGTGATTGCCAATTCCTTTCGGTTGTCACGGATGAAGGCATTTAAGTTGTAAAATTATCCTGATTGTACTCAGAACCTCTTTGTGATTAGTGCATTTTTTGATTAAGTGGAAGCCGGTTAATCGAAACAAAATGTGATAAAACAAATAGTTAGACCATTTTTTTGAGTCTACCTAAACCAAAAATGGTCTAAAAAGATCATGAACATGTTTTAAGATTGATGGGCTATTCTCACTCCTGCTTGGGTGCGGATTTGAACACGAATTTGGTGTAGAAAAAGCTCAATCCTATCAGTGAAGCACCCAGACCCAAGAAAGAGAATATCCTGAATAGGCCCTCAAGCTGGGCCGCATCGAATAAGAACACTTTGATAATCGCTAGAATCAGGAAGGCAAGCGATGCCATGCGTGCGCCTTTATGATCTTTCCAAATGCCCAAACTAAGCAATCCTAAGCCCGTTGCCAACCATATCACGGAATAGGCGTATAATTCCGATGCACTTATGCTCCCTGCGCGGAATAACGTCTCACCGTGAAAGAACTGCCGGATGCTGAGGGTTACAAGGGCAAAAAGTGAGAGTAATGTTACGAATTTTAAAGCTGAATTTTTGATATTCAAATCTTTATCCTGCATAGCCCACGCCAATAATAATGTCCCCATGCCATAGGTTAATGTCACCGAGTTGAAGAGCGGCCATTTTCCAACATATTGCGAGGGCGAGCCATACGGGTTCCATATCAACAAATCAAAATATACATAGCGGGATGCCGCCATGACCAGCACTAAAGACCCGAGATCTTTGATGAGCAGCCCATGGTCTTCATACCTATATTTGATCATAAATATTCCGATGGCGGCCATGATTAAGGTCATCAGCCCGCGTTCGGTAAAGCTCGCCGGTGTAGCGAGAATAACGGCGGCGTTGTTTCCAACGAAGGCATGATAGGCATCGCGGAAGATGGTGTAAATCGCCGCCATGCCCATGATCATGAAACCGATAAAGACAATGTTTTTGAGGATGTTGTCATTGCATCCGGCCCGTATGAGAATCCAGAGACTTAGGAGGAGTGAGAGTGCCGGCAGTGCATATTCGATGAGTGCGGAATCGGGCAAATAATGGGAAATGGCGTAAGCCGCAGGGACTGAGCCTACTAGGGCTTTAATCCCCAGTTTTAAAAATAGAATGATCATATCATAATTTAAAAATGCGAATAATCCGGCCAAGCTATAGATGATTTTGGTGAGGACCGTGATATAAGTTCGCGAGTAAATATAGGCTGTTCCGGCTATTTGAATTGTGATGGCCAGTGGCAAATAGGCGGAAGGTAGTATGATGGTAAGTCCCAAAGCAATAAAAGCCGATGCCGCAAATGCATAAATTGCAATGACTTGGTTATTTATATCATCTCTGTGACGCGCCGTATCATGGACATAGGCCGCCAGATAGGTGCTGAAGGTGGCTAGGAGCAGGGCGGTTGCACTCCAGAATAATTCGGGGCCGCGCTCACCACCGATCGGTAAATCCAATACAAAATAGCTGATGAGATAGAGCGCAAGGGCCGCACCCATTTGTAGTATGGCCCAGAATCGCGGATCAAGCGATGAATTGTCATCATCCTGACGCGCAGCAGACTGACGCAGCATGACAATTCCGCCGCCAATGTAGATTAAACTGATACCGGCTATCACCAGAAGCGAGTCTAGGAGTGGTACCTGTTGGGACCACGAGAATAACAAAATTAAACTTGCGGCCAATTTAATCAGTAACGGCTTTTGATAGGTTTTTGGATCAAAACAGGCGAGGGCCATGAGCGCAAGGCTCATCAGTCCCAAAATTGACCAATCAAACAAACTCAATGTAATTTTTAAACTGAGCCATAAAATCGTCATTGTGCCGCCAAAAAGCGCGGTGAAATTTATGCTGTGAATATTGAGGCGCGGTTGGACGTTCAAATAGGCGGTGTCATCCTTTTGAAAGGCTGATTGTGAGGCAATAGCGTGATCCGTCAGGTGACGGGCTGTGCTGCCCAAAACCATGGCCGTAACCGCCATGGCAAACACGACCAGGACAAAGGCATCCGTTGCGGCAAAAAATGCGATAAACCAAATAACTGACCACGTGAACACCCCAATGATGGAGATAAGCGCCAAGATTAACCAATTTCTGCGGATCAGGACCATAAAGGTTCCGCTGAATAACAGAAATAAATATCCGAATAACGCGGCCGCATTTTGCGCACCGGTGTTAATAAGTGCAGGGGTTAATAAGCCGCCCAACAATCCGAACACGGCAATTGGTTGCCCGTGCCGCATCGAAAGAACGACCGCCCATGCCGTGACCATCGACATGCATAGAAACCCGAGTAAGGGCGGCAACATGTGATAAAGGCTGATCGCGGAATACAGGCTCACATATAACGCGGCCAATCCTGCACCGACTAAGGCTTGGCCAATTCTTTGGGAATTGGCGATATGCGCACGCGGTCTGATCCATTGTCCGCCGGTGATTAAGCCGCATCCGAAGAGAACGCCCAACACAACGCGCATGGTGGGTCCAACCCATCCCAGTTCAATCGAGTATTTCACCAAAAAGAATGCAGCAAAAATCAGGGAAACGGCCCCGATCCAAACCGGAATTTTTGTGGCCAAATTAAGCTCAACCCAATTTTTTTCCTCTTTGTATGGGGAATTTTTGCTACCTTCCATAAAGGAGCTTGCCCAGTTTGAACGCTCATTGCGCAAATCTTCACCATCCGAATTTTGGATTGCTGAGGTCATGGTGGATTCTTGCTCAGTTTGATCCGCTGTGATGCTTTCTACGGTCATATTCAGTGGGATGGTTGACTCACGCCGGGATATTTCTTGCGACATTATTGGCGATGATGGGGAGGGCATATTTCCCAAGGAATGGTCGGGGGTGGCCAAGGCAGACATGCTCTCTGGCTCTTCGTCTCTCTTACTTTCAGGAACTGACGGATTTACAGAGGGTTGAGCAGGATTGAGGCTTTGAGCGTAAAAATTTTGGGATGACGATTTTGAGAGTTTTTCTTCTAGACTTGTGAGGCGGGTGGTTAAAGAAATAATTTCTTGCTTAAGGGTGCGAATACTAAAGAACTGAAACCACGGTAAGAAAAGTCCGATAAAAAGCATGAAGGAAACAAGTAATATAATGAATTCCATATACAAAAACCCCCAGTAGGTGTGATCACAGGAAATTTTAACATGGGAGGAATGAACGATATATTAATGGTGTGAGAGTGTGATTCAATCTGATTTGCGGAGATGACTCGCGAATATGGATCATTTCAGCGCATTGCCCAACTCCGCCGAGTACACCGAGGTTTACTCGGAATACTGAGTTTCTGGACGTTGCCAGTTCGCCCCTGACGTAGTCTCCCTTTGCTTCGTCGCTTCTTCCTAGCCGGCAATTTAGTATTCCAAGGATGAATCTTCAAATTTTATTAAATTTTATTTTGTAGGATGTTAAGAGAGGGTGCGACAAAAAGTCGTAAAGACTGAGATGAATCTAACGAGACTTAAGGCCTCGACAAAAGGCACATATAGAGATTTGGCAATGCAGCTCCTGACCGAGCACGGCATCATTTCAGATGGCGAAAGATCATCATTGGCTTCCAAAAGAATATTAGACGTCACCAATGCTTTACTTAATTTAAATGATACAACTTCATTGCGATTTCAAAAAGGTCAAGAGCTTGTCCTGCCAAAAGATTTTGTGAGTTTCTATGCAGAGCTCACGCGTCCAGGAACGGCAGCAAGGCGCGATACATTGGGAACGGTGCGTCAAAATGCAAGAATGACGTTTGATGGGACAGCACCAAATCAACACGCAATTGGCCCGACTTTTGATGGATCCTCCATCCGTGCAGACATTGTTGCGGCTGCCCAAAGATATGTTGGAATGCGTGAACAAGGATATAATCGTGGTGAGGTTGATATGTTTCGATGGAGTGCGCTGGATGCCACTCAAACCCCTGTTCCTGAGGGATCGCCGTATTGCGCATTATTTGCAGGTACCGTTTTGCAAAACGTATTAGGTTTTAATCCACTAGGAGGCACCGCCAGCACTAGAGAAGCAGTAAAAATTGCAGAAACTGCGGGGGCCTACCATGCAGCCACATCATATGCCCCCAAACCGGGTGATATCGCGTATTTAAGAGAAGGCCGTGGTGGCCACGTAGCTTTGGTTAAAGAAGTTTTACCGGACGGCAGTTTGGTTCTGATTGAAGGCAATGTTGGAAGAGGCGCAAATGCAGGGGTTCATGAAACTGTTTTGAATGAGCACTTGGGAGAGAAAAGAGGCTTGGCAGGGTTTGTGGATATAGGTAGGCTGGTGACTTCTGCTACTCAAACTAACTTGAGAGGCCCTGAAAGCAAACTAGCCAAGGTAGATGGGTATCAGCCTCTTCATGTCATGTAAGAACCGTTCATAACCTCATCTGCGGGGGCTGTTTTTGGCGATTTTCTGCGTTTCCTCGTCCAAGTACCCTTAAGTATGATCCGATGCAGTTCTTGAGAAACCACAAGAATCATATACCGTAGCGAGATCCCGAAGACGCTCTTAAGCCACCAATTTAAGGCCGGAGATTTTTGACATATAGGCGACGAAATCAGGGTCTTCGCCCTCCATCAGTTTCGGCAGGGCCTGACGGAAATTTTCTTGGGAGAGCCAATATTTGATATAATCCACCCATGAATTCCACATGCGGGCATATTCGGGGTTTTCCTCCCCATGCAGCAAAATAAAGCTTCGTTCAAAGAGGGAAGCCACCATTTCATAGAGTATATATTGCCGTCTGTAATCTTCGGGATCTTCCAGCGGACGATCATGGATATCCAGCTCAGGATGTTCGAATAATTTATTTTGAATCTCGGTATAATGGCCCATTAATTTATCATAGATTTCCTGTTGTTCGATGCGGCGTTCTTTGCGTTCCTGATGCGCAAAGATATAAATCGCCATGGGAATACCAATGACGGTTGCGACATAGCTTAAGAATTCCGACCACTCTAAAAGATCATAATCAAACATGAGGATAGAGTGCCATAAGCAATTGATTTTGCAAATGATAAAATTATTTTTGATTTTATGTCGGCAATTTTTCTTGTTTTCTTGCCTCAATCAAAAGTCAAACTCTACAATAAAGTGCGGCGTGAACTTATTCAATTCGCCGTCTTGGCCATAAACCACTAGTGCTTTTTTTAAAACGCTAATAACATAATTATATTCCAGCCCATGTAAGAATGCGGGTGCGCCGTGTCTATTATCACCTACTGCTAAAATACTTAACACAGAATCCCACTTTATTCTATATGGTATATCTGAGCCACGCATGGATCCGACTCCCGGCTTGAGTACAACTCGTAATAATTTACCATTGATGCACAAATCAAATCTCCCCAATGGTTCTTCTCCACGGGCAGGATTACCGCCGATGCCGCCGAATAAAAATATGTTATTTTTGTTATCAACTGTCCAATATCTAAATGTAAAATGCGGGTTTGTTCGAAATTTCGGCCAGTATTTATCAATAGCCTCATCCGGAATGATATCGTTTTTAAAACCCATAAATACCCCATATACACTTCAGCAAATCATAATCAAACATGAGGATAGAGTGCCATAAGCAATTGATTTTGAAAATAATAAAATTATTTTTAGTTTTGATGTCGGTTTTGCTTTGCACGCGCGGCAAATTGTCCTATATAATAGAATGATAGGTCTATATATTTTTTTGGAGGATCAACAAATGTCAGATGAATATTCCTTTACGCGCGACCCCGCGCAGGCTCGTGAAGAGGGGCGGGCGATTGATGCCGGTCTGCGTGATCATATGCAGCGTATTTACAATCGTATGGCCCTGGGGGTTTTTACAACCGCCGTGGTTGCCTTCTTTGTGGGGCATAATAATGAGCTGTTGCAATTATTTCTGGGCGGTCCGCAGCGCTGGTTGATTATTCTTGCGCCCTTGGCCATTGTGTTTTTTGGGTTTAATCCGGCGCGCATGTCATCGAACGCGATGCGGATTTCGTTTTTTGCGCTCTCGGCCCTCTATGGGGTCAGCTTTGCGGCGATTTTCGTGCTCTTCACCGGTGAAAGCATTGCCCAGACATTCTTTGTTGCGGCGGCGATGTTTGCGGGTTTAAGTATCTATGGCTACACCACACGCAAGGATTTGAGCGGCATGGGCAGCTTTATGATCATGGGTATGTGGGGGATTTTTGTCCTTGCTATCCTGAATATTTTCATCGAATCCACTGTTATGGGCAATGTGATTGCCGCGGTGGGAATTGTGGTTTTTGCGGGATTAACGGCATGGGATACGCAACGTCTGAAGGAAATGTATTCCGCCAATATGAACCCCGAAATTGCCAGCCGTATGGCGTGGATGGGGGCCTTGAGCCTGTATATCGACTTCATCGCCATGTTCCAATATATTCTTCATTTTATGGGGAACCGAAATTAATTTGAATAGTTTAGCGAGAGAGCCGTCAGCCTCCCCAGCCTGACGGCTCTTTTTATTAACAACCTGTTCGTGAGCTCAGCTTTTAGCCACGAATGATCACGAATAAACACGAGCCATCCTATCTTTTTACACGGAATTACGGAGTTTTTTTGGCTGTTTCACTTTTTAATTTTTAACAATAGAGAGGGCGCAAAGGCAAACAGAGAAAAATATCAGTAAATTCAATCAGTTGCGAAGCTTTTAAAATTATTTTCTGAACGCTGCGCGTTCCAGTTTTATAAATTTTTTGAGTATATTCCCTCCCGCTATCAGGGGAGCTTTTTACCTCCTCCCTCTTTCAGGGGAATGCGCCTCTCCATCTCCTCCCCCTTTCAGGGGGAGGCAGGGTGGGGGCAGAAAATAACGACTGTGGGGGTGGGAAATTTTGGGTTGGAGGATGCCCCCTCTTAAGCTATTTTAAATTCGTGAATATTCGTGAAAATTAGTGGCTGAAATAAACAGATTTTAACAAGGGATAAAATAAAATGTTGAAGGAATTTAAAGAATTTATCGCGCGTGGCAATGTCGTGGATATGGCGGTGGGAATTGTGATGGGCGCATCCTTTACCGCGATTGTCAATTCCGCTGTGGGCGATATTATTATGCCGATTGTAGGATGGATGATGGCGGGGGTTGATTTTTCCAATTATTTTATTCAATTGGGTGGCGGGGCCAAATTTGAGACCCTGAAACAAGCCAAAGACGCCGGGGTAACGGTGATCAGTTACGGCGTGATGATTAATGCCGTGATCAATTTTCTGGCTGTCTCATTTTTTGTATTCTGGGTGGTGAAGGCGGCGCATCGGCTTCGCGCCAAGGAAGAACAAAAAGCCGAAGATGTTAAGGCCGCCGCTCCGCCGCCACCGCCCGGCGAAGATATTCTTTTGCTGCGTGAGATTCGGGATTGTTTACGTGAACCCACCGATGATCATAAATAGATCAACAGGGTCTTATATACTCGGAATACTGAACTCCTGGACGTTGTCACTTCGCTCCTGACGTAGTCTCCCTACGCTGCATCGCTTGCTCCTAGCCAGCAATTCAGTCTTCCAAGTATAGCAAAAGGAGTGTTAAAGTTATTTTTTATTTAATCTGGCTGACAAATGGCTGGCGTATTGCAGGTTTATTATACTTCGACAGCTAATACGTCTGCGGCGCTAGCAGATTTTGCAGTTAGCCTTCCACGGATTTTTTCACTAACACATGTAACTGCGGTTATTGAAAAGATTACAAGCAATGTGCAGACTGTCAAATTGAGATCAAATGTTTCTTGAAGCTGACGATAGAATCCCAAAGAACCGACACCTGCTGCTACGGCCACAGTATGTGCGACGACAGCTCTAAAAACTTGTACCAAGCTAGTGCCACGCTTCATTTTGGTTGACGTATTTAGAAATAGATGATTCACTCTCATTGTTGAGGAACAGCAATGGAG
>JAEUKN010000035.1 GCA_016794305.1 Alphaproteobacteria bacterium | reverse complement strand
GTTTAAAAATTAAAAAGCGAGAGCAGCCAACAAAATTCCGTAACCCCGTAAAAGAAAAAGTCGAATGAATGAGACTTCTTCGCATATACGGGGTCTGGAGAGTAGATTCAGACCCCGCATCAAGTGCGGGGTTGCGAAGGTAGAGTCGGGGTTACGAAATTTGACGGGTGGTGGAATTCGCGTTTATTCGTGGGTATTAGTGGCTAAAAAAAAGACCATCAATAGGCTCTAAAAATCTCAAAACCCTTTGCGCCTTCGCGTCTTTGCGGTTTAAAATTACGCAACGAAATCAGCTCCCTAATCCTCCATGATAATTTTGGGGGCGGGTTTTTGATGCTCCTGCCCTTGGTCCAAAGTGCGCAAAATATTTTCGGCAATATTGATAAAACTTGCTGCCTGCGGTGAGTCTGGTTCGGCCACCGTGACAGGTGTACCGAGGTCCGAAAACTCACGGATTTTGGCGTGGAGCGGCACTTCGCCCAAGAACGGGACATTGAGCTTTTCTGCCTCTTTCCTTGCCCCTTGCGCCCCAAAAATATCTTCGCGGTGACCGCAAGACGGGCAGATAAAATAGGACATATTTTCGACGATCCCCAGAATCGGCACCGCCACTTTTTTAAACATCTCCAGCCCCTTGCGCGCATCAATCAACGCGATATCCTGGGGCGTGGACACCACCACCGCACCGGAGAGCGGGATTTTTTGTGCAATCGTCAAGTGAATATCGCCTGTGCCGGGCGGCATATCGAGCACCAAAATATCCAGCCCCGACCAATCGACATCGCGCACCATCTGCAGCAAAGCCGATTGCACCATCGGCCCGCGCCAGATCATCGGCGTGGTTTCATCCACCATAAAACCAATCGACATGAGTTTGAGTCCGTGGGCCATAATCGGTGCGATTTTGTGTTCATCTGCTTGATCGGGTCGTAAATCGGACTTATCCGCATCATCTGTTTTTAAGCGCGCCTGTGGCACCCCCGCGAGCCGCGGAATCGACGGGCCATAGATATCGGAATCGAGCACCCCGACACGTCGCCCCAACCGCGCCAAAGCCAAGGCCAGATTAATCGCAACCGTGGATTTCCCCACGCCGCCCTTACCCGATGACACCGCGATAATAAGGGGGACAGGCGGCATTTTATTGGTTAAATTATGGTCCTTCAGATCAGCATTTTTATGCCCCTGATTTTGATCAATCGGTGTGTGGTCCTGCGCAGGGGGCGCCCCGGTCATCACCATTGTGACCTTTGAAATTCCGGTGATTTTGGCGATCTCCCGCTCCATATCGCCACGCAATTTTTGTACCCGCTTTTGTACCCGGGCATCGTCAGCGGGAGCAGAGTCATTCAGGGGCTTCAGGATCAAAAACGCCGCGCCGGCCGCCGTTACCTGAACATCCTCCAAAACAAATTCCGGAGCCGATGTTGGATTGCAAGATTGCTCCAGCACAAATCGGGCGCTTTGGGCCACAAACTCCCGCAAGTCGGGATTGCTAGAGATATGCAAAGACGCTTTTGGCGACGCGGTGCGCCCACCCGAAAAAAATGTGAAAAATTTGAAAAAAGAAAGCATTTTTTCGTCCCCAAAGGTTGTTTTGCAGTTGTTTTTGGTAAAAAAATCTTTAAAGTTTAACGACAATCAAATCAAGTTGAAAAGCGGCATCATGTCGCCCCGTGATTTAACCCAAGTTGATTAGCCCAAATTGATTAAAAAAGTTGATTAGCCAAAGCTGATTTTAGAGATAGTTTTTATATAGTCTTTTATAAGGTTAAACCCATGCCGAATGATGATGATCATAATTTGCCCCCCCGTAAAAACCCTTGGGCCTCTGGAGGAACAAGCACAGGATCGGGAAGCGGCGGAAAACCCGGCCCGAATGATGATGGCGCGGGCGGTGCGGGGCGATATGGCCGCCCCAATAATCGTCCCAATGACCGCCAAAATGGCTATGCGGATGAAGACGGACTTGACCATATCTTCCAAAAAATCAAATCGCAATTTGGCGGGTTTGAACGTCGGAGTAACGGCAATCTGCCGCGCCTGATTGGCATCGGGATTTTGATTTTGATGGTGATTTGGCTGCTGAGCGGGATTTATTTTATCCAACCCAACCAAAACGGCGTTGTGCTGACCTTTGGTAAATACGCGCGCACCGATGAAACGCCAGGAGCCAAATGGCGCATTCCGTGGCCGATCCAAAGCGTTGAAATTGTTGATGTCACCACCGAACGGCGCATCCATATCGGTGACGGCAATGATGATATGGGCGCGCGGCGCAATAATTATGCCGCTGCGCAACCTGAGAGTCTCATGCTCACCGGTGATGAAAACATGGTGGATATTAATTTTGTGGTGCTCTGGCGTGTTCAGAATGCCAAGGATTTTATCTTTTCCATTCGCGATCCCGAAGACACAATTCAAATGGTCGCCGCCAGCACAATGCGCGAAATTATCGGGCAAACCGATATCCAACCCGCATTAACCGATGCACGCACCAAAATCCAATCGGATGCCAAGATTTTGATGCAAAAAATTCTGGATGAATATCATGCGGGCGTGACGATTAATAACGTGCAGCTGCAAAAGGTTGACCCGCCGGCCTTGGTGGTTGATGCCTTTAACGAAGTGCAACGTGCGCGGCAGAAAAAAGAGGAACTCAAGAATCTTGCGCAAGCCTACCGTAACGATATTATCCCCCGCGCAAAGGGGGAGGCCGAGCGGCTGCGCCAAGATGCCGAAGCCTATAAACAAGAAGTGGTGAGCCGCGCAACGGGCGACGCCAAACGTTTTAGCGAGATTTACGGTTCCTATAAAAACGCCAAGGATGTCACTACCGAACGCATGTATTTGGAAACATTGGAACAGGTGTTGAAAAACGCCAATACGATTGTTATGGGCTCGCAATCCAGCTCTAATCTTTTGCCGCTGCTTTCTCTTGACCAAAAAAAATCGGCGGCCAGCGTGAATAACGCAGCAGGAAGTACCGGCGCACCTTAAGGACCTAGGGACGGCCTGCACAAGGGCCGCCCGAAATATTCGACATTAAAATTTGAAAATTACTGATCAAAAGATCTTGAGGACACAAAATGAATACCCAGATGAATGCGCAAATGAATGAGGGAAAAATTCTGATCTTGCTCACCGTTATTCTGGTGGCATTTGTGGCGCTTCAGTCCGCATTCTTTGTGGTGCGTGAAGATCAACAGGCCATGGTGCTGCGCTTTGGTGACCCAAAACGCCAGATTACCGCGCCGGGGCTGTATTTTAAACTGCCGTTGATTGATGAGGCCCGCTATTTCGAAAAGCGTATTTTGAATGTTGACCCGCCGGCCGAGGAAGTCTTGCTCGCAGACCAAAAACGCTTGGTGGTGGATTCATTTGCGCGCTATCGCATTACCAATATGCTCAAATTCCTGCAATCCATGAATAGTGAAGATGCCGCGCAGCAACGGTTACACACCATTATCAACTCTGCCCTGCGGTCCGAATTGGGCAAAACGACATTGAGCAATATTCTCTCGATCAAACGTGATCAGGTGATGGAGGATATTCAAAAACAAGTCAACCAGGAAGCCATCCGCTTTGGCATCGAAGTGGTGGATGTGCGCATTGTGCGCGCCGATTTGCCCGAACAGGTGACCCAGGCGACCTTTGACCGGATGAGATCAGAACGGGAGCGCGAAGCCAAGGAAGCCCGCGCGGAAGGGGAGCAACTCTCGATCGAAATTCGATCCAAAGCCGATAAGGAACGCACTATTTTGCTCGCCGAAGCCAAGCGCGATGCCGAAATCCTGCGCGGGGAAGGTGACGGAAAGGCGATTGATATCTATGCCGAAGCCTTTGGCCAGGATCCGAAATTCTATGCGTTTTACCGCTCACTCGAAGCCTATAAAAAATCCATCGCCAATCCCGATACCACGTTGATTTTGGATCCCAACTCCGACTTTTTGAAATATTTCAAAAATAAATTGGCGGAGTAAGGGGGCGGTAACAAGGGGCGGTGATAGGGATTGAGATCAAAAATCTTGATCAATTTGCTCTAACAACGATAAAATCGCGGCGCAGCTTTCAAGGGTCGGATGACTAACTTCCAACAAATGCGGTGCATAATGTCGGTGAAACTCTCGTAAGATTACGGCATCATCCACACGCGGATCATAGCCGAATTGGTGAAGCAATTTAAAAAATTCGATCGGGTGATCATGTAAATTTTGCGCATCATGACTCGCCCGATGGGATATAGAATCGGACGAAAAATCGGGCAAAACACCAAGCCCCGCAGCCGCCAGAACATCCCACGGGAAATGTTCGCCCGGATCAATTTTTCGCCCCGGTGCGATGTCGGAATGCCCCAAAATATGATGCGGTGGAATATCATGGCGCGCCACAATTTCCCGCAATAATTCCACCAATTGATCCATTTGAACAGCCAAGAAATCCGGCAGTTTCTCGGCTTGTCCGCCGCCACCAAACCTATGGCCCCGATTCCAGATTTCAATCCCGATGGAGGCCGAATTCATATCCTCAATCCCGCGCCAATAGGATTTTCCGGCATGCCACGCCCGCGCCGCTTCCTCAACAAACTGTATCACCTCGCCCGCCTCATCAATCATATAATGACACGACAAACGACCATATCCATCACTCGGTGCGGGATCACAGAACCTCCGCGCGGCTTCATCCGCCATGTCCGTTCCGGTGTAATGCAAGATGATATAGGATGGAGATTTCCCCTCAGATCCCCCCCCTGCCCTATCATCAAAATTCGGGGAAGGCATCGCGCGAATCACCATAAACCGACCTTATATGATTATTGATTAGAAGCGGATTTAATCAACCCGTTGCGGCGCATTGCGCTGATGACCTTGAGCTTATAGGGCTGCCCCTTGCTTGGTGTGCGGGAATGATAATGGGCGATGGCCTGAGAGAGTGATTGCGTTTCATCCATATGGCTGCGCAAAATCCACGCCGCAACCCCCATATTGGTACAGGCATCATCGCGCACCCACCGCGCAGCCGTCAATTGATCGACACCCCAATATTGCGCGAGCTGCGGAAGCCAAATCGTGTTAATTTGCATCGGACCCAAATCATAGGACCCGTTCACATTGCGCACTTGTTGCCCGATTTTGCCGCCTTCGACCTGTAAAATCCCCACCATCACGGCGGGCGGTACCGAATAAGTCTGGGCGGCCAACATCAAACAAGCTGCTAAAATTTTACCCATTACGTCCTCTTTTTATCACCTGCCGAAACCGCCTGCGGAAACCAGTTGCTGCGATTCCAAGAAAGTTCCAATAACTATACAGGTTTTAATAAAAAAATCCCAGAGCATTTTGCGATTAAGCGGAGATCGGGCGCACAATGTGATTTACAGCACACCCTTGGCGATAGCCTCTTCAATCAATTTTTCCACGCGGGCCATATATCCGCGACCGTTGGATTTGAGCGCATCAATCAGTGATCCGCGAATACGCAGCGTGATTTGCCGTTTCGGGTCATCAACAGGCGGGCGACCGCGGCGGGCGGCTTCCTGCTGCATAAATTCCACAATTTCGGGATGCACGTCCTTTAAACGACGCATGCCCTTGAAGTCCTGGCGGGTTAGCTCACGTACATCACCATTTTCATCAGTTAAGGGCTTCTTGTTCATAATACAATCTCTCTCTTTTTTGGTATGATGAGCCCTCTCGCTATGCGGTCACTGATATCTTGTAAATCACGATGAATCGCCAAGCCACCCTTCTGCAAAATTGACGGAATATCGCTCCCTTGGCGGATGACAGCCGCAACCGCAATAGTTTTTTCCCCGATGGGGATATAGGCGATATAGTGCTTATTGATCGGGTAAAGCAACAGGCCGCTGCCTCCACTTAACTCATCACGAATTTTATTGTTTTTGAAAGTTTCAAAATTCGCCGCGAGATACTCAAGGCCATGGTGCAAGTCAGACAGATATTTCAAGGTTTTTTCCTTGCCCCACCGTTCCAAAGACCAATCGCCGATCTCCCGAATGTCATCAACCGCGCCGGGAGTTAAAAAATAGCTACGTCCGCTCATTATGCGTAATCTTCGATAATATCCAAAACGCTTTCCGTGGCGAAGCGGTTGTTTTTGATATCGTCCAGACCACGTCCGACTTTGGTCAGAATAGCCGATCCTTCCATATCACGACGAATCAGGTCGCGAATATATTCGCTCGGTGTAGAATACAAGCCCCCATCGCTCGCGCGCGTATCAACAAAGCGCCGCAATTCATCAGTCATAGAAACATTCAAACTGCTGCTCATGTTGACATATCTCCGATACATTTTTACTGATTTTATTCAATTTATTGTGCCATGGATGGCAAATAATGTCAATATTTGCCGTTTATTTAAAAAATTTCAGTTCTTCGTTAGAACTTGTTCATAATCTTTTTGGCTTTGAGTCCTCACGAATATATTTTATGATGAGTGAGAAATCAGATTTTAAAACCGCAGAGACGCAGAGATAAGAAGAGTAAATGTTGTTTAAATTCAATTGGTTGCGGTGTTTTTGATTGTATGATTTTCGAACGCTGTGCGTTCTTTTTTGCTTCGTTTTGCCGGGGGTAACAAAGAAAAAAATCATCACTCGCAAAATACTCTCTGTGTCCTCTGCAACTCTGCGGTTTAAACACTTATGCGGGCGAAAGCATCTTCGTAATAAATCGGATTGAAAATTAGAGGGCCCTAAAGAAAGCAGAGAGATCATGAACAGGTTCTTAGTGAGATTATCAACAAAATCTAATTTTTCTTGACGAAGAATGACATCGGGCCGCCGGACTTGGCGGTAGAAGATGTGGCATTTGATAAAGGCGAACTTCCAACCCCGGTTGAGCCCGCGCCCGCCCCTGTCACTGCGCCCGCGCCGCCATCCTTGGGTTTGACGAACATGGATAAAGGTGAGGAAGATTGTTTATTTTCCGGAGTCACACCCTTGCCCCCCGAATCGCCCCCCGAACCACCGCCAGAGCCAGATCCTGAGCCAGACTGGGCATCGCCGTTAGTATCTCCATCGCCTTTTCCGCCACGATCCTTCAGGTTTTCAATGCTCACACCCGGTATCAGGGTTGATCCCAATACCTCAATCATCTGAATGCGCAAAATAAATGACTGCCAGAGGCTGGTCATCGCGGGGGCCATGCCCTGGCGTGATTGTTCCTCAGTTGCCATTAATTTCGCCATTTCGGCAAAGTGGCATTGGCTATAGATTGAGGCCACGATGCGCAGCAACGCCAGATCAGCCTTGGCCACCGCCACATCATCAATCATCGCAGGAAACATACGGGTACGCAGGACTTTGGCTTCACGCACCAAACGGTCCGCCACATCCTGCACCAACCGTTTTTCGGGGACACCGAAAGAATAGGACATCACCGAATTTACCGCGGGCATCATCGCACTGATATATAAAATCGTGAGTTGCGCCGGGTCACTGGGGGCAAAATCATTGTCAATGCGCGACATGCGGCCCGTGGCATCCGCCGCCGGGGTAAAGCCATCCGCATAGCTGATCACGGCATTGAGCGCATCGGTCACGCGGGTAATTTCGGCATCACTTGGCGCGCGCCCCGCCAAGCGGTAAATATTGGCAATCAAAGGCGATGCGAGTGAGGTCAAAGCCAAACGCAGCGAATCCGCTTCATTTTCCGGCAAATTCAAATCGACATATTGACCGAACGAGATGCTCATCTGCGTGGATTTGGTCAACAGCCCCGCGACCTGTTCCGCCTCAGGCTTTAAGCTGCCTGCCTGCGCCGGGTCGGGGATGAGCTGCTGGCGTACGGCCACTTCACTAATGGCGGCCACCAGAGGTGCCGCCAATTTTTCCAATACTTGTAATAAGAATGCCGAACGTTGTTCCATTTTCACGCAAATGATAATTAAATTTTATTGTCTTTACCCGTTTTTACCTTAATTCGGCAACTAAATTCTTTACATCCTTCGGCCGCCCTTGAAGAATTTTGATTTTACCGTTCATATCTTTATAAACAGATAACGGCGTAGAATCGATTTTCCAGTCCTGTAGAATCGCCAGATTACGATCCACGCCCTGAATATTCGTTTGCGCCGTAGCGGACAGTGCCGCCGGATTCCCGTCCAAATGGTCATATAACGCCTTCTGCGGGTCGGGTGAAGCCAGCAGCATCGCGGCCTCCGGCGCGCTTTTTTCATTGATCACCCCAACGGGGATCAGGCGCAACCGCACCATCCCCTTATCAAGATAGCCGGATTTGCGGAAATCATTTAAAAAATCGTGGCAATGCACGCATTCCGTATCCATGAACATATACACGAGCGGTGCGGATTTTTGCCCGATTTCCACCCAATTCGCACTCTCGGCGGCCATGTAAAACTGTTCGGCCTTACTTTTGGCCGCGTTTTTTAGGATATCTTGGGGATTACTGCCGGTTGTCCCCCCCGTCATATTTGCAGAATTTTGAGCGGCCGCTGCTTGCTCCTGATATTTTTCCTGGGGCGGCGGAGCGGCATATCCCGCCAAACGATCCAATGCCGGCCCTTCCTTATCGCGCAGGGCATTAATTTGCTGCAACGTCACCACATCGCCTTTATTATTGAATAAAATCCCCATCAACAGCGCCTGACCGTCCGCCGTGACATAGAAATACTGCTCCTGCCCGTCCTTAATCGTGACCCAACCATCAAGCGCAAATTGCCGCCCCAGATAGCGAATCTGCGCGCCTTGAGCCACCATAGTCTCAAGCGGTGCGGGCAAGGGCGGCCAGTCCGGATGCCCCGCCACTGTCGATGATGAAGCTTGTGCTGTCGTTGATGAGATTGGATCGGCACTCATCCCGCCGGCCACAGCCCCCGCCGACACCCCCCCGATATAAAGGGCAAAACCGGCCGCAGAGATCGTAAGTAACCTTTTGCAATAATGGTATTTCATGTCCACACACCCTTGATTTTAGAATTTGACTATACCCTAACTTTGATAGCTGGCAAAGATAAGTTTTAGAGCATTTTGCGATTAAGTGGAGGCCGGTTAATCGTCACAAAATGCGACCAAACAAATACTTAGACCATTTTTTTGAGTCTACCTAAACCAAAAATGGTCTAGAAGGCCCTCAAGATTTTGCGTGTCGCGTGATGTAAAGATATCCAAACAACAACAGGGCCAATCCCGCACAAAACACCACATTATAATTGGCCATGGACAGGCCCAGAAATTGCCACGGAATGGCATCGCAGCGCACCGCGGGGGTTTGTTCCAACCTTGATAAAATATCACTCACCGCATTGCCCAATTGGGGCGCACTGCATCCTTCCAACCCCGGCCACCAGTGACGCTCCACCCCTGAATGAAAAAATGCAATGGCGGCATTGATCAAGAAAATGACAGCGGAGGTACATATAATCCCGCGCTGTCCCGTCGCCCAAAAAATCCCGATGAACCCCAATAAAATATTCACCGCAAACGGAATGCGTTGGATCAAGCATAATTCACACGGCAACAGCCCAAACCCATATTGCGCCATATATGCCGCCGCGAGCGAAAGCAACGAAACCCCCGCAATCAACGCGCATATAACCTGCGGAGAAATCCGTAATAGGATATTTTTAAGCCATGACACTGCCGATTCTCCATCGAAAAAAGCAGATTTACGCCGCCAAAGCTTTCTTGGTGGCATCGACAATTTTGCGCGCAGCATCATCGAGATTATCTGCCGCAATGATCGGTAATCCGGAATTATTGAGGATATCCTTACCCAACTGGACGTTGGTTCCTTCCAAACGCACCACGAGCGGCACTGACAATGAAACTTCCCTAGCCGCCGCGATAATACCGTTGGCAATGATATCGCATTTCATGATGCCGCCGAAAATATTAACCAACACGCCCTTTACCTTCGCGTCTGAGAGGATAATTTTAAACGCCGCCGTCACACGTTCGGTTGTGGCCCCCCCGCCCACATCAAGGAAATTCGCGGGTTCCATGCCGTAATGTTTGATAATGTCCATGGTCGCCATCGCGAGCCCGGCCCCATTCACCATGCACCCGATATTGCCGTCCATGCGGACATAGGACAATTCCCAATCCTTGGCAACGCGCTCATTTTCATCCTCTTCTGATTCATCGCGCATCGCGGTGATCTCGGGATGACGGAACAGCGCATTATCATCAAAATTCATTTTGGCATCGAGCGCCACAACTTCGTTTTTATCGGTGACAATCAACGGGTTGATTTCAACGATTGAGGCATCAAGCTCCACAAAAGCCTTATAAAGTGAGGTAAAGAATTTGATCGCCGATTTGTTGGCATCGCCCTCTAACCCCAATCCAAACGCCAATTTGCGCGCATGGAATCCCGATATACCCGATGCGGGATCAATTGACGCATGAATAATTTTTTCGGGGTGTTTTTCGGCCACTTCCTCAATATCCATCCCGCCCTCCGTCGATACCATAAAGGTCACGCGCGATGTGGCACGATCCAGAACAACGGAACAATAATATTCCTTTTTAATGTCCACACCGTCGGTCACATAGAGCCGCTGCACCTGCTTGCCTTCAGGCCCGGTTTGCTTGGTGACGAGGGTTTGGTTGAGCATCGCTTCGGCTGCGGCCTTCACCTCATCCTTAGTTTTGCACAACCGCACGCCGCCCTTGCCCGTTGGGTTATTGGTGAATTTTCCGGCCCCGCGCCCGCCCGCATGAATTTGCGCCTTAACCACATAAAGCGGCCCGGGAAGTTCATCCACCGCTGCGACCGCTTCCTCCACACTCATCGCCGCGATTCCCTTGGGAACGGCCACCTTATATTTCGCGAGCAATTCTTTGGCTTGGCATTCATGGATATTCATTTTGGGTCTCCGCAAGATTGGGTATGAGTGGCATCAGGACAGACCCCACCCGAGATTTAGCCCCAGCTTTCACCAAAGTTCAACCGAGCGCAGTCCGTCAAAAAATCGTTCATAGATTTATCACCAATCAGCATAAATGAAAAGATACGAATTTGAGCTTTTCTTTAACATTTTTTTACTGTTTTCATAATTTTAATTACTTGTTAATAAGTATTTTATATAATTCTATATATGGGAGAGTGTTTATATAGAGGAGAGAGCGAGTGACAACCCTAACCTTTCGCAGAGAAGATTTGGAAATTGTAGCGGCTGACAATGACCTCTTCAAAAACGGTCCTAACCAAAACTTTGCCGAAATTGATAATGGAGGCACGGCTTACCTTAATGGCAATAATCCTAATCAATTTTTATGCCTAATCAGTCCGTATGCCACCGACAACGAACATGGGGACGTATCTCCTGAACAAGCTATATATTTGGATCAGCTCAAAAAAACCAACTGCGTTTTTTTTCATGTGGCCAACGAAGCTTTTTATGGGGGAGATAGTTATTTTGACCAACCTAATTTCTATGATTCGCTTTGGGAAGATGATGATGAATATTATTTCTCGGATGAATTGTGGAATGATACACCCCCGCTTAATCTAGATTGGAATGATTGGAGCAACCTATCATTTGGGGAAGATTTCGGAGTTTTTGACAGGCCATGGGGCGATGCGGGATTCAGCTTCTTGGGTGGCCCATCGGATGGTTTGCCCTTGAGTGGTTTGCCCGACCTTACAGGCAGCTTGTCAACCGATAACCCATTTGGTATAGGCAGTTTTAGTTTCTCGGATCTCCGTGATACAGCTTCACCTGCTAATTTATGGACCGACACGGTGAGCAGCATCACCGGTGCAGGGCCGGATGCCACAGCCGTTAGAAGCGATACGGTTACACTGAATTTAACGGATTCCGCACCACAAACCTCCATCGCGGGCGGCACCAGCAATTTCGCGTTGACCGCAGCGGATATCACCTTGCCCGCCGGCGACCGGGCCGACCTCCTCACGCTGGATTTGACAGCACCCACTCAAACGGCCGCCAACGCGCCCCTCTACGCGCCCACCCCGCTTTCCTTAAGTGCCTAAAAACTTGATCATAGTCTTTTTTTTAGCCAATTATTCTCCGGAATGCTCACGAATTTTAGAAATTCAGCAGTCCCAGTAAACGTTATCTTTGGGCGTCATCCCCACAAGGAAGCCAAAGCCGACCTCCGTTCGGGAATCCGAATAAGGGGTGTAGCTTGGCCGCAAAAAATAACGGATCCCCGCCTCCGCGGGGATGACGGAATATTGGGGGATGAGAGACTATTTATTTATGGGCATGGCACAACTCACCCCCTAATCCAGTCTCCACTTTCACAACCCCACCCACTCGTAACCCCGCACTTGATGCGGGGTCTAAAATATAAAAAAACCGCAAAGACGCAAAGACGCAAAGGCGCAAAGAGTTTTGGGGTATCTTTAGCTTTGAGTGATCACGAATAGTCACGAATGTATTTCTGTGTTTATGATCGATTTGTTAAAAAAACTACAGAGCTCGCAGAGGACACAGAGGAAAATCTCTGCAAATTCAATTAGTTGCAATTATTAAAAGTTCATAATCTTTGAACGCTGCGCGTTCTGTTTTATCAATTTTTTGAATATATCCCCTCCCCCTTTCAGGGGAAGACTCCACTCTATCTCCTCCCCCTTTCAGGGGGAGGCAGGGTGGGGGTGGAAAATAACGACTGCGGGGGTGGAGAATTTTGGATTGAAAAATCTCCCCCTAAGCTCTTTTAAAATCCGCGTTTATTCGTGGCTATTCGTGAGAATTCGTGGCTAAAAAACCTTAAAATCCTTTGCGCCTTCGCGGCTTTGCGGTTTTTTTTTAAACGTAAGGCCCCGCATCAAGTGCGGGGTTACGGAATATTTTTGTACGGAATATTTTTATGCTGATTCGTGATCATTCGCGGCAAAAAATCCTTGGGTTTGCACGCTCATCCCCATCTTAACCACTTGGAAGCAACCGCAAAAACTGTCATACTCGCGCCACGATGGCCGAAGATAGCGAACAGCCGGATCAGGAATCCAAAACCGAAGACGCCAGTGCCAAGAAGCTGGAGGAAGCGCGAAGTCGCGGCCAGGTCGCCCAATCGCGCGACCTGAACACGTGGATTATTCTTTTGGTTTCAACCTTGCTGGTCGCCTTGGCGGTGCCGCGCATGTTTGCGGATTTCACCGATTTCCTGAAGGATTTACTGGCCAATGCGCACGCGGTTCCCGCCAATCCCGGAAGCCTGATGGAGCTGTTCGCCCTGCTTTCGCTTAAATCCCTCAGCTCTTCGGCAATATTTTTCATTGTTTTGGTGATTGCGGCACTTGCGGGGCCGTTGCTTCAGGTGGGGCCGTTGGTGGCCCCCGAAGTCCTTAAGCCTGATTTCTCTAAAGTCTCCATCTCCAAAGGCTTTGCGCGGCTATTTTCGCTGCGGTCTATCATGGAATTTATTAAGGGCTTGCTCAAGATCAGCTTTGTCGGCGTGGTGGGCTATGTCTTGGTCGCGCCTTACCTGCAAAATGCCGAGCATTCGATTCTCCTCACCCCGCTTCAGGCGCTGGAGGAAAGCGAAAAATTGGCGGTGCGGATGCTCACGGGGATTTTGGCGGCATTGTTCGTGATGGCCATGGCCGATTTTATGTTCCAAAAATGGGAATTTTCCAAGCAAATGCGCATGACCAAGCAAGAGGTCAAGGAAGAATATAAACAATCCGAAGGCGACCCGTATATTAAGGGACGATTGAAACAAATGCGCATGGAACGCGCGCGCCGCCGCATGATGCAAAATGTGCCAAAGGCCGATGTGGTGATCACCAACCCGACCCATTTTTCCGTGGCGTTAAAATATGATACCGATGTGGCGGATGCACCCGTGGTGATCGCCAAGGGAATTGACGAAGTGGCGTTGCGCATTCGCAAAGTCGCGAGCGAGCATGATATTATTTTATTCGAAAACCCGCCGCTCGCGCGCAGCATCTATGACACGGTAGAGATTGACCAAACCATCCCCGAAGAACTCTATCGCGCCGTCGCTGAGGTGATATCTTATGTTTATAAGAAAAAGGGGAAGAGCAAGTAAGAACCTGTTCATGATCTCTACTCTGGCGTTGGCTTTTCACGGTATTTCTGTGCTTCCGCTTCTCACGTACATCTATGTACGATCCGATGCGGTTCTCGAAAAACCGTAAAAATCCTGTGCCATAGCGAGATCATGAACAGGTTCTAAGTGGTTAACAAAAAACAAATCTTGCAAATATAAAAGTTTGCTTTATAATTTATAAAAGATGGATTTATATTTGTAAAAAGCTCCTTCACCATGACAGAAATTGAAACGGCACAAATTAATAGGCATATCAAAGTTAGGCTTATCAAGGCGCTTGGAGCCAGTCCCGTTGTCTTCCTAAATGGTCCGCGTCAGGCAGGGAAAAGCACGTTGGTTCAGTCCATCGCCAAAAACGAACACCCCGCCGACTATGTAACTTTTGACAGCACCACCCAGATGGCCGCCGCAGCCACTGCACCGGAGAGTTATCTGAAGGGGCGCAAGGGTGCGTTGATTATTGATGAAGTGCAACTTGTTCCGGAAATTTTTCGGGCTTTAAAGCTTGTTGTTGATGAATTACGCCAAGAGCACGGTTCAAAGCTTTATGGGCGATTTTTACTCACCGGGTCGGCCAATATCATGGCCCTGCCAAAATTATCGGATCCGTTGGTGGGACGCATGAGCATCCTGACTTTGTATCCTATCGCAAGCAGCGAAGCCCAGGGCGGGCATGGTGATTTTATTGAACGATTATTCAATGAAAATTTTGAACCGGATCGCACCCGACAGAGCCTGTGCGATGTGATCCGTTCATCGACATTCCCCGAAATATCTGGCGCAGATCACCATAATCGCACCACATGGTTTGATGGATATTTAACAACGATATTACAACGGGATGTGCGCGCACTGGCAGAGATAGACAAGCTTAGCACGCTTCCGAATTTGCTTCGTATTTTGGCAAGTCGTGCGGGCGGATTGATCAATGATGCCGACATTGCGCGTGATGCGGGATTAAACCCTGTAACTTCTCGAAATTATAAGACGTTGTTTAAGATGCTGTTTCTTACCTTTGAACTCGCGCCATGGTATCGCAATGTCGGCAAACGCCTTGTGAAATCACCGAAAGGATATATGATTGATACTCTGCTCCTGTGCCATCTTCTTCAGTATGAATTGGACGATCTGGAGGCAAACAGGCCTGAATTATTCGGCCATGTGTTGGAGAATTTTGTGGCAACGGAGCTTCTCAAACTCATCACATTCCATGATGAGAAAATCGACCTGTTTCATTTTAGAACCGGCGATCACAAAGAGGTTGACTTTGTCCTGCAAAAGCCAAACGGACAATTAGCGGGGATTGAGGTCAAAAAGAACGACCATGTTTCAAAATCTGATTTCAAAGGATTGGAAGAGTTGCAAAGGATGACAGGTGATGATTTCGTCTGTGGCATTGTGCTTTATCGTGGCAAAGATGTTGTGCCGTTTGGGCAAAATTTGTGGGCCGTCCCGATGGGCAATTTATGGCTGTAACCCCCAAAAACATCTTCGCGGAATTTTTGACCAGTGCGACAGAACTTTAAACAGAGGGTTATATGGCGTTCCCGGCAGGAATTGAACCTGCGGCCCCAAGTTTAGGAAACTTGTGCTCTATCCTGCTGAGCTACGGGAACTTAGAGCTTGTTAATAATATCTACTCCGGCGTTGGCTTTTTAACGGTATTTCTGCGCTTCCGCTCCTCACGTACATCTATGTACGCTCCGGTGCAGTTCTCGAAAAACCGCAAAAATCCTTAGCCGCAGCGATATTCTTAAACAAGCTCTTATAGGCTGTATCAAATATCTATTCAACGCTATTCACGCTTCTAATCTTTCTGCCTGCCTCCTGTCAAGAGTCTCTCACGCTTTTGTGGCTCTTTCACGATGTGCGCGTTGGGTCATCACAAACGCCCCTGCCCCGCACAAGGCCAAAATGGCGGCATGCAGCATGAGAGCCGGTCCGATACCAAAATGATCAGCCCCCCACCCCATCACCTGGCTTAAGGGGACAAAACCGAGTGAGCCCGCCAAACTCGCGGTTGAAAGAATGGTGGCGCGGCGCGATGACTCGGCCAGTTTGTTAATCGCATCTTGCGCCCGGGGCATGCCAAAACCGAACACGAATGCCTCAAGCATCAGGCACGCAATTCCCAGCCACGCGATCGACCACCCCGCCACCATCATCGCCCCAATCAAAACGCACAGCAATCCATAGAGCACATGTCGCCCCTGCGCCCGCGGGAAAATTTTATGGCTGAAATGCCCGAACAATGCACTCAGCAGCATCGTCGCACTGATAATCCACCCGTTATAAGACTCCGGCAACCCCATTTCTTTGGAATAGGCCTGTAACGCCCACATGCACAATTTGGTTGTGGCAAAGGTCAGGACCATGAGCGCGATCAAACCGCCGATTTCTTTATGCCCGTGGGTGACGTATTTTATCGTGTCCCACATATCTTTTATCGGATGTTTTTCAACGATGCGTTTATGGCGCGGCGGTTCAACGAATAAAATCGCAACACCGGCCCCAATAGCCGCCATGATAGACTCTAACGCCAACGGCAATCGGGGGGAGAGCACATACAAATACCCGCCCACAACACTTGAAAACGCACACATATAAAGCCCCAACGCAAAGCGGAACCCTTCAAAGCGGCGGAATTCATGCTCGCGCCCGGCGGCCAACAAACTATCATATAACAGGGCGGTATGCGCACCGTTCATGAGGGCAACCCCGATACCGATGACGCATTCTGCAGCAATGGCGGAATAAAAACCCGAAGAGTATAATAATGCCACAAAACCCAGGCCATAAGTCGCAGCGCCCATAATTAAACTTCGTTTACGTCCCCATTGATCCGCGAGCCACCCTGTGGGTAAATCCCAAATCACTAACATCAAAGCAAACGCAGAAACAGCCACCAGAAACTGATGGAAATTCAGATTTAACTGATTTTGATAGTACGGAACTATGACCGCAAGCATAAATAGCGAATTCATACACACGGTGAAAATCCACAATATACGCAAATTGCGATTGCATGATTTCTGATCAAATATGTTCGTCACGCGTCTTTTCCTTATCTATTCTGTCTATCCACAGTTCATACCTCATGCTGATCCCTTCCGTTCCGTCGCCATAGGTGAACGGGGCCTCCTCATATTTCTGAAAGCCGTGTTTTTTGATCAAGGCTTCCG
>JAEUKN010000034.1 GCA_016794305.1 Alphaproteobacteria bacterium | reverse complement strand
AGCAAGTCATTTGTGAATTTCGCCGCGTCACGAAGCTCTCAATTGACGATATTTTCGTGTCGTTGCGTGATCGGATTCCGCGTTTGACGCGCTCAAATTTGCATCGCTGTTTGCACCGTCACGGACTGTCAAGATTGCCCGATGATGACGCTGCACGTCCTGAAAAATCAAAAAAGAAATTTAAGGATTATGAGATTGGATATGTGCACATTGACATCACTGAGGTGCGGGTTGAAGCGCGCAAACTCTATATGTTTGTGGGGATTTGCCGCGTGTGCAAATTCGCGTATGTCGAGCTGCATGACCGCATGACAACCGAAATTGCCGTGCAATTTCTGCGCAACATGATCGACGAATGCCCGTTCAAAATTCATACAATTTTGACCGATAACGGCATACAATTCACCTATGAATTGCTGGCTGATCACCTGCGCCCCAGAGACAGAATGCATGCGTTTGACGCGCTGTGCGCGCAGCATCATATTGATCATCGACTGACTAAATTCCGTCATCCGTGGACCAACGGTCAGGTCGAAGTCATGAACCGCATCATCAAAAATCACACCACGAAAAACTATTATTATGAGACGGCAGAGGCACTTAAAAAACACCTCATGGCGTTCCTGATGGTGTATAATTATCAGCGACCGCTCAGGGCATTGAAGTTCCTCTCACCTTATGATAAAATCATTGACATATGGAATAAAAAACCATACTTGTTCCGCATTAATCCATACCACAAAACCACGGGCCTGAACATGTACGGAGTTTTTAGAAGTGCCCTTAATAGTAATCAACAACAAACTTTAGGCATTAAAATGAAAACCTTTAAAGTAATCCTCTTTTCAGTTTTACTCGCTTTATCATTTCCCGCCTTTGCGGAATCCGTTTATGACCGTGTCACCGAAACCAAAACCATTCGGTGCGGCTATGAGCTTTCCCCTCACTCGTTAATGAAGGATTCTAATACAGGCAAACTGTCGGGGTTTACCTATGATATTTTTGAGAAAATTGGAGAGCTTAATGGCATCAAAATTGAATGGTCCGAAAAGGTCGATTACAGCAATATTTCCCAAGGATTAATTGATAATCACTATGATATGTTTTGTGGTCCTGTTTGGCCTTTTCCAAACAAAGATGAACAAAAAATCCTTACGATACCCTCATTAAAAAATATGCTTGCAATTTTAGTGAGGGCAGACGATATGCGTTTTGATAAAGACCCTAGAATACTTAACAACCCTAAATATAGATTGTCCGTACTTAAGGACGATATTACAGACTCAATTGCCAACAGAGACTTCCCTAAAGCAAAAAGACTTAGTATCTCACAAGGAGACGATTTAAAGTTGCTATTAATAAATGTTCAATCCGGTAAGTCTGACGCGGCTTTTGTAGAAAAGAAATTTGCCGAAAATTACATTCATATGAGCTCCGGCAAATTAAAAAATATTATTCCGCATAATGCAATTTATTTCAACACAAGTTTATACGATCTCCCTGAAAATGAGGAAAAGTTAAAAAACATGATTGATTCCACTTTGCAATTGCTAATTAAAGATGGCTATATTGAAAAAATCATTCCTGAGTACCGGATAAAAGAAAGCAACTTTTACGTTAATGGCTACACTCCAATTATTAGATAAGTAGCCTAAATTTATGGACATTACCCCCGCCGTTTCACCGTCTTTAAAATTGATCCAAAGCTATTCGCGGGAAAAATTTGTGCTAGGGAACATATCCTATCCGCATGATATTTTGGTGCGCGATGAGTGTGTGGTGCCTTTGGAATTTGAGTTTACCGACTATGCTGACTTATTACACTCCCGGCAAATTACCGCTTTGGCTGGGCGTATAGATGTTTTGCTCATTGGACTAGGCACGCATTTCAAACCGCTGAGCTGGGAAGATCGGACACTTCTGCGCGGACTAGGGTTTACGATTGATGCGATGGATGTGAGCGCGGCCTGCCGGACCTATAATATCATGGCGATGGAGGGCCGGTTGGTGGCCGCTCTTTTAACACTTCCGAAAACTCCGCGCTCCCCTCCCCTTTCAACCCCATAGGTTCAGTCATGCGGATTATGAGTTGGAATATCAATTCGGTGCGCCTGCGGGCGCATTTGGTGGTGCAGGCCGCGCAGCAATTGGGTGCCGACATCATTTGCCTTCAGGAAACCAAAACCCCGGATGAATTTTTTCCACATGAGGTATTTCAACAGGCCGGATATGCTCACCACCACATCCACGGCATGAAAAGTTATAACGGCGTTGCCATCCTATCAAAATACCCGTTTGAAGAAATTACAATACATCACCGCGTGCGGCGTGAAGATTGCCGCCATATCGCGGTTAAGGTCGCCGATTTTGAACTTCATAATATTTATATCCCGGCGGGGGGCGATATCCCCGACCCTGATCAAAACGATAAATTTTCGCATAAGTTGGAATTTGTTGATGAATTGAGCGATTTTTTTGGCGGCTATCAGGGCAAAGACTCAAAACTCATCGCACTGGGCGATTTTAATATCGCCCCGCTTGAACATGATGTGTGGTCGCATAAACAATTGCTGGATGTTGTCTCGCATACCCCGATTGAAGTTGAAAAGCTGGCCAATATGCGTGCTAGCCTTGATTGGTTGGATAGTGCGCGGGTTTTCGTCCCGCCCCAAGAAAAACTTTACAGTTGGTGGTCATACCGCAATCAAGATTGGCGCAAATCCAATCGCGGGCGAAGATTAGATCATATCTGGCTGACCCCTCCCCTCACCCCGCGCTTAAAATCCTATTCTTCGTTGGTTGATGCCAGAGATTGGGAGAAATCCAGCGATCATATTCCTATTGCCATTGAGGTTGATGCGGAATAATCAAATGGTCATGGAACATGATTTTGATGTGCGGGTATATTATGAGGACACTGACGCCGGCGGGGTGGTGTATCATGCCAATTATTTGAAATTTTGTGAACGGGCGCGCAGTGAATATCTGCGCGCGCTTGGTTTTGAAAACTCCCGCATTTACACTCACTCCAACGCCCTCATTGTGGTGAAAAAAATTGAGGCGGATTACGTGGCGCCTGCGCGGCTTGATGATCTTTTGTGCGTTCGCACAAATCTGCTTGAAATCAAAAATACTTCATTTTTTATGCGTCAAAATGTCTTGAGGCATGATAAGATTTTGTTCGCGATGAAAATTTTACTGGTTTTTGTGAATGATGGGGGAAAACCCGTAAAAATTCCGTTGGCGATTCGTCAGGTTTTTGATAATGAAATCAAGAGCCATAAAGATTTTAGTTGAGTTAGGAGACAAAAATGCCCGCCCCTGAAACTGCCGTTACCCCTGTTGCCAGTGATGACGTTGCGAATATTGCCGCCGGTGCCGTTGCCAACCATAGCGATTTCTCAATCTGGGGATTGTTTATGCATGCGGATTCGGTGGTGAAACTGGTGATGATGATCTTGCTCGGCATGTCGATCTGGTGTTGGACCATTATTATTTCCAAGCGTTTGACGTTGAAAAAATTGGATCGTCGTGCGGACCGGTTTGAGGATGCGTTTTGGTCGGGGGAGGCATTGGATAAACTTTATTTGCGGGTGAAGAAAAGCCCGCCTGATCCGCTCTTGCTCACCTTCACCGCCGGGATGGAGGAATGGCAAGCCGGGGTGGCCGCAGGAATTCCGCGCTCAGAAAGCCTCAAAGCCAGCCTTAAGCAACGGGTTGAGCGGGCGATGTCGCTGGCTATCGGGCGGGAAATGCAATTGTTGGAGCGCGGCATGACGTTCCTGGCGACCACCGGGTCAACGGCCACCTTTATCGGGCTGTTTGGGACCGTGTGGGGGATTATGAACTCGTTTACCGCGATTGCGGCGATGAATAATACTTCGTTGGCTGTTGTGGCGCCGGGAATTGCAGAGGCACTTTTTGCGACCTCCATTGGCTTGGTGGCGGCCATTCCCGCGATGGTGGCCTATAACGTGTTTTCAACATCTCTCGCGCGCTATGGTGATCGTTTGCAAGCCTTTAGTGCCGAGTTTTTCTCCATCATGGTGCGGCATCTTGATTCGCAAGATACGCCCGATGTGCGACCACAGAAAAACGTGGCGTAGTTTAATTGATCGGTGTGGCGCGCGTGCGCTATGCCTTGTGAAATTCCCTCTGCGCGTGCGGATAACGACCATTTAAAAAAATACTACCCTCGAAGGAAAGGGGCTTAATATGGGCATGAATTTACAATCAAATCAAAAGGGATCGAGCTTTTCCAATCGCCGCGCCTATCGCCCGATGGCCGAAATCAACGTGACCCCGTTTATTGATGTGATGCTGGTTTTACTCATTGTGTTTATGGTCACGGCACCGCTGCTGAGTGCCGGGGTGAAGGTTGATTTGCCGCAAACCGAAGCCGGGCCGGTGTCCGAAAAGGATGAAAAACCGCTGGAGGTCGCAGTGAATAAAAACGGTGAAATTTATATCGGTGAGACAAAGGTGAGCCAGGATGAACTCTTGACCAAACTCTCCGCCATCACAAATAATGATTTTGAACGCCGCGTGTTTATTAAGGCGGATCAGGGATTGGCCTATGGCGATGTCATGGGGGTGCTGGGGGTAATTAATAAGGCAGGATATCGCAAGGTTGCCCTGATTACCCAGCCCGCCGCGGCCGCTTCAAAAACCAAATAACAATCAAAAGGGGCGCGCGTGGCCGACCAACGACACAATCAGGGAAAATTTAAATTGGCCAGTGATCGCAAGCCGCTGATCATTTCGGTTGTGTTGCACCTGATTGTGTTTGCGTTGGTGATTTTCGGCATGCCGCAATGGCGCAAGGATATTGAGATTGAACAGCCAGTGGCGGTGGAGTTGGTGGACCATATTGCCGATGAAGCCACAACCAATAAACCGCCCGCCAAAACGTCCAAGCCGGTGGAAAAACCAACGCCTGAACCACCCAAAAAACAGGAAAAAAAGAACACCCCGCCCGTTCAGGAAACGCCAAAACCTGAAGTGAAACCTGAAGAAGTGAAGGAGCCTCCGCCACCGCCTGATGAGAGCGAGTTGGAGCCCTTAGCCGAAACGCCACCCGAAACGCCACCCGAAAAAATAGCGGAAAAGAAACCCACGCCGCCGCAACCGAAACCTGAGCCAAAGCCCGAGCCTAAAAAACCTGACAAAAAGCCCAAACCAAAGGATGAACCGAAAAAGCAGCCAGACCCAAAGAAGACTCAAGACTCATTTGATTCGCTGCTCAAGGACCTCACCCCGAATGAGGAGCCAACGGAAGAACAACCCGAGGACTCACCAACTGACGGTCACCCTGAACCCGCGCCCAATATCAGTAAGTTCGCAAGTGTGATGAGCATGACCGATATGGATGCCCTGCGTGCGCAATTGGCGCAATGCTGGAGCATCCCCGCTGGTGCGCGAGATTCCCAGGACTTAAACGTCGATGTGCGGGTCACGGTTAATGAGGCACGTGTGGTGACATCCGCCGAAATTGTGGATATGGGACGATATCATTCCGATACGTTCTTTCGGGCGGCGGCTGATTCGGTGCTGCGGGCAATCAACAGCCCCGATTGCACACCGCTCAATTTACCACCGGAAAAATATGATCAATGGCATGAAATGACGATTAATTTTAATCCGCGCGAAATGTTTTAAACCGTTGTTTCGATCGAAATCTCAACGGCCTCGCGGCCTTTTTCGGTCACTTTATATTTAATGCGCACACGCTGGCCCGCAAAAATTTCCATGATTTCGGAACGGAGCATACAGGATTTATGCACGAAAATATCTTTCATCCCGTCATCGGGCGTGACAAATCCGAATCCTTTTTCATTGTTGTAAAGCTTGACGATTCCCTTGACTGTGAAATATCCTGTTTTGGCAGGTTCATAGGCAATATGGGCGTTGGCGCAATCACCCATATCAATGATTTCAAGCACCTCAGTCACACACGCACCCTTTAATCCATGATCCACACGGCACAGGATTTCGGCACCCTCGCCTAGGCCGTGAATACCAAATTTCTGCAATTGCGTAATGTGAAAAAAAGCGTCCACCGGCTTATCGGCAGGGATCACGAATCCAAACCCTTTGGACGGGTTGAACCATTTCAACTTCGCTTTCACGCCTTCGCTCGCGTCATCGCCCATACCCTTCACGTCGTCAACGACGGGTGGCTTACAAACTTCCCCCAGAGACATTTTTTAAATTTCTTCCCAATCTTTAGATTTTTTAAAACAATGTTGCTTATAATCTATACTAAAGTATATGTCTATGCTCTTGTGTGGACTTAATATTGCTTTTTCCTACCTTAGATAGAAACCCTCATTAATTAAGTTTTATCAAAATCATGATATATTTCAAGCCTGTAATGTAATTTTTATGCTGCTGAACACAGAAAATTAATTAGAATGAACGAAAGAGTACCGGGGAACCAACATTTTTGGGATAAATCCTATCCCGAAAAGGTTAAATGGAACATACAAGAGGATGCGGGCTTATGGACAGGCCCGCTCTACCATCATTTTGATTCGAGCGTGCATCGCTACCCCCACAAAACAGCTTTTACTTTTCTTGAGAAAAGTTGGAGCTGGCAGGAAATGGGGGGGCTGGTTAATCGGCTCGCCAAGGGGCTTCATGGCCACGGGATCGAAAAAGGGGTTAAGGTGGGGCTTTGTCTCCCCAATTGTCACTATTACATGATTGCGTATTATGCACTGGCCAAAACCGGAGCGACTATAGTCAATTACAATCCGCTCTATGCCGAGGATGAGCTGGCGCGCCAGATTGAAGATAGCCAAACCGATTATATGATCACGGTGGATTTGAAACAAATCTACCCAAAACTCGAAAAAATGCTGCATGCAACGCGGCTTAATCAGCTAATTGTGTGTCCGTTCGCCGATTGCCTGCCATTCCCCAAAAATCTGTTATTTCCGTTTGTAAAGCGTGATGACGTGTGCAAAATACCCAATAATGATCGGCATTTGCCCTTTAAAAAACTGATTGAAAATGACGGAAACTTTACCCCGCCCGACATAGATGTAGATCATGACGTGGTGTTGTTTCAATATACTGGCGGAACCACGGGCATTCCAAAGGGAGCAATGCTGACGCATGCCAATTTAACGGCGAATGTTGAGCAAATTGTAAAATGGTTTCATGATTGTCGGCATGGCGAGGAAAAAATCATGGCGGTCATTCCGTTTTTCCATGTTTTTGCCATGACGACGATTTTGAATTTTGCCGCGCGCTGCGGTTTTGAAATTATTGCCCTGCCGCGCTTTGATATTCAGGACACGCTGGAATTGATTGATAAGCACAGGCCGCAATTATTCCCAGCGGTTCCGGCGATATACAATGCCATCAATAATTTTCATGAACTCAAGAAATATGACGTAAGTTCTTTGAGATACTGTATTTCAGGCGGAGCCCCCCTCCCCGCCGAAGTAAAACGAGATTTTGAATTTACCACCGGCTGCGTGTTGGTGGAGGGATATGGATTGAGCGAAACCTCACCCGTTCTGTGCGTTAATCCGCTTGATGGAAAAATAAAAACCGGATCTATCGGGCTCCCGCTTCCCGGAACGGTGATTGAGCTTCATTGCCCGGAATCGGGTGAATTGGTGACAAAGCCCCATCATCGTGGCGAAATCTGGGCTAAGGGGCCTCAGGTCATGGCGGGATATTGGAACCGACCCGATGAAACCGCCAAAGTCATGGAAAATGGATTCTTTAAAACCGGGGACGTGGCGGAATATGACGAAGATGGATATTTATTTATTGTGGACCGAATTAAGGATCTGATTCTGGTCAACGGTTATAATGTTTATCCACGATTGATTGAGGAAGCGATTTATAAGCATCCATCAGTCGAAGAATGTGTGGTGGCCGGCATCAAGGACCCTGCCCGCGGCGAAGCCCCCAAAGCCTGGATTAAGCTTAAGGACGGCTTGCGCATGGATGAACACGATATGCGGACGTTTTTAGAGGATAAAATCTCTCGCATCGAAATGCCGCGCCAATTTGAATTCCGCACCGAACCGTTGCCCAAAACCATGATCGGCAAATTGTCCAAAAAAGACCTCCTAGCGCAAGAGTCGGGGAGAGGGTAATTCGGCAATGTGCTGATCACTCTTCCGAGTATAACATGATCTAATTTCATCTGAAATTTTGACGATTATATTTGACAGAATTTACATGAAAAGGCTAAAGCTTTTTGATGACTGTAAAATCACCCCAGGTTCAAACTTTTGGCTGTCGGCTCAACGTGTATGAGAGCGAGGTAATGAAGACTCATGCGCGCGAAGCGGGGTTGGAAGATGCGGTGATTTTTAATACCTGTGCCGTGACGGAGGAAGCCGAGCGGCAAGCCCGCCAAGCCATTCGCCGCGCCAAGCGTGAAAACCCCGCGGCCCGTGTCATTGTCACCGGATGTTCGGCCCAAATTAAGCCCGATCTTTACGCCGCAATGCCGGAAGTAGAGCGAGTGATCGGCAATCATGAAAAACTGAAATCCGCCACTTGGAGTTTTGAATCCTCCGAGTTGGGAACAGATCAAGACGCAAAACAAGACTCTGCCGCTCCCTCCGCGCTCGACACAGACACCCAAACTATTCGTGAAAAGATTCATGTGAATGACATTATGTCGGTGCGTGAAACTGCGGGTCATCTTCTTAAGGGGTTTGAGGGGCATTCCCGCGCCTTTGTTCAGGTGCAAAATGGTTGTGATCATCGCTGCACATTTTGTATCATCCCCTATGGGCGCGGCAATTCGCGCTCTGTCCCTATCGAAGACCTGATCGCGCAGGTGCGGTTGTTGGTTGAACAAGGCTATGGCGAAATCGTGTTTTCGGGGGTTGATATTACCTCATACGGTAAGGATTTGCCGGGCGAACCGACCCTTGGCTATATGATCAAACTCATTTTACGCGCGGTTCCTGATCTCAAACGCTTGCGACTCTCCTCGCTTGACCCGGTGGAAATTGATGAGGATTTGTGGGATGTGATCGCGAATGATGACCGACTTATGCCGCATTTGCATTTAAGCGTTCAGTCTGGCGATGATATGATTTTGAAACGCATGAAACGCCGACATTTGAGCGCGGATGTGATCAATATCGCCCAACGTGCACGATCCCTGCGCCCCGATATCGTGTTTGGTGCCGATATCATCGCGGGCTTCCCGACCGAGGATGAAGCCATGTTCGAAAACACCCTCAACCACGTGCGCGAAGCCGATCTGACATTCCTGCATGTTTTTACCTATTCGCCGCGCCCACTCACTCCCGCCGCGAAAATGCCGCAGGTCCCTCTTGATCTGAGGAAAGAGCGCAGCGCGCGGCTGCGGGAGCTGGGCCAAGCTCAGCTAAAAAAATTCCTCCCGCGCTTTGTGGGGCAAGACGTTGAAGTGCTGTGCGAAAGCAACCATATTGGCCGCACCCGCCATTTTGCCGAAGTCAAATTGCCGCCTGCTCCTTCGTCCGACCTCTCCCCCGGTCAAATCATCACCCTCAATATCGCCGGTAGCGATGGGGAGCAGTTGGTGGCGGCTTAGGACAACCAAGGAAGCTGTTGCGCCCTGCCCTCTTCATATTGCGCGATGATGGATTCTTTTTGAAGGGTCAATCCAATTTCATCCAGACCATTTAAAAGGCAATGTTTTCGGAACGGGTCAATTTCAAAAGACGCGACCAAATTTCCGGCGGTGATTTTTTGTTGATCAAGATCAATCGCAACCTCGCGTTGATCATTGGCAAAACGCATAATTTCATCCACCTGATCTTGGGGAAGGCAGATCGGCAAAATTCCGTTTTTAAAGCAATTGTTGAAAAATATATCGGAATAACTTGGCGCAATAATCGCGCGAATCCCAAAATCCAATAACGCCCAGGGGGCATGTTCGCGCGAAGACCCGCAGCCGAAATTTTCTCCCGTTACCAAAATTTTGGAATGGTCATATGGCGCACGGTTAAGCACAAAATCAGGGTTTTTCGCACCGTCATTGAAAAAGCGCATTTCATAGAAAAGCCCCTTCCCCAAACCCGTACGTTCAATCGTGCGCAAAAATTGTTTGGGGATGATCATATCGGTATCAATATTAATCAACGGCAACGGAGCGGGAATGGAGGTTAAGGTGGTGAAGGGTGTCATAAAATCAAACCTGCCTAAGAACCTGCACATCATCTCTACTATGGCGTTGGCTTTTTGCAGCATTTCTGCGCTTCCGCTCCTCACGTACTTTTAAGTACGCTTCGGTGCGGTTCTTGAAAAACCGCAAAAATCCCTAGCCCTAGCGAGATCATGAGCAGATTCTAAATAAATTGCTTTCTAGAACACTAAAAATGAACCAAATCTTATATTGTGTCAAATGAATTATGCGGCTTTTTCGCATATCCGGGGTTTAGAGGCTTTATCAAGACCCCGCATCAAGTGCGGGGTTACGAAGTTTGAGGGGGAATGAGGAGTGTTGATCACACCTCCTCTTCTAATATCAACAATTCCTCTATTTTCTGGGCGCGGCGAATTAATTTGGCTTGGCCGTCTTGGTCGATTAAAACCTCTGGGCAAAGCGGACGCGAATTATAAAGCGATGACATGGCGGCACCATAAGCCCCGGTGTCATGAATCATGATATAATCGCCGACATGAACAGTTGGTAACGGGCGCGGGATAAGGATGCCGCCTTCCGACTGTGTAAAAACATCCCCCGATTCGCACAACGGTCCGGCGATCACGGTGGGCATGAGGGGGTGAGACTTAATCGGCTCAAACTCCGCATTGAAGGCCGATATTTCATGATAACTGCCATACATGGCCGGCCGCACCAATTCATTGAACCCCGCATCAATCAAGACATAGCGAACCTGACGTTCCCCTTCCCCGGCGGTTTTGACTGCACGAACTTCGGTGATCAATACGCCGCTCTGGGCCACCAAATACCGCCCCGGTTCAATTTCCAATTTTACCGCGTGGCCGAGCTTTTGTTCAATTTTTGCGCGCGCGTCCTGCCAAATCGAAAAATAATGATCAACATCGATGATTTCATCTTGGTTTTTATAGGGCGTTGACAGCCCGCCACCGGCGGAAATAGCCTCAATATCCAGACCATAGCGATCAATAATATCCACCATGGCCTGCCCCACACGTTGCAAATGCCCGTAATCGACTCCTGACCCGATATGCATATGCACACCGACCAGATTTAGCCCATATTTCGCAATCACCTTCATGGCATCCGCAATTTGCGTGTGCCAGATACCATGTTTACTGTTTTCACCGCCTGTATTTGCCTTGGGGCTATGGCCATGGCCGAAACCCGGATTGACCCTGATCCAAACCTTATGCGCCGCTGAATTGGTTGTGGCGGATAATTCCCCGATCTGGCGCAACATATCAATCGACCCGGCATTGACCGTGATGTGATGGGCGCAGACATACTCGAGCGTCGCGCGATCCAGCAAATCGGTGGTTAAAACCAGATCATCCACCGTATAGCCCGCGGCCAAGGCCCGCTCCAGCTCTCCTTTGGAAACGGCATCAACACTCACGCCAAGCGATTTCATCAAACGCAAAATATGGAGATTCGAATTCGCCTTCTGAGCATAGCGAATCACATCAAATGCCCGCAAATTTTCAACCTGGGCCGCAATCACCGCCGCATCATAAACCCATACCGGCGTGCCGTGGGTTTTTGCGATCTCCCTCAATTGTGATAAATTCTTCATGCGCTCCGCGCTTTCGTTTGCTTGCTTGGTCTGTGAGTTTTGTGACTCACTTTTACCTTGATTTTTGAATTAAAGATAGTTACAAATACGGCTCTTTACTCCATATTGAATGATAGTCAGGAAGTTTCATGGCCCGCGTTACAGTTGAAGATTGCGTTTTAAAAGTTCCAAATCGTTTTGAATTGGTGATGAGTGCGGCTCAGCGGGCGCGGCGAATCGGCACCGGTGCGGCCCTCACTCTTCCCCGCGACAATGACAAAAATACGGTTGTGTCACTGCGCGAAATTGCCGAGGATACCATCAATGTCGGCGACCTTAAAGAAGACCTGATCCGTTCACACCAACGCGTCTTTGCGATGGATGAAGATCAGGATGATGATATCGAAGAAATGCAAGGCGAAGAAGAATGGAGCAGCCTTGTCTCCCAAGCCAACGACACCAAATTCGATGATGACGATGCCTTTGATGAAGATGACGACGAAGGCGGAATCGATGATTTGGCGGGATATGAAGAGGATAAATAAATCCTTTTATCCCCCACTTCTTATCCCCTACTTCCACAATTTCAAAATTTTGCGATGTTTCCCTTTGCTCTCCTTCGAAAGGTTTTTTTGAGGGAATCTTTGTTCATGACTTTTTAAAATTCTGGACTTTTAAAATTCTGGCATTAAGATGGGGGGCAATAACGTGTCCATAATGTCCTGATAAGCTGGGCTTTGGTTTGGGACAATTAATTTTTTATAGAATAAATAAGAGTGTACGATGCCTGTAAATATTTTGATGCCTGCCCTCTCCCCCACCATGACCGAAGGAACCTTGGCCAAATGGATGAAAAAGGAAGGCGATATGGTCAAAGCCGGCGAAGTTGTGGCCGAAATCGAAACTGACAAAGCCACGATGGAGGTTGAGGCCGTGGATGAAGGCAAAATCGGCAAAATCTTGATTATTGCCGGAACCGCCAATGTGCCGGTCAATACGCCGATTGCGATTTTACTTGAGGACGGTGAGGATGAAAGCGCAATCAAGCTCTCCTCTCCCGCCAATGTGAACGCCGCAGGGGCTGCCGCGTCCAATGCACCGCAGGCCGCGCCTTCTGAGCAGCCGTCACCTAAATCTGCGGCTCCCGCTCCAGCTCAACCTCCTCAGGCGGCCGGGGCAAGGGTCTTCGCAACCCCTCTGGCACGTCGTTTGGCGGCGGAGAAAAATATTGATCTTCAAAACCTCACAGGCAGCGGACCGCACGGACGCATTGTCAAAAGCGATGTTGAGGCAGCGAAATCAGCCCCCGTTGCGGCCCCAAGAACGGCATCCCCTGCGGCCTCTGGCCCTAATGCCAAGCAATTGGCTGATTTGCTCGGCATGGCCTATACGGAACTCCCGAATAATAACATTAAAAAAGTCACGGCGCGGCGATTGACCGAAGCCAAACAAGTGATTCCGCATTTTTACCTCTCGGTTGATTGCGTGCTGGATCATCTTTTGGCCGCACGCGCGCAAATGAATGAAGCGGCTGATGGAGCCTATAAACTCTCGGTTAACGATTTTATCATTAAGGCCAATGCGATGGCTCTCAAGGCTTATCCCGCGGCTAACACCTCCTGGACTGATGAGTCCGTGTTGCAATATCATCATGCCGATATTTCGGTGGCGGTGGCCACACCCAACGGGCTGATCACCCCCATCATCAAACGCGCGGAAACCAAGTCTTTGCGTGAAATTTCGCAGGAAATGAAGGATTTAGCCAAACGCGCCAAGGACGGCAAGTTAAAACCTGAAGAATTTCAGGGCGGATCTTTTTCGATTTCCAACCTCGGTATGTTCGGCGTGAAGAATTTCCAGGCTATCGTCAATCCGCCGCAAAGCTGTATCATGGCTGTGGGTGCGGGTGAAGAGCGCGTAGTGGTGGAAAACGGCCAAATGGTGGTGCGCACCGTGATGACGGTCACTTTATCCACCGATCATCGTTCGGTTGACGGCGCGGTGGGGGCCGAATATCTGCAATATTTCAAACGCTTTATTGAAAATCCGGTGATGATGCTGGCGTAATACGGCATCATCATTCCTCTACTTTGTTCTCATTTTCCCGTAAATGATAGGAATTTTACGGGGTTGTGGTCAGAAATTTGCAAGATTTTTGGAACCTTCCAAAGTCTTCACCTGTTAACACATCAAAACTCACCCCATTTTTCTGCTTTTTGTTGGAATAATCATGAATTGTAAAATGCTTCCAAGACTTGGTGATCAAGAACATAAACCGTTCAGCATCTTTGCTTTTTCACCCTCTTTGGCTGTGATGGCTGCGGTTGCGAGTTTTTGCGCGCTCAATCTCCCTGCCTCAGCAAGGGCGGAAACCGGGGAAATCATCCATTGGCAAGATGCCAAACCAACCGTTAGCACGATCCACAGCAACGATTATAAAAATTATATCAGCGTATCCTATGAAAACGACCTGATCGGCGGCGGAACGGATCAATATTACACCAGCGGCGTTCAGATTAATTATTTCAACATCGAATCAAAGCCGCCGCGCTATATTGGCGACGCTGCCGACCGCTTTATCGGGTTTGATGTGAATGAAGCCACAGCGACCTCCTTTACGCTGGGGCAAAAAATTTTCACCCCGCAAGATATCACCATCGCCGCGCCGCAAAATCAGGATCGCCCGTGGGCCGGGTGGCTTTACGCAACGGTGGCCTTTGCCAACGTGCATGAAACCTATACCGATCAATTGGGCTTGACGCTCGGGGTTGTGGGGCCGGCATCCATGGCCGAACAAACGCAAAAATTTATTCATAAACATGTCACGGATTCGCCCGAACCTCAGGGGTGGGATAACCAACTACACACCGAACCGGGGGCGATTGTGTCATGGAACCGCAGGTGGCAAAATTTTGCCTCTTTCCCATTGGCGGCTTACCGTGTCCAGTTTGAACCGGATGTAACCGTGGCGGCGGGGAATGTGAACACCTATGCGGGCGTGGGCGGCACCGTGACCTTTGGCCCGAATCAGGCAGAACTGCGCGACACCCCGCCGCGCGTAGCCCCCGCAATGCCCGGAAGCGGCTATTTCGACCTTCCGCATGACCAAAATTGGGATTGGTATGTGTTTGCCGGAATTAACGGACGCGCCGTGGCCCGCGATATTTTCCTCGATGGCAACACATTCCGTGATAGTGCATCGGTAGATAAGAAAAACTTCGTGGCGGACGGGAACGCAGGCTTGGCCCTCACCTACGGCCAAACCCGCATCGCCTATACGGTTGTCTATCGCACCAAGGAATTTGACGGTCAGGAAGACCCGGCGATTTTCGGCTCCCTCACCCTCACACGACGGTTTTAAAAGAGAGCACTATTTGAGATATTTTTATACCGGTGAGAAATCCTTTGTATGCTTGCCGCCCGTGCCATTCGGAGCATGGCCTCCTCCGGTTGCACCTAGCATTCCTCCCGCGGCACCTCTAAAAACATCGACTGGACTCGTATCTAATGTCATTGGGTCTAACGTCGTTGGGCTCGCCGCATTACAAATGGCCTCCATCGTAACTCTTAAATTTGTCATCTCACTCCTCCATAATCAAAATTGCGTTGCGTTTGGACACGCCTTTTCCGGTATAGGCCGAAAAAATAACTTCCTTACGGGTGGGAGTATCGCATTTTATATGATATAAAAGCCGCGCCCGCGTTTGTTCCCCCAACGGAATCAAATCCCGCTCCCCGTTCAATTTCATGACAATATTCATGACCTTTTTTTCGGTCAGGCCTTGGTCTTCGTCATCGTCCAAACGACTATATTTTCCAATGGGTGATAAATTGCCCCTATGGTCTTTTTTAAAAAGGTCGAACGATCCTTCATGAAAGGGATTGGGTCGATACGTGTATGTAGAATTCGAAGAGTTTGACGATGAAGATTGATTAAAAAACATGCGATGGCCCCTTGATGAAATTGGCTTCGTTGTAATCAAAAAACCGCAAAAAACCACTATGATTTATGCAACATTGTGATAAGGTACGGCCCAAGATCATGTTTCAAATTGTTCATATCATCTTAACCGTTCAGGCTTACCATCTGTTCAATCTATCAAAAGACTTTTAACGATGTATGAAAATAGGCAAAAAACTTCAGGAGAAAACGAATGACCGGCTCTGCACAAAAAATATCTTCATCCGCTACGCAAGATTATCAGGTTAAGGATATATCCTTGGCCGAATGGGGCCGTAAGGAAATTGTGATCGCCGAAACTGAAATGCCCGGGCTGATGGCTTTACGCGCGGAATATGGGGCGCAAAAACCGCTCAACGGCGCCCGCATTGCCGGTTGCCTTCATATGACCATCCAAACTGCCGTATTGATTGAAACTTTGGTGGCGTTGGGGGCGGAGGTGCGCTGGTCCTCTTGCAATATTTTCTCAACACAGGATCAGGCCGCCGCCGCAATTGCCGCAGCCGGTATCCCCGTCTTTGCGTGGAAAGGTGAAACGGAGGATGAATATCTGGAGTGTATCAAACGCACCATCCATGGCCCCAACGGCTGGACCCCCAACATGATTTTGGATGACGGCGGGGATCTGACGCAAATTATGCACAAGGACTATCCCGATTTGATGCGCGACATTCGCGGGTTGTCAGAAGAAACCACTACGGGCGTTCATCGGCTCTATGAAATGGAAAAATCGGGGCTCCTCAAATGCCCGGCCATTAATGTGAATGATTCGGTGACCAAATCAAAATTTGACAATAAATATGGATGCCGTGAGAGTTTGGTGGATGGCATTCGCCGCGCAACCGATGTGATGATTGCGGGTAAAATCGCGGTGGTGTGCGGTTATGGCGATGTCGGCAAGGGTTCGGCGGAATCGTTGAAATCACAAGGCGCGCGGGTTATTGTTACCGAAATTGACCCTATCTGCGCGCTTCAGGCGGTTATGGAAGGTTATGATGTCCTCCCGCTTGAGGATGTCGCAGCTAGGGCAGATATTTTCGTGACCGCCACGGGCAATTTGAATGTTATTAACATTGATCATATGCGGGCCATGAAGGACCGCGCGATTGTGTGCAATATCGGCCATTTTGATAATGAAATTGATGTGGCGGCACTGAAAAATTACAAATGGCACAATGTAAAACCGCAGGTGGATGAAATTGAATTTCCCGACGGCAAACGCTTGATTTTGTTGGCGGAAGGTCGCCTGGTCAACCTCGGTTGTGCGACGGGGCACCCCAGTTTTGTGATGTCGGCATCCTTTACCAATCAAACCTTGGCGCAAATTGAACTTTGGACCAATGCCAAAGCTTATGAAAACAAGGTGTATGTCCTGCCGCGCCATTTGGATGAGAAAGTTGCGCGTCTGCATTTGGAAAAATTGGGTGCAAAACTCACCCGTCTTACGCCTGAACAGGCCAATTATTTAGGCATTAATGACCAAGGCCCCTATAAATCCGATGCATATCGGTATTAACGAGAAATTTCGCTTTACGCGGCGACGCGGAGGCACAGAGGAATTTTATATTAAAAATCAACGAGTTATGCTGCGCAAAGATTATTTATCTGACCGCAACGAGCTCTGTTTTTATAAATTTATGAATTTCCGATAGAAAATTTTTAGACACTCACAACTAAAACAGTGAAAAACGCTGCGTTGCTGCACGTCTTCGTGCAAACTAGTGCCCCGCTTCATTTCGGTTGACGTATTTAGAAATAGATGATTCACTCTCATTGTTGAGGAACAGCAATGGAG
>JAEUKN010000033.1 GCA_016794305.1 Alphaproteobacteria bacterium | reverse complement strand
GCTTTCCAGGCGAGTGCCTTAAACCGCTCGGCCACCCCTCCGCACTATAAAAAATACGATGCTGCGCAAATTAACTGCTTAGGCGATAAAACACAAGCGAAAATTTTGCGTTTATTATCTATGCTTCCAATTACGAATTTTCCCTTCAAAAAATGAAGAAGAAACCGGCACAATTGGTGCTCCATCGTTTAGGAGGGACGTTTATTCCAATCGATGAGTGTCCATTTTGTGTCATTATAACTCATCACGCCATAGGCGGCGGTGGCGAGTTTCAAGCTTGGGAGAGAGAGTTGAGAGAGCAGAGAGGCGAGAGAGGCATTGCCATGCGCCCCATTAGGATGACCAGGGATGGTGTGATCATCAAGAGTTTCAATGGGACAGAGGGCGGCCAGCGGCGCAAAGCGCGCAATGCCGTTACTGGTGACCACCAAAATGGTTTTTTGAGGGGCGGTTTGCCCCGAATCGGTTTGTTGGGCGATGTGATGCAAAAATAATTGCCATGATTTCACAATGTCTAATGGGCGCGGGGACCAATCATCGGGCATGATTAGTTCCTCATCCCACAGTGCGAGGGCTTGCGGGCCGAGGCGAGCCGCGATATCCGCATCCGATTTATTTTCGTCCGGGCCATGGTCAATTTCCCGCAAAAAATCCAGCGTTTCGATTGAGGGGGGGGATGTCATTTCTGATGCTGCGATGTCGGCTGTCTGTTTTGTGCGCAGCAAAGGTGCAGCATAAATTTTCTCAATCTGCCCAAAACGGGAGGCAATCGCGCGGCCCAGTTGGCTTGATTGTTCACGTCCGCGCGAGGTCAAATTCAGATCAGTGCACGCACCTACGCGGCGCGGCGTTTCGCCAGATTCAAACGTATTAGCGTGACGTGCAATGATCAACTGAAGAGTCATGATTTTTAGAAATTTGAGAAATATGAGTGGGGGAGCCGCAAATTACAAAATAACTCAATAATCAACATTGATGATTTTTAAAAAAGCACGTTCCAATGACTCTTCCCCAGTGCGGGATTTGAGTTCACCGGGTTGTCCCTGAAACGGACAATCCCCCGCATGAATGACCGAGACATGATCGCAAATTTCATCCATGTCGGAGAGGATATGGCTGCTGAGTAAAATGGTGCGGCCATCGGATTTTAACGACATCAATAATTTTTTGACCAGCGCACGCGCCTGGGGGTCAAGGCCGCTCATCGGTTCATCCAAAATCAAGATATTGGCACCGGTTAGGATTGTGGCAATTAGCCCCAGTTTTTGCCGCATACCCTTGGAATAAGTTTGAACGCGGTGCGCGAGCACCCTTGGGTCAAGCGACAGCGCAGCGCAATATTTTTGCTTGTCCTCAAGGCTGACTTTGGCGTTATAGAGCGAGGCGGCAAAGTCGATAAATTCGCCCCCCTTTAGAAACCAGGGCGGGTCAAACCGCTCCGGCAAATAGGAGATATTTTTGCGGACATCTGCCTCACTGGGACTATGCGCGAAAATAGAAATTGCGCCCGATGTCGGAGTTTTAAGGCCCAAAATGGTTTTCACCAATGTGGTTTTTCCCGCGCCGTTGAGCCCGATCAGCCCGTATGTCTCCCCCTTTGCCACCCGCAAGGTCAGACTGTGAAGAACCTCGCGTTTGCCATACCCCGCGCGCAGATCCGCGACCTCAATCGCATCTTGTAAGGGGAGATTCGGTAAGGAGTCAGGTTCAAGTTTATTCGTGTGCAACATGTGAAACCTCTTTTAAAGCCCACCAAGTTGGGTTTTAAAAGAGGTTTGATTATTGGACTTCATCTTTTCTCCCCTGATCCAACCCGTTCTGCGTATCCTCAACTTTGATATAATTGGAGAGGAATGATTTTTTATCAAGATCAAATGTCTGGCCCGGACGCAGACGGATGGAAACAGGTTGGTTGGTGAGTTGGTCATACCAAACCAGATCAACATAGTCACCGGTGACCTTAATGTCTGCGATATCTTCGGGAAGGTTTTTGGGCATAAGCCGTTGGTTGTTGAAATAGATAACCCAGTCTTTGTCATTGGCATATAGAATGCCTAGCAATGTCAGGCGACGAATAATGTCGGGTGCCTTTTCCCCCTTATCCTCACGATTAGCGGGATCGCGCAAATCCTGTAATGTCGGAATGCGTGTGTTAAAGCCAATTCTGGCCTCACGTAGCAGCGCATATTGCGGAGGGTTAAAAAAGAGAGAGGGAATTTGTGAGCGTTCATAAATCTGGGTTTTATATTTTTCGCGAATTTCCGACTCAATGCTTTTGAGAATCTTGACCTCAGGCGGAATTTCATCCGTGCTACCGGCTTGAGAGGGCAAAATCCCCAGATTGCTGGAAGGTGGGGACTCAATATCAGCGGGACTGGGAGGTGCGACCGTATTATTCTGTATTATTGCCAGCAAATTTGCAGGGTCGATCGGGGCTTGAGGGCTGTTCGCTAGATTTTGAGCGGTTTGAGCCTTCGGGTCCGCCAATATGGCTTGCGGTGGCGGGGTAGGCACTGAAGCCGGAGTAGGTACAGATTGCGCCCCAGCGGGAAGTGACCATCCTATAATAATCAGGCAAAGAGCGCACAAGAGCGCAAGCGGGAAAACGGTGGGGCGATAGGGAGAATTTGACAAAATCATTTTGCCCCCGCCGGAACTTGAGGTTTAATATCAGTTTTGGCCGTCATGGTACGCCAATCAAATTCAAATGAGCCTTTCAACAGCGGTTTTGGATGTCCGCCGCCAATATCGCGTAAGGTCGCGGCAGTCAATGGCCCCATACGCTCCACACTGAATTTTGTAATATCCACGCTGCCCGGGTAGCGTTCCTGCATGAATTTTAAGAGCGTATAAATGTCAACATCCTCAATTGCTTCAATGTCCACCTTACCATGACTTTTGATGAGAACCTGTGCTGCATCTTCGGCTTGTTGGTTGTTGATCAGAGCACCTGAGGCATAATCCGGTACGGCCTTTAAAATCCCGACACGGTCAACCAATTTTGAGAAATTGGCAACAGCATCGGCGCGGTCTTGGTTGTTGAAAAATCCGTTGGCTTCCAATTCTTTAAAATCACGTAACTGGCTTTGAAGGAGAACAAATTCTTCCTTCATTTTTGCGACTTCCTGATATTTTTGATCAACGTAGCCTTTTACGCCTTGCAATTCAGTAGATTTTTTTTCAACCTCAGGCAAAATGTAGGTGTAAAGCCCATAACCGCTGCCACCGGCAAGGGCCATCAGCACGATAATAAAGATGATAATTTTGTCATTGACGCCCTTAACCATTTTTCGCCACCTTTTTAATGACGACTTCAGCTTTATAGCGGTCCTCGCTTTTGCGCTGCTCGCCTGTGACGCCAAATTCGCGTTTAATAACACCCGTGTAGGTTAGATCCTGAAGTTGTTTTGTAACCTCGGCTTGATAACCTTGTGCGCTCAAAGAATTATTGAGCCGTTCCACCAATTTATCAATTTCCTGATTCCCTGTTTTGGGTTCAATGGTTCCGGAAAAACTGATATATAAGGTGAGATTGGTCGTGCGGGATGTTTGAGGCTGGCCTGATGTGTAGGATTTATCCAAAACTTCAGGGCCGTCATTGGAAAATTCAAACTTATCCAAACGAATATCCTGCATTTCCTTAGAGACGGATTCAAGTAGTGGTAGCGGATCAATAATGACATCTTTTAAGGTTCTGGAGACAGCTAAGGAGCCCTTGATCAGGGGAACATCAATCCCCATTTTCTCTTTGCGCTTAAGCTCCTCATAGTAAATTTCATCAATTTTCTTTTTATCGGCTTGGGCGACTTCCAGATTGGTGGTGAGTCCGTAATAACGCATCCCAATATCGGTTGCATAACCGAGTACCCCCGCCAAAGAAACGGCAGAAGCCAGCATAAAGGCCAAAGCCACACGGCGTGGTTGCTGCAGGCTGAGTAGTTCGCGCGAAACAAGGGGTAATTCCAATGCAATTTTTTTCGCTGTCCACCCGGCGTGGATAATATCGGCATGGTGTTGGTCGTCTTGTACGCCAATATTTAACCCCAGATAGGCGGCCGCCACGGAAACCGGTAAATTGGTAAAATGACAAGGGACCGACATCATGCTTTCAATTGGCGCCAGAAACTCACTCTCGCCAATCGCGATAATGTCCAATCCATCTTCGGGGGTATAACCAAATCTCGATAAATAACTCAAAGTGGCCTGAATTTCTTGAGAAACCTCAGCCGCCCAAGCCCCCGGGGAAGTGGGGTCAGGTTCGCTCACTGGCGTCACGCGGGTGAGCGCAAGCTCATCATTGCGCACCACAATTTGTCTCAGGCCCCCGCCATGGTGCTGGGATATCAAAATGGCCCAGCTCCCGCCGCCGATATCGAGCTTGTTTTTAGAGATGTTTTTGACCAAATGCGCCAATAGGGAGCGCGACTCAATCGGCAATAACCCATAGCCCATAATTTGAATATCAACTTTAGAGAGGGCATGGACGATTTTTCCAAACGCATCACTAGCGGGAAGGGCAGCAAACAAGTGCAGCTCGGTTTTAACTGCATCTTTTTCCTGCTTTTCTTTAGGATTTTTTGCTGCTCCCTTGGGCTGCGGCGGTTGCTTGAGCATCATAGAGGCACGAATCGGAAAATTCGGGAATGCCACGCTCAACCGACGCTTAATAATATTGGCTTTATCCAGTAAGGTAGGAATAGGAATTTTTTCTTTGCGGTAGTGCGGGTCAACCGTATCATTGAGGATTACCGCCGATGTGGCGCCGGATTTTGCAAGAATGTCAGAAAGTTTATCAGTAAAATCCGAAGATCGCCAATGGAGATCATCCAGTAACTCGACCCCTTTGCGTGTCACATGGAATACAGCAACGCCGTCATCCATAATCAAGATGACAATGCGAGAGGGCTGCACAAGTGAGGGGATAAGCTGAGCCATGCCGGAAATTTAAGTTTGAATATGTTCGAAACTGGAATAGATAGGGCCGAAAACTGCGGCGGCGATCCAGGCAATGGTTAAACCTAATATAGCCGTCAACATTGGTTCTAGCATAGTTATCAGTCCTTGAATAGATTCATCTACGTCTTTACTATAAAATTCTGACACCTGAGAAAGCACCGGGGTCAAATTCCCGGATTCTTCGCCAATTTTGATCATACGTGTGACGAGTGTAGGAAATTCGCCGGAAGCGGAAAAGGCCTTGGACAGGGGCGATCCGGATTGCACCTGAACCTGAACCACGCCCAAAGCCTCAATCAGAGCTAAATTAGAGACGGTCTCCTGGGCCGATTTCAAACATCCCAAAATATCGATACCGCTTGAAAATAGCGCACCAAAGGTCCGTGTGTAGCGGGCAATGGAGATTTTGCGCAGTAATACACCCACAATCGGCAGTCGCAAAAACAAAGAATCCATTTTAAACGCAAAGACTTCGGAATTTTTTCTTAGAACTTTATAGGCAACGACGGAACCGATGATACTAAGTATCATTCCCAGCCAATGATTTTGGAAAAATTCCGATGTATTAATCAGCGCGGTTGTATAAGAGGGAAGCTCCTGACCCAAATTTTTAATAAAGCCGACAATTTGCGGCACTACTATAGTCATCATAAATCCAATTGTGCCAATAATAACAACCAAAAGAATCATGGGATAGCGCGTGGCTTTTCTAATTTTACTATTCATATCATCGCGCCATTTGAGATAGTCAATCAGCTGCGTATAAGACATCTCCAAGTCCCCCGTCTCTTCCCCTGCGGCAATGAGAGAGATGATGATGGAACTGAAATATTTCGGGTAATTCGCGAGAGATTCAGACAAAGAACTCCCTTCGGAAACTGAGCGGTGAACATCGGTGATCACATCTTTGAGTGTTTGATTATCAGCGGAATCCCTTACGTCCGCAAGGGATTCCAGCATTGGAACCCCGGCAGATTGCATCTGTAACAAATGCATAAAAAGTTGAATCAAATCGCGAGTTTTAATCTTGGGGCGAAACAGGCCCAATTTTCCCCCACTCCCCAGAGCGGAGCAGCTTACCAAATCCAATCCGGCGGTTTTCAGTTGGTTATAAAGATCAACCTCATTGGCAGCCGAAATCACGCCCCGAACGGGACGACCGCGAATATTATAGGCTTTGTATTTATATGGTTGAATGATAACACCTCAGAAAATTCTTGATCGAATTTATTTTAAACTCACTGCCCCCGCGACCTCCTCTAGGGCGGTGATTCCCTGTAAGGTTTTTAATATACCATCATCGCGCATGGTTTTGAATCCCTTTTGTTTGGCAACCCGTTTCATTTCGACTTTAGTGCCGCCGCGCGCAATAATTTCATCCAAATCTTCATCCAACAATAAGATTTCGGCAATCGCCAAACGTCCTTTGTATCCTTGGCCTGAACAGGCTTGGCAGCCACCCTGATGCGGTTTGTATATTTCGGGAGGGTTTTGCGGATCAACACCTAAAATTTCGCATTCTTCGGCGTTGGGCGTATATTTTTCCTTACATTGCTCACAAAGTTTACGCACCAATCGTTGGGCGAAAACGGCGATAATGGCCCCCGCAATCATCCCCGGCTTCATCCCCAAATCCACCAAGCGCGGAATAGCCCCGAATGAGTCATTCGTGTGGAGCGTAGTATAAACTTGGTGGCCGGTCATAGCAGCTTTCAAAGCCATTTCACCGGTTACGCCATCCCGGATTTCCCCAATGAAGATCACATCAGGATCCTGACGCAGCAACGCCTTAATCCCGTCCGAGAAATCCAAAATTCCTTCCCGCACATGGGTTTGCCTAATCATCGGGAGTGAGTACTCCACAGGGTCTTCGAGCGTTTGAATATTAATCTCGACCTTATTAATTTCATTGATCATGGAATAAAGCGAGGTACTTTTCCCACTCCCCGTCGGACCGGTGACAATGATAATCCCCTCCGGGCGCGATTGCGCGGTACGGATACGTTTTAAATTTTCTTCACTAAATCCCAGTTTTTCAAGCGGCTTGATGCTGGCGGTTTTGTCCAAAACCCGCAGCACTATATTTTCACCATGTACTGTAGGCAGCGAGGACACACGGAAATCAGCTTCACGATCACCGATATTGAGCCCAAAACGCCCGTCTTGCGGGGCCAATTTATCGGCAATATTCATCTTGGAAAGGATTTTAATCCGCTGGGAAATCCCGTTCCAAAGTTTTTTGTGCAACACCTGGGCCGTATAGAGCACCCCATCCAAACGATAGCGCAGCCGCACGAAATTTTCTTCCGGTTCAAAGTGTAAATCCGAAACCCCGGTCTTCACTGCGTCAATTAGCAAGGCATTGACCAATCGCACAACCGGGTGGCTGTAGGCTTTGTCGGCCTGCACATTACTGACATCATCGGGATTGACTTTACTATCATCCAATTCCGCCAAAATATCGTCAATAACACTGGAATAGCCATAGGCGGCATCAATGGCGTCTGAAAGCACAGAAGCCGTGGTCACCAAACATTTTATCTCGGTGCCCTTGGGGAGGATGCGTTTAAGCCCGTCGGTTGCCACAATATCATACGGGTCCACCATCGCGACAATGGCAAGATTATTGCTATAAGACACCGGTAAAACCCGATATTTCTTGGCATTTTCCTTGGAAATGAGGGAGAGTGCCTCTCCATCAAAAATCGTGTTTTTCGGATCAAACACCTCATGCCCGCCGGAATGGGCCAGAAATTCAGTGAGGACGCTTTCCTCAACAAATCCCAGATCCACCAAAACTTGGCCTAGTAATTTGCCGGTAATTTGCTTTTCCTGCAACGCAACACTGAGTTGTTCAGGGGTAATGACCCCCATCGCCACCAAGCGTTCGCCGATGCGTCCCTTCCCAATGCCAACGCCGTCCGTCGAACCATGTCCGCCTTGACCGCCCGGCCCGTATCCTTGTTTTTTGGAAAGGTCGTTTTGATCGGCTTTTTTGAGCGCACCACCCTTAAAGGCTGGCGCACGAAACCCTTGCTCAGGCAGTGCAGGCAACTGAGCATCCGGATTCTTGTGATCTTGAACCGTTAAATCAATAAACTCCATTACTAACCCGTTTTTAATACCCGCGACATTATAATTGATAATTATGGTCTTAGGTTACGCCAAAATGTTTAAGAAAGTTTTGAAAATGCTTTCAATACGATTTTCTTTCCATTATATGTGATAGATACAGAAGGCTCTAAACGTTAGAAAAATAGGTCAAAACATGGTTCAAGAAATACGTCGTCTGATTTTTTCTCATATTGAAACCTTATCTGCTCTCAAGGAGGATGAGGAAACCGCGAAGATCCATATTCCAGAGGGGCGCATTATTCGCGCCAATTATGTTGGGGCCGCCTCTTTCGCACCGCAAACACCATTGACCAGGCCGGGATATTCAAAGGATATACCTGCCCCTGTTAAGCCATCGGAAAAAGCCCATACTATTACTTTGACGCTGTATGATGAGCTTACTTTTGAACAAAAATACGTGAATATTAATGAAGAAGCCCTCTGTAAGGCCCTCATCACCTATTGTCGCAAAAATAAAATCATGATTCCTAAAAATGCACAAAAAACTCTTGAGATGACAGAGTTTAATTTTTGCTTGGATATTAATCTGGATAATATGACGGAATCAGGCGGCTCCTCCCTAAAGTTTGAAGATTAGCGCGGTTGGTTAACGTCGATCTTGAAATTTTAATTTTTTCTGCTATACTTAAAGATGTCGGATTTATCTGACTATGATGCTAAACGCTTTGTGAAATAGGCGTCGTGGACCCGGGGGCAGTGCCCGGCGGCTCCACCATAAGCTGAGAGGCTATAGTGGGGGGACAATCGCCCCAGCGACTCAATGCTCCCCACCTATACCTCTCATCTTACGATGGGGCCGAAACAGGATCGACACGCGTAATAAAGATAGAGTCTGTATCCGTTTGAGGTACGGTCGTATCCGTCCGAATCATATAAATGCAAATGATAATGCAAAAACCGTAGTTGCCGCCAATGACAACGTATTCGTTGCCGTTGAGGAAAAAGCCGCTGCTTAATTGCGCCGGTGAAACTACATAATTCCCCTTGCATCAGCGAGGGGTGGGGCGCGGGGCGGCCTAGCAACAGAACCGCCCCGATTTTATTTTAAATCCCCATCATTCCTACCCGGTGCTTTTTTCCAGGGATTTTTCGATGATAAAATCGGCATGGGCGATGTAGGGCGCATAATCAAAGATTTTATCAAAGTCGGAGTGTGTGAGTTTGGTTGAGACATCCGCATCATTTTCCAACAAGCTGCGCAAGGACTTGGAGCCATTGGATTTCCAGACCTCCATCGCGTTGCGTTGGACAATGCGATAGGCGTGTTCGCGGGAGATTCCTGCCTGAGTCAGGGCCAGCAAGGTGCGTTGGGAAAACACCAATCCGCCCATGCTTTCGAGGTTGTGCATCATACGGTCGGGATAGATCAAAAGATTTTCAATCACATTGGCCAAACGATTGAGCGCAAAATCAAGCGCAATGCAGGTATCGGGCGCCATGACCCGTTCCACCGCCGAATGCGAAATATCGCGTTCATGCCAAAGTGCCACATTTTCCAACGCAGGTGTTACCGCCGCCCGGACAATCCGCGCCAAACCCGTCAAATTTTCTGTCAAAATCGGGTTGCGTTTATGCGGCATGGCCGAGGAACCTTTTTGCTTTTCTGAGAAAAACTCTTCGGCTTCCCGCACTTCGGTGCGTTGCAAATGGCGGATTTCAATGGCAAAATTTTCAATTGAGGAGGCTATCACGCCAAGTGTGGCAAAAAACATCGCATGGCGATCGCGCGGAATGACCTGGGTTGACACTCTCTCAGGCAGAAGGCCCAATTTCTGCGCCACATAATTTTCAATGTCGGGGGAAACCGTGGCATAGGTGCCCACCGCGCCGGAAATTGCGCAGATTGAGATTTCCCGTTGAGCCAGTTCCAGCCGCGCACGCGCACGCGCAAAGGCCGCATAATGCCCCGCCAATTTTACGCCAAAACTGGTGGGTTCGGCATGGATTCCGTGGCTCCGTCCAATACAGAGCGTATGTTTATGCGCCAAAATTTTTTGCCGAAGTGCGGTCAAAATTTTATCGATCCCCCCCAATAATAGATTGGCCGCGTCGCGCAATTGGACAGAGAATGTGGTATCCAGCACATCGGATGACGTCATGCCCTGATGCATGAACCGGGCTTCGTCCCCCACATATTCGGCGACATTGGTTAAAAACGCGATGACGTCATGTTTGACTTCGCGTTCAATGTCCTCGATCCGTTCGGCGTTGAATTGTCCGCGCTCGCGCAAAGCCTTGGCCACGCCGGGGGGGATAATTCCTGCCTGTTCCATTGCCTCGGCGGCGAGGGTTTCAACCTCTAACATAATTGCAAATTTATGGTCATTGTCCCATATGCGGGCCATGTCGGGACGGGTGTAACGCGGTATCATTCGGGAAAAAGTCCTTTGTTTTTCATAGAGGTTATGCCGCCCTTGGCCACGATCAAATGATCATGAATCACGATCCCCAAGGGGCGGGCGGCGTTGATGATGTGGAGCGTGAGGTCAATATCCGCGCGGCTTGGGGTTGAATCTCCGCTTGGGTGATTATGCACCAAAATAATCGCGGTGGCGGAGAGTTCAAGCGCACGTTTGACAATCTCACGCGGGTAGGCCGGCGTATGGTCCACCGTCCCTGATTGCTGGATTTCATCGGCAATCAGTTGGTTTTTTTTATTGAGGAAAAGGATGCGGAAATGCTCCTTTTTCTCATGGGCCATCGTGGCCTGAAGATAATCCAGCAAACGTGGCCAACTATTTAAAACAGGTTGATTAAGCACATCCTGTTTCATCATTTGAAACGCTGCGGCGCGGATGATTTTCAGTGCGGTGATGGAATTATCACTTAAACCGTTGAGGCGCAAATCCTCCGGGCTCGCATGGAACAGCGCGCTAATTGTGCCGAATTTTTTCAGCAATGATTTGGCAAGCGGCTTCACATCGCGGCGCGGAATGGCCATGAATAAAATGAGTTCGAGCAATTCATACTCCGCCAAACCATCAACCCCGCCCGCCAAAAACCGATCCCGCAAGCGGTCGCGATGCCCCTTATAATGCGGGTCTTCGGAGGGGGAGGGCGATTCATCGGCTTGACGTGGAGAAAGACTCATTCCTATGATTCCTGATAGGGCGGTTTGGTGAAGCCCTTGGGCGAGAGGGTGAAAATCTCAAACCCGGTTTCGGTCACGCCCAGGGAATGCTCAAACTGCGCCGATAACCCCTTATCTCGCGTGACGGCGGTCCATCCGTCGGCTAGGGTTTTGGTTTCATAGGTGCCGGTGTTGATCATCGGTTCAATGGTGAAAAACATACCCGGTTCCAGGATGGTGGCATCGCTGTTTGGGTCGTAATAATGCAGGATTTGCGGTGCGGCGTGAAAGCTGCGGCCCAATCCGTGACCGCAAAAATCCCTTACAACCGAAAATTTTGCGCCTTCGGCAATTTTTTGAATGGCCTTGCCGATATCGCCCAATCGGGCGCCGGGCCTTACGGTTTCAATTGCCGCCATCATGGATTGATAAGTGATATCAATCAATTTGCGTGCCTTGATATTGGTGTCACCCGCAATATACATGCGGCTCGTGTCGCCATACCAACCATCCAGAATTACAGTAACGTCAATGTTGATGATATCGCCCTTCATTAATTTTTTGGGGCCGGGAATGCCGTGACACACAACATGATTGATTGATGTACAGATGGATTTTGGAAATCCGCGATAATTGAGCGGCGCAGGAATGGCCCCGTTTCCAACGATAAATTCATGGCAAATATGGTTCAGTTCCTCGGTCGTTACGCCCACACGCACATGATCGGTGATCATATCCAGCGTTTCCGCCGCCAATCGCCCTGCGCGGCGCATGCCGTCAAACCCTTCGGGGCCATAAATGGGAATACCATGACCGGTCATGCGCAACGGTTTGACCGTCGTAGCGGAATTTTGTGAACTGAGCTGTTCTCTCACTTGACCATACTCCTTAGAACCAATAAGATTCTATAAAAGAAACCTAAAGCATTTTGCGATTAAGTGGAAACCGGTTAATCGTAACAAAATGCGACCAAATAAAAACTTAGACCATTTTTTTGGGTCCACCCAAACCAAAAATGGTCTAGGCATTACCCTTAACCTATCTACAGAAATTTGGCAATATTATGGTGCAGACCTATCGCGCGGCAATTTTAATCATCGGTAATGAAATTTTATCGGGACGAACTCAGGATACCAACACATCCTGGATCGCCACCAAATTATCCGAACGCGGCATAGAATTGTTTGAAGTACGGGTGGTCCCCGATATCGAAGATCGCATCATCACGGCGGTGAATGAGTTGCGCGGGCGGGTGGATTACCTCTTTACCACCGGCGGCATCGGCCCCACCCATGATGATATCACCAGTGCCACCATGGCCAAATTATTCCAGCGCGACTTGGCCCTGAACCCCCAGGCCCGCACCATGCTGTTAAATCATTATAAGGCTGAATCGGAACTCACGCCCGCGCGGTTGCGGATGGCGCATATCCCGCAGGGTGCGCGGCTGATCCCCAACCCGATTTCCGGCGCACCGGGATTTCAGATTGAAAATGTCTATGTCATGGCCGGCGTGCCGAGCATTATGAAATGCATGTTGGATCATATTTTGCCTGAACTGAAGGGCGGTGATCCGATTCTATGCAATTCGGTGACGTTTGATCTGGCTGAAAGCGTGATCGCTGAGGAATTGGGGGAACTGCAAAAAATCCACCCGCAGGTGAGTATCGGCAGCTACCCTTATCTGCGCGCGGGGGAGGTCGGCGTGTCCATCGTCCTGCGCAGCCCCGATAATGATCCGCTTCACCGGGCATCACTTGATGTGATCAATATGATTGAACGCAGTGGCGGGAAAATCCACGCTGCCTCCCTTCAATCCGCCGGGCCAAGGACATAATTGCTGATAATTTTTATTACGCTGACTATCCTTGGAATGCTGAACTTTAGGGGGGCACTGCGCTGATTCTAGACCATTTTTGGTTTAGGGTGACTCAAAAAAATGGTCTAATCCGCCAGCACTTCATCGGTTTTAAGCGGAAATCTTTCGAATATGTCATCCCTCATTATGCCCAAAATAATCTGGTTCGGCTATAAGTGTTATTTCTCAGGCGCAAACCGGTTTCGCTGGACAATAATTCACGGGTCGCACAGGTGAAATTCTAGTCAAGTTCCTAAAACGCTTATTAAAGCACTTATCAGAAGATATCTTCTGACTTTTTAACAACTGCAATTTTTGTGATCATGCGTAATGTCTGTTCATGGTCATCATCATTTGCCGCGATGCAACTATCTGATGCGATGATGCAAGCAAAATCACGATCATGTGCGTCGCGCGCAGCAGCTTGAACGGCCATATCGGTTGCGCATCCAGCGAAAATAATTGTCCTCACGCCATAGGTACGCAACATTATCTCCAAAGATGTGCCATAGAACGCACTGACCCTGTGCTTTATGATCACTGCTTCATCGGGCAACGGGAATAAATTGGGGTGAAACTCTGTCCCCCAATCCCCGAGGCACAAGGCATTGAATTTTTTGGCTCCACCGAATAGAGGGGAACCCTCAGGCTGTTCTTTATAGTCCGGAGAGAATCCGACACACACATGAATAATAGCCCATTTTTTCGCCCGTGCGCGCGCCAATAAATCAGATGCCACTGTCAAACTGCCGTGCTTTTCGTGAAATCGCGCATAGCCTTTGGCAGCAAGTTTTCCTTTTGGGTCAACTATATCGTTGATAAAGTCGATCAAGACCAACGCGGTATCGGATGAAAAGACGGCCATTCAAACTCTCCTGTTTAGGTTAAGGATTCAACAGTTTCAACATCCTTGATCTGAAGTCATTATAGGGGCATAGATTCTAATCCGCCAGCACTTCATCGGTTTTAAGTTGTGGGTTGTTTTTGAGGTTATCGGGAATGGCCCCATCTTTTACCTTCCCACTTGCTTCCCCACTTGCTTCCCCACTTGCTTCCCCATTTGCTCCCCCATTTGCTCCCCCGTCTCTGGTTTGCCCGGATGGTGTGGGGGCGGATGCAGAAGGTGATGGTGAACCGGCCCCGCTTTCTTTGGTTGCGCCCCCCTTCAACGTAGCCTTTAAATCCTGCGCCGCGCCCGCCGACATGTTGTTCATAAAGCCGGAAAAGATATCGGTTTCCTCAATAATCGTATTAATCGTGTCGCGATCGCTCAGGAGGATATTCTGGCGGGGCCGCGTGACCACTTCGAATTCTTTGGCCTTGGCGGTTTGTTTCATGGCATCGCCGTACCGTTCGCGCAAATTGGCCAGCACATAGCGATTATCGGCCAGATAGAGCGCCACCGCCCAATTGAGGATTTCATTGGCTTGGTCTTCGGTAATTGGCCGTGTGAGGGAGATATTTTCGCCGCTGATAATTTTTTCCAAACTATCGGCTGCGTCCTGCCATTTTTTGGCTTTCCAAGCAATATCGGCCCGCAATTTTAAAACATCCGCATCTTGCGGCAATAGCGAAAGCGCACGAAACGCATCTTCGGTTTTGCCCAACATCGAATTGGCCTTGGCGCGCAGCAGGGCGGATTGGCGGCGTTTTACGTCTCCGTCCTCCGGCGTCACCGCCTCCAAATAATGATCGGCCTTGGCGAGGTTATCAAGCGCAGCCCTAGGCTTGTTATCCTGAATTTGCAACCCTGCGAGCCGCAGCGCAACGCCCGCTCCTTCCAATCCTGAGAGGCGATCAACCTGTTTTTGCATCAGGTCAATGGCACGGGCAAGCAAATCGGCATCGGCCAGATGTTCCGCCAAATGCCGCGCCAAGGCATCGCCCTCTGCCCCCGTGGGCACTAACTCCGGAAACTCACTGTATAAAGTGAGGGCATCAACGGGGGAGAGTTGATTGATTTGATTGCTGTTATATAAATCGGCAAAAATCTTGCGCATATTGGCATTGATCATTTTGCCCTGTTCAGAATTGGGAAAAAGCTCGCTCGCTTGGCGCATAATGCTGAGTGCCTTCACCGGTTCCTTTTTATCCAGATATAATTTGCCCAATTGGTAATTGACGGTTCCCTCCAACTCATCCCCACGCCAGGCATAGCGCAACCCTTCGAGCGTATCAATTGCCTTATCCACGGTGATTTCCTTTTGCCCATAGCGCAGCATGGTATTGGCCAATTTGGCCTTCACGCGATACAAATCATCTTTGCCGCTCTCAAGCGTTTGCCAAAGCTCCTTCGCGCCGTCAAGATCGCCCAATTGCCGCTGCATTTCCCCTTTTAAATATAAAAAGGCAGAGTTGTACGTATTCGGAGTATGGTCGGTGCGGCGTGCATCCAGGTTTTTTAAAATCTTTTGGGCAAGCGGCGTATTCCCCGCGCGCAACGCCGTTTCCGCAAATTTCAACCCCAATGGCCACGCCAAAGAGTCAGGATAAGATTGCAGCAACGGCAACGGATCATTGAGCGATTTTCCCGCCTGTTGCCAATCATCCAACCCCGCGAGGGCAAAGGACCGCCACGCCGCAATTTCCGGGATGTTTTGAAGCGCAGGCAGCGACAAATCGGCAAATGCGGTGGCGTAATTCCCGCTTAAGGACTCCGAGGCACCTTGAAGGGCTAAAAATTCCGGATTTTCAACAATTTGCGGCGTAAATTGCTGCGCCAAATCAAAATATCCGCGCGATTCGGGCGCAAAACCGTGGGAGATCAACAGCCGCCCCAAATTGATCAAATTTTCGGTTTTTTTCGGGTCGGTTTGTTCGGATAATGACGAGAGCATCAATCGCTGCGTTTCGGGCAATGACTCTAACCCGCCGCCCTGCCATGCTTTAAAATCAAAGATACGACCATCCTTCAGGGGGGCTGAGAGGTCTTGATCTCCGCGCTTTTTGCCATAGGCGGCAATATCTTTTTCATCGGAAAGCGCGAGCCCGTCCCCACGCGCAATTTTTGCACCCTCCGCGACTTTTGTGACCTCCAGATCATCCGCGTTAGAGAGAATCGCAAGCCCAATCGGTGATGGCAATGTGGTCAATTCCGCAAATTTTCGCGGCTCTATACTGTAATCTTGCGCTGAGTCCACCAGAACGACAAAAATTTTCTCACCGCTATTGGGATCAACCATCGGCGCGATGCGGTGAAGGGTTTTTCCGGGCCAGAGTAGATATTTTTTCGCGCCGCCATCCTCACTCATCCGCTCAAACTCGGTTGCGGGGGCGGCGGATTTTGCATCGGATTTTTGGCGTGGGGCTGCCCCATGATAATGAATTTTCCACACCAAACCGCCCCCTTCGGCGCGTGTGCTTTGCTCCCCGCCGATATCCTTTGTTTCGGCATTCTTTGTTTCGGCCCCGCTTGTGATTCCTAACTCATTGAGGGGGATTTTAAAAACACTCACCCCCTTGGCTTGCACTGACTCTGCCGGTACACGGGTAAAATGCGGCGCAAGTGATGAGGAGGGGGATAAGCTGGATGATAAGCCGGGAGATGATGGATTTTCCTGCTCAATTTGCGGCGGGATAGTGACATTTTCTTGATCCATCACCACCCATAATTGCCCGGATTTTTCAAAGGCCGCCGCCGCAAAGGATGCAGTCCCGGCGATGGTAATCGTGATGGGGGAAGCGGTGGGTGCGGTCTCCACCGCCTGCGCCGCCTGTGCCGCCTGTTCGGCTTGTGCGTCCTCCTCTGGGACTTGTGTTTGTGGAGCAGCTTGTGCCGTATCTGCGGGAAGTGTAGGAGAGTCCTTTGGTGCCTCAGGCTTCGCCTCGCCCTCTTTGCCGGCCGCCGTTTCGGTTTGATCGGCCAATTGATCTGTTAATTTCTTGACTTGGGGTTGCTGGGCTTGAGGGGGTACAGCGGGAGTTGGGTTTACAGGATTTTGACTGGAAAAAGCCTTAGAAGGAGCCTTGCCTTTAAGGTCAAGGATAAACCGATCATCCACCTGTAATTGCCGCACAGTTTGCCCGGGAACCATATTAATTTCAACGGTTTTATCGTCAATGATTTTGAATGATGCAATGCGCGAAGCCGTCATCGCGCTCATCTGATCCGATGAGAAATTTTGCGCCGTGCTAAAGTGAATCAGGATTCGGTTGTCCCTAGTTTCAATGCGGTGATCTTTGGTGCCGGGTCCGTCAAACACCAATCTGGAATAGGTGTCATGTTCGCTGGAACGCACGGAATTCGGCGCTCCCGCCCATGCCAAACCGCTGCCCTGCAAGTGAATCAATCCCGAGAGCAACGCGGCATAGCACAAATTTTTGACCCAAGGTTTGATCGAAGGTAAGATTCGTTTCATTCCACCAAATTGCCATAGGCTGACCCGCGGGGCAATATTCTTTTGCTATATACTCGGAACACTGAATTTCTGGACGTTGTCACTTCGAGCCTAGTGCCACGCTTCATTTTGGTTGACGTATTTAGAAATAGATGATTCACTCTCATTGTTGAGGAACAGCAATGGAGGAAATTATGGCTGTAAAATA
>JAEUKN010000032.1 GCA_016794305.1 Alphaproteobacteria bacterium | reverse complement strand
AGCATCAAACCCGTGATACCGATTTTTTCATCAAAAATACGTGCGGTATTGACGGCGTCCTGCCCCGTCATGGCATCGACCACCAGCAAGATTTCCTGCGGCTTTGCCAGGTCGCGCACCTGGGCCAATTCGTTCATCAATTCATCATCAATTGACAAACGTCCGGCGGTATCGAGCATCAAAATATCATAGCCGCCCAAACGCGCCGACTCCATCGCCCGCGCCGCGATGGTCAAAGGTTTTTCGCCCGCCACAATGGGGAGAGTCGCCATGCCGGTTTGCGTGCCCAATTGTGCCAATTGATCCTGTGCCGCAGGGCGGTAAGTATCAAGTGAGGCCATTAAAACTTTTTTGCGTTTTTTATCGCTGAGATATTTGGCAATTTTGGCGGTGGAGGTGGTTTTTCCCGAACCTTGCAAACCTGCCATCAAAACAACCACAGGCGGTTTGCCGTCAATAGCGAGCTCATTATTCTCGCTCCCCAATAAGGCCACCATTTCATCATGAACGATTTTCACGACTTGCTGCGCGGGGGACACGGATTTAATGACATCCTGACCGATGGATTTTTCGCGCACGCGTTCGACAAAATCCTTAACGACCTGAAGGGCCACGTCGGCCTCCAGCAACGCCACGCGAATTTCACGCAGGGCGAGATTGACGTCTTCTTCACTCAAGCTGCCTTTGCCGCGCAATTTGTCAAAGACATTGCCCAGTTTTTCGGTCAAAGATTGAAACATGACTACCTTCCGATCCGGCGCGCCACCATGTAACGCGCCATAAAAATTCAACCAACAGACATCGCCGCGGTGAGCGAAATTCGCCGAACGCGGGGCACCCAATCCACAAAAGGGCGCACATCATCCACAATGTGCAGGGTAAAAACTATTATGCTTATGCCCTATTGCCAATCAAACTGCAAGTAAATAATGTATGAAATCAATAAAAGGAATCGAAGTCATGGCGATTAAATTTACTAAAATGCACGGGTTGGGCAATGATTTTGTGATGATTGACATGCGCAACCAATCAAATGAGAGGTTTGCGGATCTCCCCAATTTATCAATAGAGCTAGCCCATCGCAAATTTGGCATCGGCTGTGATCAGGCGGTCTTTATGGCCAATTCCCAGCTCGCTGATTTGAAAATATCGATTTTTAATGTGGATGGATCAGAGCCCGAAATTTGCGGCAATGCCGCGCGATGTGCCGCGCAGCTCTATTTTAAAGAAATTGGGGCCGATATTGGGGCTGTGATGACATTGGATACACTCGCCGGAGTAGTATCCTGCCGGAGGGCTGAAGATGGATTGATTCGTGTGGATATGGGCGAACCGCGTTTGGAATGGGACCAAATCCCCTTGAGAGATGAATGCGATACGCTCTTTGTGCCGATTATTATTCCGACATCCTCTAACCCTGATGACTCTGAAAATTTGCCGATTTGCGTCAATGTCGGCAATCCGCATTGCGTGTTTATTGTGGGTCCAAAAGTTGAGTCTTTTCCAATTGAGGAAATCGGCGCAGAGGTCGAGCATCTCGAACTCTTTCCCGCGCGCACCAACGTGGAATTTGTGCATGTGCAAGATCGTGCAAATATCCGTATGCGTGTTTGGGAACGCGGGTCGGGCGTGACCATGGCGTGTGGGTCTGCGGCCTGTGCCTCTGCCGTTGCCGTGATGCGCCGCGGCTATACGGACCGCACCGTCACCGTTCATATGGATGGCGGAGATTTGATCATCGAATGGAACGCAGAGAATAACCGAATCTATATGACCGGCCCCACCGCGAAAGTGTTTGAAGGCAGTATTGAGATTTAGAGGTGCGAGGCGGGTAGCCTCCTAACTCTCACTCAGCATTTTAAGTCCGGGGAGTTTATAGAGGTGGGTACGGAGGTCGTTGGAAAATTGGTAACGGCCGGGCAATTTAATGCGCACCAATTTTTGTGTCGCGGGGGAGAGGATTTTAATGACAAAATGCGAGTTTCCACCCGCTGCCCCTTCGAGCAAATTTTTTAATTTTTCGATTTGCTGCGCGTGATCCAACATTTTATCCGGCCCCTGATTCGGCCCCTGATTCGGCCCCTGATTCGGTCCATGGTCCAGCCACAATTCAATTTCATGCACGCGGTGATCCAGCATATCATCCAGCGGTTTGATATCCTGAACCGTCAGGCGAATTTGATCTTCCTTTTGTTCCGCATCCGCCGTGATCAAGAGCGATTTGCCGATTTCCAAAAATTCCCGTGATCGTGTGAGGATTTCAGAAAACAACATCACCTCATAAACCCCGGAAGAGTCGGAAAGCGTTAAAAACGCGAATTTATTTCCTGATTTTGCCGAAATTTTTTCCGATTTTTTGAGCAGAATCCCCGCCATTTGCACACGGCACACGGGACGATCGGCCAGCATGTCATCCAGTTTGTTAAAACGCACAATGCGCATGCGCTCTAACTGTGCGGCCTTAGAATCCAGCGGGTGGGCCGAGAGATAAAATCCAATCGCCCCAAATTCATAGGATAATTTTTCCAACGGCGACCATGGCGCAACCTTATCCAATTGTTTGGTGATCATGGCGAGCGAGAGATTTTGTTCCATGGCAAAGAGGCTGTTTTGCGAGCTTTGGCGTTCTTCCGCCATTGCGGAGGCAAAATGCACCAACTTTTCAGCGGCCTCAAAAAGTTGTGCGCGATCAGGATTAAGCGAATCAAACGCCCCCGCCGCCACCAGATTTTCAAATTGTTTTTTATTGAGGGTGCGAGCATCCATGCGTTGCAAGAAATCTTCAAGCGAAGTGAAAGGGCCGCCGCGCGCGCGTTCGGCAATGAGCACGCGCATGGCTTGCTCTCCCACGCCCTTAATCGCGGCGAGCGCATAGCGCACTCTCACGCCTTCGACCAAAAACTCCACACCGGAGAGGTTAATATCAGGGAGCAAAAGCGGAATGTCCATTTGCTGCAACGCCTGGCGAAAAACCGCAAGTTTATCGGTGTTGCCCATATCAAGCGTCATAATCGCGGCCATAAATTCCACCGGATAATTGGCCTTTAGCCACGCAGTTTGATAGGCCACCAACGCATAGGCGGCGGCGTGCGATTTGTTGAATCCATAGCCCGCAAATTTTTCAATTTGGGCAAAAATTTCTTTGGCGCGTTCGGGGGAAATCTGGGAATTTTTGCCGCTGCCTTCGACAAAAATTGCCAATTGTTGATCCATTTCCTCCTTGATCTTTTTCCCCATAGCGCGGCGCAACAAATCCGCACCACCCAATGTATATCCCGCCAAAATCTGTGCGGCCTGCATCACCTGTTCCTGATAGACCATGATGCCGTAGGTTTCCTCCAGAATCGGTTTGAGCTTGGGATGGAGGTAATCCGGTGCTTCGCGGCCTTCCTTTACATCAATATATTTGGGGATGTTATCCATGGGGCCTGGGCGATAGAGCGCGACAAGCGCAATAATATCCTCAAACCGATTGGGCTTCATTTTGCGCAGCGTGTCACGCATTCCCGCACTTTCCAGCTGAAAGACCCCCGTAGAATTGGCCGCCGAAATCATCGCATAGGTTTTTTCATCATCAAGCGGGATTTTGAGGATATCAATCTCAACCCCTTGGGACTCGCGGATATAATCCACGGCTTTTTGAATCACGGTGAGGGTTTTGAGCCCCAGAAAATCGAACTTTACCAAGCCCGCTTTTTCAACATATTTCATGTTGAATTGGGTGGCGGGAATGGTTGAACGCGGATCACGATAGAGCGGCACCAATTTTTGCAGCGGCCGATCACCAATGATAATGCCGGCGGCATGGGTTGAGGCATGGCGGTAAAGCCCCTCTAATTTCAGGGCAATTGAAAGCAAGCGGTCAATTTGCTCATCTTCTCGCTTGGCTTTCAGTTCGGGGTCGGCCTCCAACGCTTCGGCTAAGGTCACAGGGTTGGCGGGATTGGCCGGAATCATTTTGGCGATTTTATCAATCTGGCCATAGGGCATCTGGAGCACGCGCCCAACATCACGCACCACCGCGCGTGCCTGTAATTTTCCAAAGGTGATAATTTGCGATACATGGTCATGGCCATATCGTTGCTGGACATATTCAATGACTTCATCGCGGCGATATTGGCAAAAATCCACGTCGAAATCGGGCATGGAGACACGTTCGGGATTGAGGAAACGCTCAAACAGCAACTGAAAGCGCAGCGGGTCAAGATCGGTGATTTTGAGGGACCAGGCCACCAGCGACCCGGCACCCGATCCGCGCCCCGGCCCCACCGGAATTTGGTGGGTTTTGGCCCAGGTGATAAAATCGGACACTATCAAGAAATATCCCGGGAAGCCCATGGAGTTGATAATATCCAGCTCAAATTCCAGCCGGTCACGATAGGATTTGAGGAGGGTGTTACGCTCACACTCATCCAATTCCGCAATTTCGGCGCGGTTAAGGACAAAATTTTCAAGCCGCCAGTCCAATCCCTTACGGGCTTCGATTTTAATTTGCTCAGGTTCGGCCAATCCGCTCTCAGTTTGAAAGGGCGGCAAAATCGGGGCGACATCACCGAGGAAATAGCTGCATCGCCGCGCAATCTGAACGCTATTGTGAACGGCTTCGGGAATGTCTGCGAATAAGGCAACCATTTCTTGCGGCGATTTCAAATAATGGTGCGGTGTGACGCGGACACGGTCAGGTTCCGAGATATAGCGACCCTCTGCAATACACAGTAACGCATCATGGGCTTCGAAAAAATCGGCATCGGGATAGTAACATTCATTGGTGGCCACCAGCGGAAGATTGTGATCATAGGCAAGGGCGATCAGAGACTCTTCGATCTGTTCCTCCTCTCGCAAGCCGTGACGCTGTAATTCGATATAAAGCCGACCGGGGAAAAGCGAGATAAGTTGGGTGAGAATTTGTTGCGCTTTATCAGGCTCACGGGCGAGTAAAGCCTGGCCGATGGGGCCTTTGAATCCGCCGCTCAGGCAGATTAAGCCGTCATGATGATCCTGCAACCACGACCATTCAATTCCGGGTTTTGAGTCACCATTTGATAATAGGTAAGATTTGGTGATGAGTTCGGAAAGATTGAGATAACCGGCCGCGTTTTGCACCAAAAAAAGCAGATGGTGACCTTGCTCCCCCACCGGCAAACGCGCGCCCAAGATTGGCTGGATTCCTGATTTTGCGGCCTCTAGCGAAAATTCCATGGCCCCGAATAAATTGCCCGAATCCGTCACCGCCACGGCGGCCATGCCCATGGATTTGACCTTTTTGATCAATCCCTTGACGGGAATGGCCCCTTCGGCCAATGAATAGGCCGAATGAACATGCAAATGAATAAATTCTTGGCTCACGTTTCCATCGCTTATGATTTTAAGCTTTTTATAGCCATGAATTCACAAAAAGGAAAAGATAAAAGTCACATAATGGCTTTTTTTCAGATTTTATCTGTCGCCAAAGCGGAATAAGATGATCAGCAAGATTTTTGGAACTTGCTCTGGATTTGGTGGTTAATAAGGTATAAGCTTTAACCCTGAATTGAAAATAAAGACATGGAAAGGACGCTATCATGCAAAATTTTGAGATTAAATCCGATGCCAAAGGAATCAGAGACGATTTATATTCGCTCAAGGATAACGTGACCGAACTGGCAAAACATTTGAAAGAGGAGGGAAGCGAGAAATCCCACCAAATGGCGGAAGTTTTGTTGGCGCGGTTAAAAGAATTGCAAGGGTCCGGCCGTGACCATCTTCACACGCTTGAGGGGCAAGTTCGTGAAAAACCCCTTCAGTCCGTGGCTGTTGCCTTTGTTGCAGGTGCAATTGTTAGTATGCTGCTCGGTCGCCGTTAAGGCATGTGAGACTTAAAATATTTTTACCGTGAGGGACTGACATGATGAGCGCATTAATATCCGCAATTGAGGTTGCCGTGATTGACCGGTTGTTGAATAACAAGCCGCCATCCACAACCGGATTGAAGTGGATCGGTGCGTTGTGCATGGTTTCATTCACCCTCATGGTGCTGGGGATGATCTTTATCATTTATGCCGGTCACATATGGCTGAGCAATCAATATTCCGCAGAAGTTGCGGCCCTAGTCACAGGCGGGCTGTGCATTGTCTTAGCCTTGCTGGTGCTGCTCGGCGTTTATAGTTTTGTGCGTTATAAACGCAACCGCGTGCGCAAATATAAGGAAGATGTCACAGAATTGGTTAGCAGTGGGGCGGAGCTACTCGGGGAATATGTGAAGGCACCCTTGCTGAATAACCCGAAATCCACTCTGCTTCTGGCGGCTATCATTGGGTTTATCGCCGCCAGGAAGATTTAATAAGCGGGGATTGTACCGTCGCGAGCGAGATACTGAACAGGTTCTAAAGCCGACAGCGGAGAGATTTCATCCGCTTAATCTTGCCGCTTGATTTAATCATTTTTTAATTTTTCTGTGGTCAAATGGGATGCGACAAGTGCAACCAGCATAATTCGCTGGTCAGAGGGGCTTGATTTTTATATACTGAAGACGAATCAGTCTGGAACCCTCCGATGCGACTTAAGTCGTTTACAGCAAAAACAATGTCCGAAGCAATGCAGATGGTGCGAGAAACTCTTGGTGAAGACGCCATTATTCTTGCAACGCGCGAAGAAAATGGCGGCCGCAGCGTATCGGTGAGCGCCGCGATTGAGGGCGACCGCGCGCCGGCTTCCCCGCGTTCCGTGATCGGGCAATCGCCGCTTATAAACCCCGCTTTGCATTCTCCACTTGCCCCCCCCCTTGCCCCCCCCCTTGCCCCCCCCCTTGCCCCCCCCCTTGCCCCCCCCCTTGCCTTTGAAATTGGTGATCGTGATGAACCGGCCCAGGCAGATGATTGGTTGCAATATGACGATGAACACCAATTTGATGATCGCGTGATTGAACAAACGGTTGATGCCGTTTTGCGTCACGGTGTTGCGGAAGATATTGTCGATGAAATCATCCATTGTGTGGAATTATTGAGCGTTGAAGAACCCGCCATTGCCATGATCGGGGCGTTTGAACAATTATTCGCCTTTCACCCTTTGCCCATCGCGCGATATAAAAAACCGATGATGTTTGTGGGCGCACCCGGTTCGGGTAAAACGCTGATCACTGCCAAACAAGCGGCCCGCGGAGTGATGGAGGGGTTAAAAGTTGCCGTGATCACCACCGACATGATGCGCGCCGGTGCGAATGAGCAACTGAAATCTTTCACATCACTCATGGAGATTGAGTTACAGGCGGCACGCTCCACTGTTGAACTCAAAAAACTCATTGCCGAAAATGCCGATAAGGATCAAATTTTAATTGATACGGCCGGGATCAATCCCTTTGCGCCCCATGATATTGCCCTTTTGGCAAAGCTCATTGCTTGTGCGCCCATTGAACCCGTGTTGGTAATGCCGGCGGGTGGGGATATTGAGGATTGTGCCGATACCGCCCGCGTTTTTGCGGGTCTTGGCGCTCGGCGTTGTGTCATCACGCGATTGGATATTGCGCGCCGTATGGGTGGTGTGCTTGCTTGTGCATATTATGGCGGCTTGGCGTTAGCGGACGCAAGCGCAACGGCCGGAGTGGCTGAAGGTCTTATGCCCCTGACCCCGCGCCGTCTTGCATCCTATTTCTTTCCAACTGAGTTAAACAATCAAAAAACACTGCGTACTTCCTCATCAAATTTCCCTTCCACGCCATAAACCGACAGGACGACGATAATGGCCACCGATATGCAACTAGCTCAAAATACACTCTCCCCAGATTTAGCCAATGGCTCTGTGTTTCCGCGCGGCAAGAATATCCTCGCGGTGGCATCGGGTAAAGGCGGTGTGGGGAAAACATTTTTCTCCATTTCCCTCACTCATGCGCTCAGCCGTATGGGCAAAAAAGCCCTGTTATTCGATGGCGATTTGGGGTTGGCCAACGTCGATGTGCAATTGGGATTAATGCCCAAGCGTGATTTGAACGATGTTATTCGCGGCCGCTTGTCGCTTGATAAAGTCGTGCAACGTTATGAAGATGGCGGGTTTGACATTATTGCCGGCCGGTCGGGCCAGGCTTCGCTTTCCGCCCTGCCGAGCCAAAGGTTGGGCATGTTGCGCGACCAATTAATTGATTTGTCGGATGCCTATGATGTCGTGGTCGTGGATTTAGGCGCGGGTGTTGACCGTACGGTGCGCATGTTTTCGGCCTGTGCCACGCGCACGCTTTTGGTGTCAACGGATGAACCGACCTCACTGACTGATGCCTATGCCTTTATCAAATTGGGCGCGGCGGCGGGCATGTCGAAAAATATTTCGATTGTGGTCAATATGGCCTCAAGCAAGGCCGAAGGCGAAAAAACCTATAAAACCTTGCTGAAAGCCTGTGAAAATTTCTTGCGCCTCTCGCCGCCACTGGCTGGAATGGTGCGTCAGGACCCGAAAGTGAAGGAAACCATTCGCCATCAAACGCCGTTGTTAATGCGTTCGCCTAATTGCGATGCCGCCGGGGATATCGAAAAAATTGCGCAATTTGCCTATAAGGAAATGGTGGACGAAGCCAAAGCCCTGCAAAAAGCCATGCGGGGGTAAGGATACCGCCGCGGTTTAGTGCTTTAGCGTGCAGCTGATGCAATTTGCGTGGGCTGGGCGGGGCTGTAAAGCGGACGATCCATATGCACCCACCAGGCCGAGCGGTTAATTGAAAAAATCGGCTTATAATGCAGGATAGAGGATGCGCGAATCACGGATTTAATCTGGTTATCCAACACCATGGGCCCATCGGCGGTGTAGACAATGAGAATTGCGTGGGGGATATTTTTCTGCATATCTTTCACAATGGCAATCCGCATCAGGGATTCCGGCACACCCAGCGCGCGCAGCGAGGCATATTTGGCAATCGCGAAGTCTTCACAATCCCCGCCGCGACTCAAAAACTCAATCGGGGTTTCCCAAAAATCCGATTTATTCCAGTTGCGGCTGTCGTTAATATAGGGCACGCGATTCATCAGATCATTCACCCCCACGACCATATCCATAAGGGAACGGCCGCGCAAACTGCTCAAATCCGCGCGCCACTGGCGAATCAAGCGTTGGGATGATGGTTGATCAACCTCCGTCTGAAAACGATCAAACATGGCGCTCCATTTGGTAAAGGCGGAGAGATCGCTTGAACGCTGCTCACCCGACCCGAATAATGCCGGTTGGATCACGCCTTGGGCCGCGGTGATATCCAACGCATTGACGGCGATGGAAAGCGGAATGTCTTTAATCTCATCCGCCTGTGCGCTACGCGGGGAGAGTGTGAAGAGTGACAAGGTTAAAGTCGCCAAAGCCAAGGCAAAACGCAAGGACCCCTGAATCATCAAGGTTGTACGCAATTCTCCCTTAGAAATTAATCCGTGAGAGAGGAGGATTTTCCCCAAATTCTGGCGCGTGATTTTTTGTTGCTTAAGGGCATAACGCAATTGTTCAGGGGATAAAAGCCCGCGATTAACCAGCACTTCCCCAATTTTATTCTTTTGAAATAAATTCTGAATGCGTGATAAAAACCCGATATTTTTTTGACTCATGATACGCTCAACCATGAAAAATAAAAGCCGCACGAAATTGTCCCATATGACTATTAAATACGTCAAAGATTGACAAATGGTGAACAAAATGGCAGAAATGCATTAAAATTTGTTTATTTTTGTGTACTTTGACCGCTTGCCGTTTGATGGGGGATATTCCATGAGTGATCCGCGCACATTGCTCGAAATTATTGGCCGTTATGCCTCCACTAAAATCCTGATTGTCGGCGATGTGATGTTGGACCGATTCGTGCGCGGGGATGTTGAGCGTATCTCCCCCGAAGGGCCGATCCCTATTTTAAAATCAAAACAGGAAAACCGCATGATTGGCGGGGCGGGAAATGTGCTCTCTAACCTTCACGGCTTGGGGTGCGGGGCGCGGCTTGTGGGGGTTGTGGGCGATGATGATTACGGCCATATGGTGATGGGACTGGCAGAAGCCGCGGGGGGCACATCGGGTGATTTGTTTGTACGACCGCACGCCCCCACCACAGTTAAGATTAGATTCTTGGCGGGGCATCAACAATTGCTGCGCGTGGACTCTGAGCTGGCGCGTGATGTTGAAGGGGAGTTAGAGCGCAAAATCTGTACCCATATCACGGATATTTTACCGCTCCACGGGGCTGTGATCCTCTCAGACTACGGCAAAGGGTGCCTGAGTGCGCAAGTTTTGCAAACGGTGATTGCGGGGGCCAAACAATGCGGCATTCCGGTGCTGGTGGACCCTAAAGGCAATGATTATTCCAAATATCGCGGTGCGGATATCGTGACCCCAAACCGTAAGGAATTGAGTGAGGCCACGCACAACGCCGCGACCGAAAACGATTCCGATATTGTCGAAGCTGCGCAAAAACTTATCACCCAAAGCGGGATTGCGGCCGTGGTCGCAACCAGGTCACAAGATGGCATGAGCATTATCTCAAGCACCCCCGACCGTCAATCTTTTAACCGCCCCGTTCACCTGCGCACCCATGCGCGGGAGGTGTTCGATGTTTCCGGCGCGGGGGACACTGTGATTGCCACCATTGCGGCCGGGTTGGCAACGGGGGCTAATTTGTTTGATTCGGTGGCTCTCGCCAATATCGCCGGGGGTATTGTGGTGGGGAAAGTGGGAACCGCGCCCATTCGGTATCAGGATTTGGAACATTCTCTTTCGCAGTCTGATCATGCAGGCGATTCCATGTTGGAAATTACGCCATCGGGTGATTTCACCGCGCTGGACCGCGCCCGGCGCGCACCCCTTTGTGATTGGGATGAAGCGTTGGAACAGGTCAATCGCTGGCGCGCGCGGGGACTTAAAATCGGTTTTACCAATGGGTGTTTTGACATTATGCATGCGGGGCATGTGAACTACCTCAACGATGCCCGCAATTATTGTGATCGTTTGGTATTGGGATTAAATACCGATATTGCGGTGAAATTATTAAAGGGGCCAAGCCGCCCGGTGAATGACCAATATTCGCGTGCGGTGGTGTTAGGCGCACTCGGCTCCATTGATATGGTGATCTTTTTTGGGGCAGTACATGCGGGGGATGACTCAACCGCCCGCAAATTAATCCAGCATCTTCAACCCGATATTTATTTTAAAGGGGCTGATTATACGCTCGATCAAATTCCCGAAGTCCCAACCGTGTTATCCTATGGCGGCGAAGTGAAATTAATCCCCCTCACCCAGGGTTACAGCACCACGCATATTATCGAACAAATTATTAAGCCGGCGGCTTGAAATCCGCTTAAAACTCGCTCATGATTTATGGCGCGAATCCAATAGAGTCTATCCAACCCCGATATAACAAGACAAAGGCTTTCCGATGACTATCAACACCGCCCCCATCCCTCATACGGCTGAATTTGAAAGCTTGTGCGCAGACGCAAAGTCCCGCATTCAAGAGATTTCCGCAGATGATCTTGCTCAAATTCTTGAGTCCGCTACCCCGCCATTGCTGATTGATGTGCGGGAGGCCGAAGAGTTTTCTTCCTATCATATCGCGCGTGCATATCATCTGAGCAAAGGGTGGGTCGAGGCAAAAATCCATACTCTTGTGCCCCAAAAAGACTCTGCTGTTGTGCTCTATTGCGGGAGCGGCAATCGATCGGCCCTTGCCGCCGATAATTTGCAAAAAATGGGCTATAGGAATGTTTTCTCGCTCGCCGGTGGGATCAAAGGATGGGTGAAAAGCGGACGTGAGGTCATCACTCTCGGTAGCTAGAGCAATTTGCGATTAAGTGGAAGCCGGTTAGTCGCAACAAAATGCGACAAAACAAATAGTTAGACCATTTTCTCGATTCTACGTAACTGGAAAAAGGAATTATATTAAGGGACTGATGCGTCACATTCATGGAACAATGGCAAGATAACGGCATTATTCTTTCACTGCGGCCACACGGAGAAACGGGTGCCGTGATTTCTATTTTATGTGCGGATCATGGTCGGTATTCGGGATATGTTTATGGCGCACAATCGGCCAAAAACCGCGCTTTACTCGGTATTGGCAATGGCGTGAGTGTGGAATGGCAATCACGAACAGCGGATTATTTGGGGCGTTTTAACATTCTGGATTCACAAAATTTTTCTGCGCCGATCCTAAACTGCCCCTTGCGTTTGGCGGCATTTCTCTCGGCTTGCGGCCTATGCGATTCTCTGCTTCCCGATCATCAAAGCCATAGCGGTATTTATCACGGGCTTTGCACATTGTTTGAACTTTTGCCGGGGTCGCTCTGGGGGCCGTCCTATGTGATGTGGGAAATTTCATTGTTAAAGGAATTGGGATTCGGACTTGATCTTTCACGCTGCGTTGCGGGCGGTGATAACCAAACATTGAGCTATGTCAGCCCCAAATCAGGTTGCGCGGTTTCATTTGAAAAGGGTAGGCCCTATCGTGACAAATTGCTCAATCTTCCTGATTTTCTTAAGGCGGATTTTAACGGGGAAATTAAGGAAGCGGACATCCTCACGGGGTTAAAACTCACCGGGTATTTCCTTGAATATTGGGCGTTTGCCCATCAAACCAGGGATATACCGCAAACCCGCCGACGTTTGGAGCGATTGGTGAGTGAGCGGATACAGCAAGCTCAGCTTGTAAGCTCAAGCTTTTAGACCATTTTTTTTCGAGTCTACTCAAACCAAAAATGGTCTGGAACCTGAAGGAGGGTTTACAGCGCGAATGATTCGCCCAAGTAAACGCGGCGGACATCGTCATGATCGACAATTTCCTGTGGAGTGCCTTCGGCAATCACCACCCCACCGTGGAGCACATAGGCGCGGTCCACAATCCCCAGCGTATCACGCACATTATGATCGGTGATCAGCACGCCGATGTTTCGGGTTTTAAGCTGCGCGATCAGCGCACGAATATCCGCCACCGCGATTGGATCAATACCCGCCAGCGGTTCATCCAACAATATGAAGTGCGGGCGGGACGCCAAGGCGCGCGCAATTTCCACCCGCCGCCGTTCCCCCCCCGACAGGGCAATGGCCGGCGTGCGGCGCAAATGCCCGATGGAAAATTCCACCAATAATTCTTCTAACAATGCATCCTGATCATCGGCACTTAAATCCTTTTGAATTTGCAGGATGGATCGCAAATTTTCCTCAACATTCAATCCGCGAAAGATGGAGGCTTCCTGCGGTAAATAGCCAATGCCAAGGCGTGCGCGGCGATACATCGGGAGCATGGTAATATCTTGTTTATCCAGCGAGATTTTTCCGCCCTCTGCCGGGATCAAGCCGGTGATAATATAAAAACATGTGGTTTTTCCCGCGCCGTTTGGGCCCAAAATCGCAACCGCTTCGCCGCGTTTGACTTGCAAACTCACATCCCGCAGCACCGGGCGTTTTTTATAGGATTTGGAGAGTCGTTCAACCCGCAGTCCCGCATATGATGAAGAGGATAAAGTCATAAAAATCTTTCCATGGATATTTTTTCAGGTGACTAGGGTTTGGATTTATCCCCCGACTTATCCTGAGCATTTTGTGTGTTTGACTTTTGTGCGCTCGGTTGCGCGGAATAAAAAATCCCTTTGACCCGGCCCGAAGCATTTTTATCGCCTGTGGCGGCCTTCAGAATATTGGTTTTATTTTTTAAATTAAGCACGGCCTCACTCCCCTCCACCCAGCTTTCCCCCTGCCATAATTTCACATGGCCCTTGAGCGTGACAATCTCCGTTACGCCGTCATAATGCGCGTGATCCGCCACTGCGCGCTGTAATTGCCCCTGTCCTGATTTGTCTTGCTTGGGCTGTGTTTGGGGCTCATCACCTTGCGCGGCACCTTTGGTAATAATCACATTACCGACGGCATCAGCATGATCAAAATTGCGGTTTTTTAGGGTGATGATCACTTGATCGGCCTCCAACACATCATTGTCCCTGTAAAGTTTAGGGCGCGCGCCGTTTAATTCAATAACCTCTGTAATCAAATCATATTGCGCGTTTGCGGCCGTGGCATGATCACGGGATGACCGTAAAACGACATTGCCTGAGGCCGTCAGCTTGGTAATATTTCCTGCGCCGCCGCTATTTTTCTGTGCGGCTTGCTTGTCCGCGTTTTGTACAGATTGACCATCGTCGGCATAATGCGCGGTGAGCGTATCCGCCGTGACCGAAAACTCCCCCTGGACCGCTTTGGCATTGCCGCGCGCGATATAGGTGCGATCCTGTTGATTCCATTCCAATTGTTGATCGGCGGTAATTTCCAACGGTAATTTGTCCGCTGCGTGACCTGTTTTCATCCCGCCAAGCATTGACAGCACCAACATGCACAAACAAAATTTTTTCAAACAAGACATGATGAATCGTTATCCCTTTATTCTTTGGTGGGTGATTGTGTAGCCGGAGCAAGGATAGGGGGAGGGGTTGGGGAGGAGGCATCTGCCCCTGTCTCCTCCGTCCCTGCTGCGCTACGCAAAATCAGCTTCGCCGGCCCCTTAAAAATGATTTGGCCATGTGTGCTATTAGCCTCAAGCCCATGTGCCGAGATATCCCCCTTTGGCCCGCTGCCCGTGACCATTTCATGTGAAACCACTGTTTTGCGAGCCAGATCAATATCCGCATGAGGAGTTTCGAGTTCATATCCCTGATCCTGTGTGAGTTTTACCGCCCCGTTGAGCCTCAATTGCCCCGATCCCTGATCATATTCGCCTGCCTGGGCCGTTAAATTCACCGCGCGACCGCTATTGAGCGTGATATGCGCCCTTGGTGCCGTGAGCATAATTTTACTCGCATCTTCTTGGTTTTGCATCGCCTGATCGGCGGTGATGCTATAGGGTTGGTTTTGATCATCCAAAGCCTGAAATTTCGGCTTAACCAATTCATTGCGCGTGAGGTTTTTGGCTTCGGTCTGCGTGAGTGTGGTTGTGTCAACGGCTGCATCATCACGCGTCCAAATCACCAACACCACCACGATAGCAAAAATTACAATGGGCAGCCCCAGGCGCATGCTGCGCACAATTTGGCTATAACGGCGGGTGGACCGAATACGATGGGCGATACCCGGTTGATGCCGCACCAAAAGATTGATACGCGCCCCGGAAGATGATGAGCTCATCCCCTCTTTTGTCTCCTGCGGCTCATCATTTTGTGCGGACACGCGCCAAGCCCTATTCAGCTTTCTTATAGCGCTCAATCCCCTCAAGGATCAATTGGCGGGCCATGGCGGCATCGCCCCATCCCTTGACTTTTGACCATTTGCCGGGCTCAAGATCTTTATAGTGAATAAAGAAATGCGCGATGCGTTCACGGTCAATCGGCTGTAAATCCTCAAGATCCTTGACATGATTGTGATAGGGGTAGAGTTTGGCGTGCGGCACGGCGATAATTTTCTCATCTTCGCCGCCGTCATCTTCCATCAACAGCACACCCACGGGGCGCGCGCGCAAAATGGCACCGGGCATCACGGCGAGCGGCGCCATCACCAACACATCCACCGGGTCACCGTCACCCGACAGACTATGGGGTAAAAATCCGTAATTTCCGGGATAAAACATCGGCGTATGCAGGAAACGATCCACAAAAATTGCGCCTGACTCTTTGTCCATTTCATATTTCACGGGCGACCCCGCCATCGGATTTTCAATCACGACATTAATGTCTTCGGGGGGATTTTTTCCGGTTGCAATCTTATCCAAATTCATTGTGAAACCTACTTTTGTGCTAATTAAAGTTATCATTCCTCACTTTATGAGCGAACTGTGCAGGGTCCGCCATAAAGTGAAAGTATTTTTAAGAGATTGCAAGCAAACTCTGAAATTAAGCGACTATAACGATGATTGCGCGCCTAATCAAATGGAATAATTTCCGCGATTGTATGTTCCCAAGATTTGAAATATAACCGAGGCTTATTCAATATCTTTTAAAATATAGGCTTGAGGCTCTTATGCAAGATTTTTTACTGACCTATTATGGCTGGATTAAGGCTCTACATATTATTTCCATGGTGGCTTTTATGGCGGGTATGCTCTATTTGCCACGTCTCTTTATTTATCATGTGAGCGCAGTCGCAGGCGGTGAACTTTCTGAGACTCTCAAAGTGATGGAGCGACGATTGCTGCGCTTTATTATCAATCCGGCGATGATCGCGATGATTATTTTTGGCGGCCTTATGTTCTGGGCCAATCCGGAACTGATCAAAATGCCGTGGATGCACGCGAAAATCTTATTATTGGTGGGAATGTTTGCTGCGCATCACCTCTTTGCGCGGTCACGCAAGAATTTTGAGCTGGATCGCAATACCAAGACGGCCAAATTTTTTCGCATCTGGAATGAAATCCCAACCATTTTGATGATTGGGATTATCCTGTTGGCCGTCGTGAAACCATTTTAAAGCGAGGCCATTTTAAATTGAAATATCGCCGCGGCCAGATCATGGACAGGGTTTTAGGCCGCATCGCGGAAACGAATGTTTTTATCCCGCAACATATCTTGTAATTCGCCGTTTTCGAACATTTCCTTGGTGATGTCGCACCCGCCGATAAATTCGCCCTTGATATAAAGCTGGGGAATGGTTGGCCAATTGGCGAAATCTTTAATTGCTTGGCGGATGGCATCGTCCTCTAAAATATTAATTGCCTTAAACGGCACGCCAAGCATGGTCAAAATATTGACAACAACCGCAGAAAAGCCGCATTGAGGGAAGCTGGCGGTTCCCTTCATATATAGGACAACGTCATTTTCGGCCAAGTCACGGCGGATTGTATCAAATAAAGGATTTTCGCTCATTTTATCTCCATTCAGTAAAAATTAAAGGATTGGCCGGAACCGTTAACCATATTTTATTTTATGTTTTGGCCGTGGTTTTAATTGAGAGGGCATGTAATTCGCCGCCCATGCGGTCGCCCAAAGCGTCATAGACCATTTTATGTTGTTGCAATTTGCTTTTTCCTGCAAATTCAGCAGAGCTAATGCTGGCCTGATAATGATTCCCATCACCGGCCAGATCCGTAATATCAATCACGGAGTCGGGGAGTTTTTGGCGAATCAGGGTCTCAATTTCAGCAGCAGTCATAGCCATAATGTCCCCCAAAATTGTCTCAGCGAGAGCATGAACAGGTTCCTAACATATTGTAATAAAATTATAATAGAGATTTTCGTTTCAAAAATCAAGAAATTTTGAGGCCTGGATTATGTATTGTACAGATGGTTAGAAACTGATCCATTTTAATCCTTCCTTGAGTCGCTCTAAAATTCCATAAAATATTTACTCTTTTAAAATTTTTGGTTGTCATACTGGATAGCAAATGTTGTCCGAGTCAGATTTAAAGCATCAACGCGACCGATTTTTGGCCTTCGCATTTGCGGCGGCGGACATGCTCGTGGAAATGAATGGGGACGGACGAATTACCTTTGCATCGGGGGCCGTACGCGCCATGACCGGGTTTGAAGAGGGGGAATTGCTGCGCCAAAGTTTTTGCGATTTATTTGTGCCGCAAGATCATGATATCTGCGAAATTATTCGCCTCAACACCAAAATCGGGTCAAAGCAAGGCCCTTACCTAGAGACGATCAAGCATAAAAATTCTGCCCTCAATTCGACCATCAAGGGGCGTGCGGTTTTTATCTCTAGCTTTATGCTCAATGCAGGCGGTCCGTACTATATTGCGCTCTCTTATGCCGATGCACTGATCAGTTTTATTGAGTTTAACAGACTGGAAAAATCAAGCTCCGAGCCTGCATCGCTGAAAGATTTCGACCAAATTTTGCGCCGGAAAATTGCCGATATTATTGACGGTGAACGTGATGCCAAGGTTGAACTCATCCAACTGGACGGCATGAATAAGGCGCAAAAAAAACTGGATCAAAAAAGTTGGAATGCTTTGACGGCTTCAATTGGCGAATTGATGATGGAAAGCTCGCTTGATGGCGAGTCGGCCGTGAAGGTAGAGGATGGAAAGTTCCTGTTGCTGCGGGAAAATGAAGATGGGGAGGACAATGCTCTGCGGGAGAAAATGACAAGCCTGCTCACTCAATATGATTTAGGCGGCGCAGTGGGCATGAAATCCAAAAATATTGAGGGTGATTTAAGCAGCCTAACCGCCCGAGAAGCCACGCGCGCAATCTTTTATACGATTGAAAAAATGCAGAAAAAAGGGCTTGATGCCGTATCCGGTGATTTAAAGACGGCCTTTGCAAGTTTTCTGGAGGAAAATGCCACCAAAATCACCAATCTCAAACGCTTAATCTCGCACCAAGATTTTCGCCTGTTCTTCCAACCGATTGTGGATTTGGCGAGCGGTAAAATCTCGCATCACGAAGTGTTAGTCCGCTTTAATGGCGACGAATCTCCGTTTGAGTTGATCACGATGAGTGAGGATATCGGCCTCAGCCTTGACATGGATTTGGCCATTTGCCGCCAATGTATCAAATATACCGACCGCAATCGTCACAAAAAAATCGGCAAATTCGCGGTGAATTTATCAGGGCAATCCATCGAAAATGAACGATTTGTCAAAAAATTACTGAATACGCTGGACGAATATCCCAAAGCCGCAGCGCATCTCATGTTTGAGATTACGGAGTCGAGTGAGATTAAAGACCTGAAGAAAGTGGATGCTCACATCCAAATGCTGCGCAGCAAATCCTATGCCGTGTGTCTGGATGACTTTGGCGCGGGCTCTGCGTCATTTCAATATTTGCATGGCCTCAATGTGGATGGGGTAAAAATTGATGGGTCCTATATTCGTCAAGTCACACAAAATATACGCGATGCGACGATGGTGAAAAGCATGACCCAGCTTTGCCATGAAATGGGCATTTATGTGGTGGCGGAAATGATTGAAACAACGGAACAACGCGATTTTCTTAACTCCATCGGTGTGGATAAAGGCCAAGGCTGGCTGTTTGGTAAGGCTGCAGCGCAGGCGATTTTGTTGGAATAATCCCAAAGGTTTAAATGTTTTTATGAATCCCCACTTTGATCCGTTTCTGGCGATGCAGCAAGCTGTGGACATTGTCCTCACCAGTCAGCACGAGCATAATAAAGTAGCCGCGTGCCTATATAAAGACATGCACGTCTGTGCGCATACCAATGAATGGCCGATGATTATACTGGAAAGGCTAGGTCACGAAGTTCGCATAGGGGATAGCAGCGGTACGATTCACGCCGAAATTAATTGTTTACTGCGTTTTCCCATTGCATCTCAGGGGGCAGCCATTGCCATCACCGATCCATGTTGCCCCAATTGTGCCAAGGCGATCACCGAATGCGGCATCACCCAAGTTTATATTGATCACAAAGGGTTTGAAAAAGATTTCGCCACGCGCAGGGGTCAAGAATTTCAGGATATGTCGCTGAGCATTATGGCCCAGGCCGGTATTGAGATTTATAAGCTTAACCGCAAGTTACGGGCGATTGAGCCGATCCACCCGCCGCATGCAACCGCTATTTCACCCGAACAAAATCCGATTGAGGTTAAAAAAATCCCTATGGCCTCTTGCACAGAATTCAAGAAAATCATTGCGGCAGTGAGGCCCAAACATGAGTCATGGGGGGCAGCCTTGGCGCGCAATAGGGATGGAGATATTTTTTCACTCGTTGCTTCAACCCATCTGGCGGTGGGATTTGCGGAACAAATTTTGCAAGAAAAAACCAGTGTGGCCAGCCAGAAATATTCCTATCTGATGACACCGCTCAACCGATTAATTTGCGGGGCGATCAAACATGGATTAAGCATTTTGGATGATTATATTTTCCTCGCTCAATTACCAACACCGCGAGAGATGGTGAACGCCGTTGGTGCGGGCATTCCCTCCCTATGGATAGAAAATATGGACAAATCATCAAAAGAAACCTCCGCCGCGGCGCGAGATATCCTCATCACCCACAATATTTTGCAATTCCGTCCGTGGAACCGTTAAACCCGTCATTTCCAACTGATAACCGCAAGTATTCCAAGTATACTTGCAATACTGAATTGCCGGAATACCATCATGCCGCACGAATGACATTC